>CAZKDH010000076.1:0-1654 GCA_964551505.1 uncultured Rhodospirillaceae bacterium
CGCCCAGCGTCAGCGCCTTGGCCGCGATCCGAAAGCCCTGATCGCCGTCTTCACCGGCCAGGTCGCCGGGCCGTCGGCGGAAGACCTCGCCATCCTCCTGCGTGAGCTGCATGTCTATCTGCGCGTTCACCCGGAACTGGACGACGCAGATTTCCACGTCGAGCACGCCGCAGCCGAAATGCAGGCGGCGGCCGACAGGGAAGTGCGGCGCCTGGAAGAAGACCTCGACGCGCCGGCTGCGGCGGCGTCCGATGCCGCCTATGACCGCCGCAAGGACAGCCTGCCGCCCGATGGTGTCCAAGAAGAGTGGCGCGACCGCTGGCAGGGCCGCGACGACAGCCCGATGATCGGGCGCTCCGACTTCATGCCGGAAGTGGTGAAGGCATGAACGCACCGGACAAAATGTCCGCCTTCCTGGCGGAGCGCCGCGCCGGTTTGGGCGGCAGCGACATGGCCGCCGTCCTCGGGCTGTCGCCCTACCGCTCGGCGGTCGATGTCTGGATGGAGAAGACCGGCCGCGCCGCGCAGCAGGATGGCACCCTGCAGATGCGCTTTGGCAGCTACGCCGAGGAATTCGTCGCCCGCGAGTACAGCGACGCCACCGGCCGCGCCGTGCAACGATTCAACCCGATGCTGCAGCACCCTGACTTCCCGATGGTGATCGGCCACGTCGACCGCCTGGTGGTGCCGGACGGCGCCAAGGTCGCCAGCCACAAGCGCGAAGTCCGCACGGACAGATTGCTGGAGTGCAAGACTGCCAGCGCCTTCGCCGCCTCGAATGCGGCCGATTGGGGGCCATCCGGCACCGACCAGGTGCCGCAGCAGTACCTGATCCAGATCGCCACCTACGCCGCCCTGACGGGCTGCGAGTGGGCAGACCTGGCCGTCCTGTTCGGAAACCAGGAACTGCGCGTCTATACCATGCGCCGCGATCTGGAACTTGAACGTGAAATCCTCGCCCGCGCCGCCGAGTGGTGGCGAAACCACGTCATCGCCGACATCGCGCCGGAACCGGCCAGCGAGTCGGACGTGCTGAAACTGTTCCCGCGCGACAACCAGCGCGAGATCGAGGCGACGCCGGAAGTCGCGCAGGCCGTGCGTCGGCTATCTGAGATCAAGGGCGAGATCAAGACCCTCGAGGAAGCCGAGCAGGCCATGCGCGACGCCATCACCGCCCACATGGGCGAAGCCGCCGTGCTGCGCTACATGGGCATGACGCTGGCCACCTGGAAGGCGGCGAAGCCGGGGCAGCGCATCGACTGGCACAACACGGCGATTGACCTGAACAACCAGCTTTCCGAGCTAGGCCACGGGGAATACCTGGACAAGTTCGCCGCCGAGCACTATTCGACCACCACCGCCGGCAGCCGCCGGCTGTTACTCAAGGAGAAATGACATGGGAGAAGTCGCAACCGTTCAACCGCCCAGCCTATTGGCCAAGATGGCATCACGGTTTTCCGTAGAGCCGGCCAAGATGCTGACCACGCTCAAGTCGACCGCCATCAAGGGCGATGTATCAAACGAACAAATGATGGCCCTGCTGATCGTCGCCGACCAGTACGGCTTGAACCCATGGACTAAAGAGGTCTATGCCTTTCCGGACAAAAACAACGGGATCGTGCCGGTCGTTGGCGTCGATGGATGGGCGAGGATC
>CAZKDH010000077.1:0-1799 GCA_964551505.1 uncultured Rhodospirillaceae bacterium
CGATCGCGACGGTGATCGATCCGGAGGCCGGCATGAACATCGTCGACCTGGGCCTCGTCTACGGCGTGGACGTGGACGACGACCGGGTCGCCGTGACCATGACGATGACGACGCCGACCTGCCCGGTCGGCGACTACCTGCGGGATTCCGTCCGCGACGCGATCCGCGACCGCTTCCCGTCGCTGGCGACGGTGGACGTCGAGCTCACGTTCGACCCGCCGTGGACGCCGGACCGCATGAGCGACGCGGCGAGGGCGAAGTTCGGCTGGTGACGCGCCGGCGGCGCGCTACCTCGGCTTCCGGCGCTCGGGCGCCGCGGCTTCCTGCCGCGCCATGATCCGGAGCATCGTCGCGATCGTGTTCGACCGGAACGTCGCCTGCGCGATCTCGTCGATCTCGGAGAGCACGGTCGCGATCGCGCGGCCCGCCGGCGTGCGCTCGCCGGTCTCGCGGCGCTCGGCCTCGGTGGGCACGAGCTCCTCGAAGCGGCGGATCACGTCGTCGAGCGTGAGGCGCCGGGCGTTCGCGGCGAACCGGTAGCCGCCGCCGACGCCGCGAACCGACTCGACGATGCCCTCGCGCGCGAGCTCGGAGAGCACCTTCGCGAGGTGGTGCGGGGAAACGCCGTACTTGTCGGCGATCTCGAACGCGGCGACGTGGCGGCCCGGCGCCGCCGCGAACTCGAGCACGCTGTAGAGCGCGAGCCGCGTGTTCTTCTGCAGCTTCAATCGAGCTCCATCTCGAGCGGGATGAACGGCCCGGCCATCATCCCCTGGCTGCGGAAGAACGACAGCACCAGCGCGTTCTCGCGCGAGAGGATGGTCCGGATCGTCGTCACGCCGGCGCGCCGGAACGCGCTGACGATGCCGGCCAGGAGCCTGGTGCCGATGCCGGAGAGCCGCGCGCCCGGGTGCACGTCGATCGCGAACACCCAGCCGCAGGGGGGCGACTCGAACTCCCAGCCGCGTACCTCCCCGATGATGAAGCCGACGACCTCGCCGGCCGCCTCGGCGACCAGCAGGTGGCGGCCGACCTTCGCGCTCGCGCCGTAGCGGCGGAAGATGCCGCGCCAGTAGGCGGGCTTCGCGAGCCCCGTCACCTCGGCGTCGATCGCGGTCACCGAGGCCAGGTCGCCGGGGCGCGCGGCGCGGACCGCGACCGGCGGCTCCCCGGCCGCGGACGGGGATCGCGCGACGGCGGGCCGCGTTCGCGCGCGGCCGCCGGCGGCCGGCGGCCGCCCCTTCGGGGCGGGCGTCCCGCCCCGCCGTCCGCCCGCCTTCCGCGCCCGCGTCCCCATGCGTCCGCCGCCTTCGATCCCGTTGATGCGCGTCAAGTCAATTTCGGCATCCGGTTACCAGAATAGCCCGGAATCGGCAGGGCCTCAACCGCGCCCGATCCGCCCCGCACGAAGCGGCGGACGCGCGCGGTCCCCGCCAGGAGGAGCGCGGTGCCGGGCGGGGACGCCCCGGGCGCCGCGCCGTCGAGACGCCCGTGACGGAGTACCCGATGAAAGCCACGCTTGCCCCAGGGTTGACGGTGACGCGCACGTTCGCCGTCGACCGCGAACGCACGATCGGCTTCATGGGCGAGAAGGCCCGCGTCTACGCCACGCCGATGCTCGTGCGCGACATCGAGGTCACGGCGCGCGAGATGCTGCTCGCGCACCTCGACGACGGCGAGGACTCGGTCGGCACGCGCGTCGAGATCGACCACCTGGCGGCGACGCTGCTCGGGATGACGGTCGAGATCACCGTGAGCGTCGCGGCGGTCGCGGGCCGCGCGATCACGTTCGACGTGTC
>CAZKDH010000078.1:0-10150 GCA_964551505.1 uncultured Rhodospirillaceae bacterium
CGTGCTCGCAGCCGCGATAGGGGTTGATCGACTGCTCGAAGGGGATGTCCGGCGACTGGTTGCGGCTGATGATGGATCGGCTGGCATCGATCGCCACCGTGGTGCGCAGGGGCGGCGCGTCATCCTCCTCCGGCGCCGTCCAGCCGTCGTCCTCCAGCGGCCTCTGGCCCAGTTCGTAACGCCCCGGTCGGTTGCTCACGGCCCCGCGCCCCTTCCGCGCCTGATCGGGCAAGGTCGGGTCGGGGCAGGAAGCATCGAAATCCAAGGGCTCGGCCATGAGAAATCATGGCACGGCAAAAGGAACAAATAAAGAACAAAATAATGATTGGGGCCGATCGGCTGGCCCATCCCCTGCGTCGCCGCGCTGGTCTCGCCGATCCGACCGGGGTATCACTGCACGCCCATCAAGAATTGCCGGCGAGCAGCCCTTGTCCTCCCAGCCCAACATGATCTCCGTACTGCGCAACCGGGACTTCTTCTGTTTCCAGTTGAGCGCCTTTCTCAGCACCCTGGCGGCGGAGATCCTGACCGTCTCGGTGAGCTGGATGATCTACGACATCTCGCGCGATCCCTTCGATCTCGGCCTGGTCGGGCTGGTGCAGTTCCTGCCGACCCTGCTGCTGGTGATGGTGACCGGTACTTTCGCCGACCGCTTTCCCCGCCGCCGCATCATCGTCATCTGCATGCTGGTGGAATTCCTCAGCGTCCTCGGCATCTTCCTCACCGACGTCGAGACCGACACCCGGATCTGGCAGGTGCTGGCCCTGCTCGCGGTACTGGCGACTGGGCGCGCCTTCATGAACCCCGCCGCCAGCGCCATCGCGCCCAATCTGGTGCGGCGCGAGGAAATTGCGGCAGCGATCGGCTGCTCGACCGCGGCCTGGCAGCTGGGGGCGATTGCGGGACCGGCCCTGGGCGGGCTGCTCTACGGCATCTCGCCCGGCTTCGCCTATGGAACGGCACTGTTCATGGTAGGGGTAGCGATCCTCGCCGCGCTCGGCATCCGGCATCGCGAGCAGGCGCGTGCGCAGGAATCTAGGCTGATGGACCAGCTGATGGGCGGCTTCCACTACATGCTGAAGGAGAAGACGGTATTGGGGGCGACCACGCTCGATCTCTTCGCCGTCCTGCTCGGCAGCACCGTGGTGCTGCTGCCGATCTATGCCCGCGACATCCTGGTGGCGGGTCCGACCGAGCTCGGCGTCTTGCGGGCGGCGATCGGCGTCGGCGCGCTCTGCATGGCGCTCTATCTCGGCCTCTATCCGATCCGCCGCCGGGCCGGCCACCTGATGTTCGCGGCGGTCGCCGTGTTCGGGCTCGGCACGCTGGCCTTCGGGCTCTCCACGTCGCTGGTCCTTTCGGTTGCCGCACTTGCCCTCATGGGCGCCAGCGACATGATCAGCGTCTATATCCGCGAAGTCCTGATCCAGCTCTGGACGCCGGACCATCTGCGCGGCCGCGTGACGGCGGTCAATGCCGTGCTGATCAATGCCTCCAACGATCTCGGCAGCTTCCGGGCCGGCACCTCGGCGGGCCTGTTCGGCCCGGTGGCCGCCACCGTCCTCGGCGGCATCTGCACCCTGGTCGTGGCGCTGCTCTGGTTCTTCTGGTTTCCGAAGCTGCGGCAGGCGGACGACCTGAGCGCGGTGGAAGAAGTGCCGGTGCCGGAACGGGCCTGAGCGCGATTGACGCCCCGCCCGGTCGGGCGGGATAGTCGGGGCGGGATAGTTGGGGCGGGGTTGGGCGTCAAAGCAGAAGAGGGGAGCCGGCATGTCGGTCATCGTGCAAATTGCAGCCTACGCTGCGGAACTGGCGGCCTTGCGGCATGACCTCCATGCCCATCCGGAGTTGGGCTTCGAGGAAACGCGCACCGCGGCGATCGTCGCCGAGAGGCTGCGTGCCTGGGGCATCGAGACCCATACCGGCATCGGCGGCACCGGGGTGGTCGGCCTGGTTCGCGGCAAAGGCGGGAGCGCGCGGCGGATCGGCCTTCGTGCCGACATGGATGCCCTGCCGATGGAGGAGAAGACCGGCCTTGCGTATGCCTCGCAGACGCCGGGGCAGTTCCATGGCTGTGGCCACGACGCCCATACCGCCATCCTGCTCGGCACGGCGCGCTACCTCGCCGAGACGCGGAATTTCGACGGCACCGCGGTCCTGGTCTTCCAGCCGGCGGAGGAGGGCCGCGGCGGTGCGCGGGCAATGCTGGCCGACGGAATCCTGGAGCGCTTCGGGTTCGAGGAAATCTATGCGCTGCACAACGAGCCGGAACTCGAGGCCGCACAGGTCGGCATCTGGCCGGGACCTGTCGCCGCGGCCTGCGATTTCTTCGACGTCAAGATCGAGGGCACCGGCGGCCACGGCGCCTATCCGCATTTCGCCAAGGATCCGATCGTCATCGCCGCGGCGCTGGTCCAGTCGCTGCAGTCGATCATCAGCCGCAACATCGACCCGGCGCAGTCCGGCGTGCTCTCGGTGACCCAGGTCCATGCCGGTTCCGCCTACAACGTCATTCCCGGCGAAGCGCGCCTCGCCGGCACGATCCGGGCGTTCTCCGAGGCGGGGCGGAACCTCATCCGCGACCGCCTGCGCGGCATCGCGGCGGGCCTGGCCTCGGCCTATGAGGTGAAGATCGGCGTGGAGATCAACGACGTGTTCTCGGTGCTGGTGAACCACGCGGCCGAAAGCGGCCACCTGGCGGCAGCGGCGCGGGAGATCGTCGGCGCCGAACGGGTCCTGACGCAGCCCAATCCGACCTTCGGCAGCGAGGACTTCGCCGATTTCCTGAAGGCCGTGCCCGGTGCCTATTTCCTGCTGGGCCATGGCGGCAACGTGCCGATCCACAATCCGAATTTCGTCATCGACGACGATATCCTGCCGATCGGCGCCAGCATTTTCGCCAGGCTGATCGAGCGGCGGATGCCGCTGGCCTAGATCGCGGCCCTGGTCGTGGCCCCGAGGGCGGCCTGCGACGTGCCGGGCCGCGCTACATCTTGTGCTCGTTCAGCCGCGGCATCAGTTCGACGAGATTGCAGGGGCGATGGCGGTTGTCGAGCTGCAGGCGGATGATGTCCTCCCAGCCGTCCCTGCAGGCTCCCGGCGAGCCGGGGAGCGCAAACAGATAGGTGCCGTTGGCGACGCCCGCAGTGGCGCGGGACTGGATCGTCGAGGTGCCGATCTTCTGATAGGACAGCCAGCGGAACAGCTCGCCGAAGCCGTCGATCCGCTTCTCGAAGACGCTTTCGAAGGCCTCCGGCGTCACGTCGCGGCCGGTGACGCCGGTGCCGCCCGTCGAGATCACCACGTCGATCTCCGGGTCGCCGATCCATTTCACCAGCTGGGCGACGATGGCCGGACGCTCGTCCTTGACGATGATGCGGGCCGCGAGCTTATGGCCGTCACGCTGCAGCAGCTCGACGAGCGTGCGACCGGACTTGTCATCGGCCTCGGTCCGGGTGTCGGAAACCGTCATCACCGCGATGTTGACGGGGAGGAAGGGGCGTGAATCGTCGATGCGGGACATGGCGCCGTCGGTTGCTGTTTCCGGCGGCGATTAGAGCAGGAACTTCGTTGCGGTGTACAGGGGTGCCGCGCAGCCGGCGGGCATGCGCCGGAAAAGGCCGCGCCGTGAACCGCGGTCAGTTGGACGCGGTCTGGTTCTTGTCCTGGCTGTTGTAGGTCGGCCAGGCGCCGGTGGCGACGGCGTCGAGCGACGTCGTCTCCTGGCCCAGGCGGTTCTGGTAGATCCAGTAGCTCGCCATGATCCGCTCGATGAACAGCCGGGTCTCGTGCGAGGGCAGGCTCTCGATGAAGAGCAGCGGATCGTCATTGGCGCTGGCGCCGATCGAGCCCTTCCACTTCTGCAGGTTGCCGGGGCCGGCATTGTAGGCCGCGGCCAGCATGAAGAGATCGTCCTTGACCGAGGCTTCCTTCATCAGGCGCTGGATGTACTTCTGGCCGATGGCGATGGAGACCAGGGGATCCTTGAGGTTCGCCGCATCGTTGTTGCTGACGATGCGGGCGGTGCCCGGCATCAGCTGCATCAGGCCCTTGGCGCCTGCCGGACTGACGGCGTAGGGATTGAAGCCGGATTCCTGGCGCATGATAGCGTAGAGCAGGGCGCGGTCGACCGAGAAGCCGAGCTTCGGCTTCCAGGACGGCACCGGATACATGGCGGCGTCGATGTATTCGCCGTCCTTGACCCGATGGCTGGCGCCGATGCGCAGCGCGAGGGAGGGCATGCGGTAGGCCTGCGAGAAGGCGAGCAGCGCCCGGGCCAGATCCGGATCGCCCTTGGCGGCGCCCTGGAGGATCAGCAGTTCCTTTTCCGCCGCGGTCAGCTGCCCGAGCTGGATCAGCGCCAGGGCGCGCTTGCCGGCGCCGGAGGTCATCAGCAGCTGGCCGAGATCGGTGGTCAGTTCCGGCGATTCCCAGTTGTACTCGGCCTCGATACCGAGGGCCCGCTGCGCCAGCTGGCCATAGAAGGTCCGCGGAAACTGGTTGGCCGCCTTCAGCCACTTGCTGACCTGTTCCGGCTGCTTGTTGCGCAGGAAGGCACGCGACGCCCAGTAGGCCGCCGCCGAACGGTTCCAGGGCGAGCTTTCGGTCTTCGCGGCCGCCGCCGAGAAATGCGTGGCGGCGGTGCCGAAGTCCTTCTTGCGCCAGGCGGCCAACCCGGCCTGCCAGTCGGCGTCGCTGTCCGACACGCTCTCGTCCGGCGAGCCGACGCGGGTGATGTCCTGCTTCGGCTTGGTCAGGGACGTGGCGCCCTTGGCCTGGGCCAGGCTGTAGATCGCCCCGGCATCCGGCAGCATCGAATAGGCGCGCAGCCAGTCGGCCAGTTCCTTGGGTTTGGAATTGTATTGCGGGGACAGATAGCGAGCGGCCAGGACATGGCCGAGCAGCGACTGATCGGTCAGGTCGCCGATCAAGGCATCGGCGCCCCGGAGGTCGCCCTGGGCCTGGTCGCGGAAGATCGCGCGGTAGCGGTCGGCATTCACCTGGTCGAGCGGGCGCGGCAGGTCGATACCCACCAGCTGCACGTCATCGCCCGGCAAAGCAGCGGTCGTGTCCTGGGCGAGGCTAGGTTGGGCCAAGCTTGGAGCGGTCGCTGCGAAGAGCGCCGCTGAGATAGCGGTCAGGGCCAGATAGCGGCGCCAACCGTTATGAGCACGGTACTGCTTCAAGGTATCGCCCCCTTGAATTTGCCCGCCGGACAGTCCGGCGAGTCATACTTTCTTAACTATTCGACCTTTTTCTGGAGTCAGGGGTAGACGATCGAACCCGGCCTGTCCAGAAAAAATGCCACCTGGGGATCAACAGATATGGTGCCGTGGGTGTGGTTAACTACTACATATTGATTTTGTCACAGAAAAGTTTTGGGATAACTCGACCTTCATGCGAATGCACTCGGTCCAAAGCGCCTAAATTCTTAGACTTATTCTAGTTAATTTTTGGGGCCTCGGAGCCCGTTTCCAGCCGTCCGGTCGGTGCCATCCCCGGCGCTGATTCAAACCCCGAGGGCGGTCAGGCGTTCCCGGAGATTGAGCAGATCGCGCCAGGTTTCGCGCTTCAGCGCGGGGTGCCGGAGCAGATAGGCGGGGTGGAAGATCGGCAGGGTCGGGATCGGGGCGGCAATGCCGTCGGAGGTATAGTCGAACCAGCGGCCGCGCAGGCGGGTGATGCCTTCGTTGGTCCCGAGCAGCATCTGGGCCGAGGATCCGCCGACCAGGACCAGCACCTTCGGCGCCACCAGTTCGATATGGCGCAGGACGAAGGGCAGCTGAGCCGCCAGTTCCGCGTCGGTCGGCTTGCGGTTGCCGGGCGGCCGCCAGAAACAGACATTGGTTATGTAGAAGCTGGTGCGATCCAGGCCGATCGCCGCCATCATCCGGTCGAGCAGCTGGCCGGAAACCCCGACAAAGGGCAGGCCCTGCCGGTCCTCGTCGGCGCCGGGCGCCTCGCCCACCAGCATCACCTTGGCCTTGGGATTGCCGTCGGCGAAGACCAGATGGGTGGCGGTCTTGCGCAGGGCGACCCCGTCGAACTGGGCCAGGGCCTCCCGCAGGGCCTCCAGGGACAGGGCGCCCCGGGCGGCGCTGCGGGCGGAATCGACCGCGGCCTGATCCAGCGGGCCCAGGGCCTTCGCCACGGCCGGCGCCGCAGCCACCGGCGCTTGCGGCGGTCTTGCGGCGGGCTGGCCGCGTGGCGCCGGCTGCGCCGCGGCTGCCGGGGCGGGAACGACCGTCGCCCCGAGGCGGCTTTGTGCCGTCTCTTCAATAGCTTCGTCGGCGCCCCACTCGATATAGAGTTTGAGCAGCGCCAGGGCTCCGGCGGCAGTCCGGGCGGTCGGGTCGGAGTCGAGCGGCGTATCGGCGGGGTGCATCGGGGCAGACTAGCATCGCGGCCAGCCGCGGGACAGATGCCGGGGCGGCGCCAGCGGCCCGCCATTGTCACCGATCCGCCGGAGATGTAACAAGCTCGCCAGCCGGAACGGGCGGGATCACGGGAGGACGGCATGGATCGCGACATTATGGAATACGACGTGGTGATCGTCGGCGGCGGACCCTCCGGCCTGAGCGCCGCGATCCGCCTGAAGCAGCTCGCTGCCGAGCAGGGCCACGAGGTCTCGGTCTGCGTCATCGAGAAGGGTGCCGAGATCGGCGCACATATATTGTCGGGTGCAGTGCTGGAGCCGCGGGCCCTCAACGAGCTCATCCCCGACTGGAAGGCGAAGGGCGCGCCGCTCAATACCCCGGCCCAGGACGACAATTTCCTGTTCCTGACGGCAGCCAAGGCCTATCGCCTGCCGACCCCGCCGCAGATGCACAATGCCGGGAACTACATCATCTCCCTGGGCAACTTCACCCGCTGGCTGGGCCAGCAGGCCGAGGGCCTGGGTGTCGAGATCTATCCGGGCTTCGCCGCCGCCGAGGTCCTTTATAATGAGAAGGGCGAGGTCAAGGGCGTCGCCACCGGCGACATGGGGATCGGCAAGGACGGCCAGCCGACCGCCAATCACACCCGCGGCGTCGAGCTCCACGGCAAGCAGACGGTGTTCTCCGAGGGCTGCCGCGGGTCGCTGACCAAGGGGTTGTTCGAGAAATTCAAGCTGCGCGACGGCGCCGATCCGCAGACCTTCGGCATCGGCATCAAGGAGCTGTGGGAAGTCGAGCCCGCCAAGCACCAGGCGGGAAAGATCATCCATACCGCCGGCTGGCCGATGGACTGGAAGACCTATGGCGGTTCCTTCCTCTACCACCTGGAGAACAACCAGGTGGCGGTGGGCTACGTGGTCGGGCTGGATTACGAGAACCCGCACCTCTCGCCCTTCGAGGAGTTCCAGCGCTTCAAGCAGCATCCGGCAATCCGGCCGACCTTCGAAGGCGGCCGGCGCATCGCCTATGGCGCGCGGGCGATCAACGAGGGCGGGTTCCAGTCGATCCCGAAACTCACCTTCCCCGGCGGGGTGCTGATCGGCTGCACAGCGGGCTTCCTCAACGTGCCGAAGATCAAGGGCACCCAGGGGGCGATGAAGTCCGGCATGACCGCGGCGGAAGCGATCTTTGCCCACCTGAAAGCCGGCGAGACCGGCGGCGAGGTCATCGCTTACCCGGAGAAGCTGAAGCAGAGCTGGATCTGGGAGGAGCTGCACAGTGTGCGCAACATCCGCCCGAGCTTCCATTGGGGCGTCTATCTCGGCTTCATCTATTCGGCGCTCGACACCTACCTCTTCCGCGGCAAGGCGCCCTGGACCTTCCATCACAAGGCGGACAATGCCTCGCTCAGGAAGGCCTCGGAGATGCCGAAGATCGCCTATCCCAAGCCCGACAATGTGGTGAGCTTCGACCGCCTGTCCTCGGTCTTCCTTTCCGGCACCAATCACGAGGAAAACCAGCCCGCGCATCTGACGCTGAAGGACAAGAGCGTGCCGATCGAGGTGAATCTCGCCCTCTATGATGCGCCGGAGCAGCGCTACTGTCCGGCCGGCGTCTATGAGATCGTCCGCGATGCCGACGGCAAGAATCCGCGCCTGCAGATCAACGCGCAGAACTGCGTGCACTGCAAGACCTGCGATATCAAGGACCCGACCCAGAACATCAACTGGGTGGTGCCGGAAGGCGCCGGGGGGCCGAACTACCCGAACATGTGATGCCGGACGCGCGCCCGAAGGGGACGGGTAAGCTATTCAGATTGCTCGGTTCCTGCTAAGAATGACGGAGGCGGCCCTGCCGGCCGCGAAAGGAAACCGTCATCTTGCGAGAACGTCACCGGCTGCAGCCGAAATCCAGATTTAATCCCAAAGCCTTAGCCCTGGTCCTGCTGCCGGCGCTGCTGGCCGCCTGCCAGGGCGGGATGCCGGCCTCGGCGGAAACCCCCGGATCGACGCCCGGTGGGGTGAGCGGCCCGATCAGCTGGTCGGCGGCGGGCGCCTATCTGGCGGGACAGCATGCCATCGGAGCCGGCGATGCCAAGGCCGCGGCGGAACTCCTGCCCTTGGCGCTTAAGGCCGATCCGAAGAACGATCGCCTGGCGCAGCAGACCCTCGTCGCGCTCCTGAGCAGCGGTCAGATCGACGAAGGCATCAAGCTGGCCAGCGATCTCGACAGCCGCGGCGTCAGGGCGCCGCTGCTGTCGATCACCCTGGTCCTGGCGGAAATCAAGCGGCACGATTTTGCTGCCGCCCGCCAGAATCTGACGGGGATCGGCGAGGACGGTGCCAGCCGGATCGGGCGGCCGCTGATCGAGGCCTGGCTGATCCTCGGCACCGACAATATCGAGAAGGCCCTGGCGGCGCTGAAGCCCCTGGACGCGATCGACGGCCTGAAACCGGTGGTCGAGGTCCATTCGGCGCTGATGGAGGATTTCGCCAAGCATCCGGACCAGGCCGAAAAGCGCTTCCTGGCGCTGGCCGACCAGGACCGGCTGACATCGCATGTGGTCGAGATCTATGCCGATCTGCTGCACCGGCAGGGGAAGGACGATGCGGTGCGCAGCCTGCTCGCCAAGTTCCGCGAACAGGCGCCCGGCGTCGGGTCGGCCATGGCGGACGGCATCGAGCGCAGCCTCGCCGCGCCGGCGACGAAGAAGCCCTATGTCGGCAGCGTCGAGGAAGGGGTGGCCGAGGTCCTCTTCGATCTTGCCAGCCTGCTGCGCTCGGAGAACCTGGACAGCCAGGCCGTGCTGTTCGGCCGCCTGGCGCTCTATCTCAACCCCAATCTCGACATCGCCAAGCTGCTGGTCGCCAACCTGCTGGAGAACGGCAAGCATTACGAAGCTGCGGTCGAGCTCTACGGGACCATCGGCGCGACATCGCCCTATCGCTGGAGCGCCGAACTGTCGATTTCGGATGCTTTGCGCGAGCTCGGCCGGACCGAGGAGACACTGACGCTGCTCGGCAACATGGTAAAAGAAGAGCCGACGCGTTCCGATGCGGCAATCGCGCTGGGCGATTTGCTGCGCCACGAGAAGCGCTTCGACGAGGCCGCTGCCGCCTATTCGGTCGCCATCGAGCGCACGCCGAAGCCCGGCCCCGGCGACTGGTCGATGTACTATTTCCGCGGCACCGCCTATGAGCGGGCGAAGAAATGGGACAAGGCGGAGCCGGATTTCCTGAAATCCCTGGAGCTCTCGCCCGATCAGCCCTACGTGCTCAACTACCTCGCCTATACCTGGGTCGAACGCCGGGAGAATCTCGACAAGGCGCTGAAGATGCTGGAGTCGGCGGTCGAGCAGCGGCCGGAGGAAGGCTTCATCGTCGACAGCCTGGGCTGGGCCTATTTCCAGCTCGGCCAGTTCGACAAGGCGGTGAACTATCTCGAGCGCGCGGTGGAACTGCAGCCAGAGGACCCGGTGCTGAACGACCATCTCGGCGACGCCTATTGGCGGGTCGGGCGCCAGAACGAGGCCCGGTTCCAGTGGAGCCGCGCCCTCAGCTTCAAGCCGGAAGACGACCAGGTGCCGATCATCCAGAAGAAGATCGAGGACGGGCTCGGCGCCGACGCCAAGAAGACGCAACAGGACGGCTGACCCGTCGATCGTCGATGCTGGCCCGCGCCAAGATCAATCTCTACCTGCATGTCGTCGGCAAGCGGCCGGACGGCTATCACCTGCTGGATTCGCTGATCGTCTTTGCCGAATGCGGCGACGA
>CAZKDH010000079.1:0-56530 GCA_964551505.1 uncultured Rhodospirillaceae bacterium
GGAAATGGTGATGCCGGGCGACAACATCTCGATGGAAGTCCACCTGATCGCCCCCATCGCGATGGATGACGGCCTGCGCTTCGCCATCCGCGAGGGCGGCCGCACCGTCGGCGCCGGCGTCGTCGCCAGTATCATCGAGTAAGGATCGGAAAGATGGACAGCCAGAATATCCGCATCCGCCTGAAGGCGTTCGATCATCGCGTGCTCGACCAGTCGATCAGCGAGATCGTCGGTACCGCGAAGCGGACCGGCGCCCAGGTGCGGGGCCCGATCCCGCTGCCGACCCGCATCGAGCGCTTCACCGTGAACCGCTCGCCGCATGTCGACAAGAAGAGCCGTGAACAGTTCGAGATCCGCACCCACAAGCGGCTGCTCGACATCGTCGACCCGACGCCGCAGACCGTGGACGCGCTGATGAAGCTCGACCTCGCCGCCGGCGTCGACGTCGAGATCAAGCTGAAGAATTAAGGAGCGCGAGCCATGCGTACCGGTCTCGTAGCCCAGAAATTGGGCATGACCCGCATCTTCGCCGAGGACGGCAACCACGTGCCGGTGACCGTCCTCAAGATCGAGGAATGCCAGGTGGTCGCCGTCCGCACCGAGGAAAAGAACGGCTACAACGCCGTGCAGCTCGGCGTCGGCAAGGCCAAGGTGAAGAACGTCTCGAAGGCGCAGCGCGGCCACTACGCCAAGGCCAAGGTCGAGCCGAAGAAGAAGCTCGCCGAGTTCCGCGTCAGCAAGGACGGCCTGCTCGAGGTCGGCGCGGAGATCGCCGCGACGCATTTCGTGCCCGGCCAGTTCGTCGACGTGGTCGGCAGCACCATCGGCAAGGGCTTCGCCGGCGCGATGAAGCGCTGGAACTTCGGCGGCCTGCGCGCCACCCACGGCGTCTCGGTGTCGCACCGCAGCCACGGCTCGACCGGCAACCGCCAGGATCCGGGCCGCACCTACCCGGGCAAGAAGACGGCCGGCCATCTCGTCGTCGAGCGGGTCACCCTGCAGAACCTGAAGGTGGTCCAGGCCGATGCCGAGCAGGGCCTGCTCTACGTGCAGGGCGCGGTGCCCGGCCACGAAGGCAGCTTCGTCCTGGTCAAGGACGCGGTGAAGCGCAAGTTGCCGAAGGACGCGCCGTTCCCGGCCGCGCTCAAGGCCAAGACCGAAGCGGCGGCTTGAGGTAAGGAATTCGGTTATGAAGATCAAGGTTACCGATATCGACAATAAGGCCCAGGGCGAGATCGACGTCGCCGACGAGGTGTTCCAGGACATCTTCGGCCGCCCGATCCGCAAGGACATCCTGGCCCGCGCGGTGAACTGGCAGCTCGCCAAGCGCCGCGCCGGCACGCACAAGACCAAGGAGATCGGCGACGTCTCCGGCACGACCAAGAAGCCCTATGCCCAGAAGGGCACGGGCCGGGCGCGCCAGGGTTCGCTGCGCTCGCCGCAGTTCCGCGGCGGCGCCACGATCTTCGGCCCGGTGGTGCGCAGCCATGCCCACGACCTGCCGAAGAAGGTCCGCACCCTGGCCCTGAAGACGGCACTGTCCTCGAAGCAGAAGGAAGGCAAGCTGCTGGTCTGGAACGAGGCCGCGGCCGCCGGCAAGACCAAGGACCTGAGCGCCAAGCTGAAGAAGCTCGGCCTCGCCTCGGTGCTGTTCATCGACGGCGCCGTGGTCAACGAGAAGTTCGCGCTGGCCGCGCGCAACATCCCGAACGTGGATGTGCTGCCGCAGCAGGGCGCCAACGTGTACGACATCCTGCGCCGCGACACCTTGGTGCTGACCAAGGAAGCCGTGCAGCATTTGGTGGAGCGACTGAAATGAGCCGCGCGCGACCGATGAAGACAGTGGTGGTCAAGCTCGACCAGGCCGAGATGTTCGAGATCATCCGCCGCCCGGTGGTGACCGAGAAGTCGACCCTGGGCTCGCAGCACAACCAGGTCACCTTCAAGGTGCCGCTGGAAGCGACCAAGCCGGAGATCAAGGCCGCCGTCGAGGGCGTGTTCAAGGTCAAGGTCAAGGCCGTCAACACCTTGCGCGGCGAAGGCAAGACCAAGCGATTCCGGGGCCAAGAGGGCAAGCGGAGCGACTTCAAGAAAGCGGTGGTGACCCTGGCGCAGGGTCAGTCCATCGACGTGACGACAGGGGTCTAAGCCATGGCGTTGAAAACCTTCAAACCGACTTCGCCGGGCCGTCGCCAGCTCGTCATCGTCGACCGTTCGGAACTGCACAAGGGCAAGCCGGTCAAGGCCTTGACCGAGGGCAAGAAGCGCAACGGCGGCCGCAACAACTACGGCCGGATCGTCAACTTCCGCCAGGGCGGCGGCCACAAGCAGCGCTATCGCATCGTCGATTTCAAGCGCCGCAAGTACGACGTGGCGGCGACCGTCGAGCGGCTGGAATACGATCCGAACCGCACCGCCTTCATCGCGCTGGTGAAGTATGCCGACGGCGAGCTCGCCTACATCCTGGCGCCGCAGCGCCTGAAGGCCGGCGACCAGGTGGTCTCTGGCGAGCGGGTCGACGTGAAGCCGGGCAATGCCATGCCGCTGCAGAACATCCCGGTCGGCACCATCGTGCACAACGTCGAGCTGAAGCCGGGCCGCGGCGGCCAGATGGCCCGTGCCGCCGGCACCTACCTGCAGCTGGTCGGCCGCGACCAGGGCAACGCGCTGCTGCGCATGCCCTCGGGCGAGGTCCGCATGGTGAAGGCCGAGTGCATGGCGACGATCGGCGCGGTCTCCAACCCGGACCAGCAGAACACCGCGATGGGCAAGGCCGGCCGCGCCCGCTGGCTGGGCAAGCGCCCGACGGTCCGCGGCATCGTGATGAACCCGGTCGACCATCCGCATGGCGGCCGCACCAACGGCGGCCGCGCCTGGGTTACACCCTGGGGCAAGCCGACCAAGGGCAAGAAGACGCGTCACAACAAGAAGACGGACGGCATGATCCTGCGCCGCCGTCAGTCCGCTAAGAAGTAAGGAGGGCACGAGATGGCCCGTTCAGTCTGGAAAGGCCCGTTCATCGACGGTTATCTGCTGAAGAAGGCAGAGACCAGCCGCTCGTCGGGTCGCAACGAAGTGATCAAGACCTGGTCGCGGCGCTCGACGATCCTGCCGCAGTTCGTCGGCCTGACCTTCGGCGTCTACAACGGCCACAAGTTCCTGCCGGTGCTGGTCACCGAGAACATGATCGGCCACAAGCTGGGTGAATTTTCGCCGACGCGGACCTTCACCGGTCACACCGCCGCCGACAAGAAGGCGAAGAGGGCCTAAGCGTCATGAGCAAGCAGAAGACACCGCGCGCTTTCAAGGACAACGAGGCATCGGCCTTCGCCCGCGTCGTGCAGACGACGCCGCGCAAGCTGAACCTGATCGCCGGCATGATCCGCGGCCTCGGGGCCCAGCCGGCCCTGGCGGCGCTGACCTTCTCGAAGAAGCGCGCCGCCCAGGACGTGAAGAAGGTCCTGCAGTCGGCGATCGCCAATGCCGAGAACAATCACCAGCTCGACGTCGACCGCCTGTTCGTCGCCGAGGCCTTCGTCGGGAACAGCTTCAAGCTGAAGCGCTTCCACGCCCGCGCCCGCGGCCGTGGCGTCAGCGTCGCCAAGCAGTGGAGCAACCTGACGGTCGTTGTGCGCGAACGCGAAGAGCGCGGGGAGAAAAACTAATGGGCCAGAAAATCAACCCGATCGGGCTTCGCGTCGGGGTCAACCGTACCTGGGACTCGCGCTGGTTCGCCTCCAAGGACTACGCGAACCTGCTGCACGAGGACCTGAAGCTGAAGAAGTACCTGCGCGAGCGGCTGCTGCAGGCCGGCGTGTCGCGGATCGTCATCGAGCGGCCGGCGAAGAAGGCGCGGGTGACCATCCATACCGCGCGTCCGGGCGTGGTGATCGGCAAGAAGGGCGCCGACATCGAGAAGCTGCGCAGCGACCTGTCGAAGATGACCGGCTCCGAGGTCAGCCTGAACATCGTCGAGATCCGCAAGCCGGAGATCGACGCCAAGCTGATCGCCGAGAACATCGGCCAGCAGCTCGAGCGCCGGGTCGCCTTCCGCCGCGCCATGAAGCGCGCGGTGCAGTCGGCAATGCGGCTGGGCGCGCTCGGCATCCGGATCAACTGCTCGGGCCGTCTGGGCGGCGCCGAGATCGCCCGCATGGAATGGTACCGCGAGGGCCGCGTGCCGCTGCACACCCTGCGCGCCGAGATCGATTTCGGCGATGCGACGGCGAAGACGACCTACGGAACCTGCGGTGTCAAGGTCTGGGTGTTCAAGGGCGAAGTCATGACCCACGACCCGATGGCCCAGGACAAGCGGGCGATGGAGCATCAGGCGGCGCGCTGAGCGCGGCCTGGAATAGAACCGAGGAACGACGATCATGCTTTCCCCGAAGCGGACAAAATTTCGCAAGGCCCACAAGGGCCGGATCCATGGCACGGCCAAGGGCGGCACGTCGCTGAGTTTCGGCGCCTTCGGCCTGAAGGCCGTGGAACCGGGCCGGATCACCGCGCGTGAGATCGAGGCGGCGCGCCGTGCCATCACGCGCCACATGAAGCGCGTCGGCAAGGTCTGGATCCGGGTGTTCCCGGACGTGCCGGTCAGCCGCAAGCCGGCGGAAGTCCGCATGGGCTCGGGCAAGGGCAACCCGGAATACTGGGTGGCGCGGATCCATCCGGGCCGGATCATGTTCGAGGTTGATGGCATTCAGAAGCAGATGGCCTTCGAGGCCTTCGCCCTGGCGGCGGCCAAGCTGTCGGTGAAGACCCGCATGGTCAGCCGCATCGGCGACGAGTAAGCGGCGATAGGTTGGGAGATCGGACGATGAAGGCGGAAGAACTGCGCATTAAGACCGAGGATCAGCTGAAGGCTGATCTGGTCGCCCTGAAGAAGGAGGCCTTTAACCTCCGCTTCCAGCAGGCGAGCGGTCAGCTGGAGAACACGTCCCGGGTGGGCGCCGTGCGGCGCGACATCGCCCGGATCAAGACATTCCTGCAACAGAAGTCCTTGGCCAAGGCCAAGGCTTGATCTGAGCGGGAAGCAGGAGGAATAGGATATGCCGAGGCGAGTTCTGCAAGGCACCGTGGTAAGCGACAAGAACGCCAAGACCGTGATCGTCTCGGTCGAGCGCCGCGTCATGCACCCGGTCTACAAGAAGTTCATCCGCCGCACCAAGCGGTACGCGGCGCATGACGAGCAAAACGTCAGCAAGGTCGGGGACGTGGTCTACATCCGCGAATGCCGCCCGCTGTCGAAGACCAAGCGCTGGGAAGTGGTGAGCGAATCCGCCGCCACCGCCCCCGCCGGCGCTAACTGAGAAGAAGGAAGGATCAAGCCATGATCCAGATGCAGACCAACCTGGATGTCGCCGACAATTCAGGCGCGCGCCGGGTAATGTGCATCAAGGTGCGGGGCGGCTCGAAGCGCCGCACGGCCTCGGTGGGTGACGTGATCGTCGTCTCGATCAAGGAGGCGATCCCGCGCGGCAAGGTGAAGAAGGGCGACGTCCACCAGGCGGTGATCGTACGCACTGCGAAGGAGATCCGCCGCGCCGATGGCAGCGCGATCCGCTTCGACCGCAATGCCGCGGTGCTGATCAACAAGCAGGGCGAGCCGATCGGCACGCGTATCTTTGGCCCGGTGACCCGCGAGCTCCGCGCCAAGAAATTCATGAAGATCATCTCGCTCGCGCCGGAAGTGCTCTAGGCGCTGCTGGCAAGAACGAGCGAAGGACGAGGCGTCGATATGGCTAACAAGCTGAAAGTCAAGAAGGGCGACCGGGTGACCGTGATCACCGGCCGCGACAAGGGGAAGACCGGCGAGATCCTGAAGGTGCTCCGCGAGGAGAACCGGGTGATCGTGCAGGGCGTCAACATCGTCAAGCGTCACCAGCGCCAGTCGATGGCCCAGCAGGGCGGCGTGATCGAGAAGGAGGCGTCGATCCACGTCTCCAACGTCGCCCACATCGACCCGAAAACCAGCAAGCCGACCCGCGTCGGCTACCGGATGGAGGGCGAGCGCAAGGTCCGCGTCGCCCGCCGTTCCGGCGAAAAGATCGATTGAGGGAGCTGAAGATGCCAGCCCGTTTGCAAGAGCACTATGAAAAGGTACTCCGGCCTTCGCTGATGAAGGAGTTGGACTACAAGAACATTCATCAGGTGCCGCGGATCGAGAAGATCGTGATCAATATGGGTGTCGGCGAGGCGACCGCCGATTCCAAGAAGATCAACATCGCGGTCGACGAACTGACGGCGATCTCCGGCCAGAAGCCGGTGGTGACCAAGGCGCGCAAGTCGATCGCGGTGTTCAAGCTCCGCGAGGGCATGGCGATCGGCACCAAGGTGACGCTGCGCCGCCAGCACATGTACGAGTTCCTCGACCGCCTGATCACCATCGCCCTGCCGCGGGTGCGCGATTTCCGCGGCGTCAGCGGCAAGAGCTTCGACGGCCGCGGCAACTACTGCCTGGGCCTGAAGGAGCAGCTGGTGTTCCCCGAGATCGACTACGACAAGGTCGACAAGGTGCGCGGCATGGACATCGTGATCTGCACCACTGCGAAAACAGATGCCGAAGCGAAGGCTCTGCTGAAGGGCTTCCAGATGCCCTTCAACAATTGAGCCGGCGGAAGGAGTTGAGGAATGGCTAAGAAGAGCTCCATCGAGAAGAACAAGAAGCGGGCGCGCATGGCGAAGCAGTATGCGGCGCGTCGGGCCCGGCTGAAGGCGGTTGCCGTCGACGAGTCGCTGCCGATGGAAGAGCGCTTCTCGGCGCGCCTGAAGCTGGCCGAACTGCCGCGGAATTCCGCGCCGATCCGGCAGCGCAACCGCTGCGAACTGACCGGCCGCGCACGCGCCGTCTATCGGAAATTCAGGCTGTCGCGCATCGCATTGCGCGAACTGGCCTCGACCGGCCAGATCCCGGGCATGGTCAAGGCTAGCTGGTAATCGGAGGGCTAGAGATTATGGCAATTAACGATCCATTGGGCGATATGCTGACGCGGATTCGCAACGGCCAGAAGGCCGGCATGCAGTCCGTGCTGAGCCCGGCCTCCAAGCTGCGCGCGAACGTGCTCGACGTGCTGAAGCGGGAAGGCTACATCCGCAACTTCAGCGTCGACGGCGCCAAGCCGGGCGGCGAAATCGTCATCGAGCTGAAGTACCACGAGGGCGAGCCGGTGATCAAAGAGATCAACCGCGTCTCCACCCCCGGGCGCCGGGTCTATTCGAAGATCGCGGACCTGCCGCGCTACTTCAACGGCCTCGGCATCTCGATTCTTTCGACGCCGCGAGGCGTCATGTCGGACAGCGAAGCGCGCAGCCACAATGTTGGCGGCGAAGTGCTTTGCCGCGTGTTCTAAGGAGACGATGCAATGTCTCGCGTTGGTAAAAACCCGGTTGCGCTGCCGCAGGGCGTCACCGTCGACGTCGCCGGCGGCCTGGCGACGGTCAAGGGCAAGCTCGGCACGCTGAAGCTGCCGATCTCGAGCCACGTCGACGTCAGCGTCGAGGACGGCAAGGTCTGGGTGAAGCCGGTCGCCGAATCGAAGCAGTCGCGGATGAGCTGGGGCGCGACCCGCGCCAACATCCGCAACATGGTCGACGGGGTGTCCAAGGGCTACACCAAGAACCTGGAGATCAACGGCACCGGCTACCGCGCCGCGGTGCAGGGCAAGAACCTGCAGCTGCAGCTCGGCTATAGCCACGATGTCACCTACGCGATCCCGGAAGGCATCACCATCAAGTGCGAGAAGCCGACGGCGATCTCGGTCACCGGCTTCGACAAGCAGCGCGTCGGCCAGGTCGCGGCCGAGATTCGCGGCTTCCGCGGTCCCGAGCCCTACAAGGGCAAGGGGATCAAGTATGACAACGAGAAGATCCTCCGCAAGGAAGGCAAGAAGAAGTAAGGGCCAAAGTCATGTCGAACGCCAAAGATCTTTTCGCTTGCCGCCGGTCGCGGGTCAGGACCTCGCTCAAGAAGAAGGGCGAAGGCCGTGTCCGGCTGTCGGTGCACCGGTCGGGACTGCACATCTACGCGCAGGTCATCGCCGACGTGAAGGGCGCCACCCTGGCCGCCGCATCGACCGTCGACAAGGACCTGAAGGGCAAGCTGAAGTCGACCTCGAACATCGAGGCGGCGAAGGCCGTGGGCAAGCTGGTCGCCGAGCGCGCCGTCTCGAAGGGCATCAAGGAAGTGGTGTTCGATCGCGGCGGATACATGTATCACGGCCGGGTCAAGGCCCTCGCCGAAGCCGCCCGCGAGGGCGGACTGTCGTTCTAAGAAGGAATACGGATTATGGCACGTCCAGCGAAGTCCGACCGGCGCGACCGCGATCGGGAGCGTAACAAGGAAGAAGAGCTGATCGAGAAGCTGGTCGGCATCAACCGCGTTGCCAAGGTGGTGAAGGGCGGCAAGCGCTTCGGTTTCGCCGCTCTGGTGGTGGTCGGCGACGGCAAGGGCCGGGTCGGCCACGGCGCCGGCAAGGCGCGCGAGGTGCCGGAGGCGATCCGCAAGGCGACCGAGCACGCCAAGCGCGGCATGATCCGCGTGGCGCTGCGCGAAGGGCGCACGCTGCACCACGACGTGACCGGCCATTTCGGCGCCGGACGGGTGGTCCTCCGTGCGGCCGAACCCGGCACCGGCATCATCGCCGGCGGCCCGGTACGGGCGATCTTCGAGGCGCTCGGGGTCAATGACGTCGTCGCCAAGTCGGTCGGCACGTCCAATCCGCACAACATGATCAAGGCGGCGTTCGATGCCCTGGTGCATTGCAACTCGCCGCGCTCGGTGGCGTCGCGCCGCGGCAAGAAGGTTGGCGACATCATCGGCAAGCGCGGCGGCGACGCCGAAGCGCGCGAGTAAGAGGAGCCCGACGAATCATGGCTGGCAAAACTGGCAAGGTTAAGGTGACCCAGACGGGCAGCCCGATCGGCCGTCCGGGCGATCAGCGCGCCACCCTGAAGGCGCTGGGTCTCGACAAGATGAACCGCTCGCGCGAACTCGACGACACGCCGTCGATCCGCGGCATGCTGGGCAAGGTGAACCACCTGGTCCGCATCGAGCCGGTAAAGTAAATCGCCGCTGCCGCGATTCGTGCGGCGCGGTGCGTCATTTGAGGACTTTGGGATCATGAAACTCAACCAGCTTTCCGACAATCCGGGTGCCCGCAAGAACCGCATCCGCGTCGGTCGGGGCATCGGCTCCAGCAAGGGCAAGACCGCGGGCCGCGGCGGCAAGGGCCAGACCGCGCGTTCCGGCGTCGCCGTGAAGGGCTTCGAAGGCGGCCAGATGCCGCTGTTTCGCCGCCTGCCGAAGCGTGGCTTCAACAACATCTTCCGCCTGGACTTCGTCGAGGTGAATCTCGGCACCCTGCAGAAGGCGGTCGACGAGAACAAGCTGGACTCGAGCAAGAAGATCACAGGCAAGGTGCTAAAGGCGGCCGGCCTCTTGAATCGCGTCCGCGACGGCGTACGTCTACTGGGCAAGGGCGAGTTGAAGTCGAAGCTGACCATCGAGGTCGTCGGCGCGTCGAAGTCGGCGATCGCCGCGGTCGAGAAGGCCGGCGGCTCGATCGTCATCAAGGCGCCGAAGCCGCCGAAGGCCGAGAAGCCGGCGAAGGTCGCCAAGGCCGCCAAGCCTGCCGAGGCGCCGAAGGCCGAGAAGCCGGCCAAGGCGGAGAAGGCAGCCAAGGCGCCCAAGGCCGAGAAGCCGGCCAAGGCGTAACCCGCAGACCCTAAGGCGTTCAATTCATGGCCTCAGCTGCCGAGCAACTCGCCGCCAACATCAATTTCGGCGCCTTCGCCAAGGCCGAGGAGCTGAAGAAGCGCATCTGGTTCACCCTGGGTGCGCTGATCGTGGCGCGGGTCGGGGCCTATATCCCCCTGCCGGGAATCGATTCGGCGGCCTTCACCCAGATCTTCCAGCAGCATTCCGGCGGCGTGCTGGGCATGGTCGACATGTTCTCCGGCGGCGCCATCAGCCGGATGACCGTCTTCGCCCTCGGCATCATGCCCTACATCTCGGCCTCGATCATCATGCAGCTGCTGACCTCGGTGTCGCCGCAGCTCGAGGCGCTGAAGAAGGAAGGCGAGTCCGGCCGCAAGAAGATCAACCAGTATACCCGCATGGGCACCGTCATCCTGGCGCTGGCGCAGTCCTTCGGCATGGCCAACGGCCTGATGAGCCTGGCCGGGCCGAGCGGCAGCGCGGTGATCGATCCGGGCATCTATTTCATCGCCGTCACCATGGTCACGCTGACCGGCGGCACCGTGTTCCTGATGTGGCTGGGCGAGCAGATCACCGCCCGCGGCATCGGTAACGGCATCTCGCTGATCATCTTCGCCGGCATCGTCGCCCGCCTGCCGACGGCGGTGAAGCAGATGCTGGAACAGCTCTGGACCGGCAGCATCAGCGGCTTCTTCGTCGCCGTCGTGCTGCTGCTGGTGGTCGGCGTCATCACCGGCATCGTGTTCTTCGAGCGCGCCCAGCGCCGGCTGATCATCCAGTATCCGAAGCGCCAGATGGGCAACCGCATGATGGGCGGCGAATCCTCGCACCTGCCGCTGAAGCTGAACAGCTCGGGCGTCATCCCGCCGATCTTCGCCTCGTCGCTGCTGCTGCTGCCGCTGACCGTCGCCGGCTTCTACGGCTCCAGCGCTACCGCACCGGTCTGGCTGCAGGACGTGATGGCCTATCTCGGCCACGGCAAGCCGCTCTACATCGTGCTCTATTGCGCGCTGATCATCTTCTTCGCCTTCTTCTACACCGCGATCGTCTTCAACCCGACCGAGACCGCCGAGAACCTGAAGAAGCACAACGGCTTCATTCCCGGCATCCGGCCCGGCAACAACACTGCGGAATATCTCGACTACGTGCTGACCAGGCTGACGGTGCTCGGCGCCGCCTATCTGTGCATCGTCTGCGCGCTGCCGGAGATCCTGATCGCCAACTACTCGATCCCGTTCTATTTCGGCGGCACCAGCCTGCTGATCGTGGTCTCGGTCACCATGGATACCGTGGGCCAGATCCACTCGCACCTGCTGGCGCACCAGTACGAAGGCCTGATCAAGAAGAGCAAGCTGAAGGGGCGACGCGGGTGAATTTGATTCTGCTGGGTCCTCCGGGGGCGGGCAAGGGGACCCAGGCGAAGCGGCTCACGGACAAGCGCGGCCTGGTGCAGCTGTCGACCGGCGACATGCTGCGCGCCGAAGTCGCCTCCGGCTCGGCGCTGGGCAAGCAGGCGAAGCAGGTGATGGAAGCCGGCCAGCTGATGCCCGACGACATCATCATCGGCATGATCGACAGCCGGATCGACGCGCCGGACTGCAGCAAGGGTTTCGTGCTCGACGGCTTTCCGCGCACCGAGGCCCAGGCCGCGGCGCTCGACCGGATGCTGGCGAGGAAGGGCAAGGGCATCGACGCGGTGATCGAACTGGCGGTGGACGAGACCGCGCTGATCGCGCGCATCTCCGGCCGCTTCGCCTGCTCGAAATGCGGCGCCGGCTACCACGACACCTTCCACCCGACGAAGAAGCCCGGCATCTGCGACGTCTGCGGCGGCGCCGAGTTCACCCGCCGCAAGGACGACAATGCCGAGACGGTGAAGGCCCGGCTGGTGGCCTATCGCCAGCAGACCGCGCCGATTCTGCCCTATTACAAAGCCAAGGGCCTGCTGCGTCCGGTGGACGGCATGGCCGAAATGAACCAAGTGAGCCAGGAGATCGACAGCGCGCTGAACGGCCTCAAGCAGTAATTGCTTGATACATAAGGAAAATCCGGCGTCCGCAGGGTGCGGGCGTGGCGGTTGACGGGCGAGCGAATCTTTCTATAATGCGCGCCTCTCGACACCTAGGGTGACCGGGCGGTTTCGTGTTGCCCAGATCCGAGAACTGAGGAGATCGCAAAGTGGCGCGTATTGCTGGCGTCAACATCCCGACGCAA
This sequence comes from uncultured Rhodospirillaceae bacterium, assembly GCA_964551505.1. GTDB lineage: Bacteria > Pseudomonadota > Alphaproteobacteria > Dongiales > Dongiaceae > Dongia. The sequence goes on from CAZKDH010000079.1 coordinate 11,933, forward strand.
AAGCGGGCTGTCATCGCTCTGACCTACATCACCGGCATCGGCCCGGCCAAGGCGAAGGAAATCTGCGCCAAGGTCGGCATTCCGGCCGAACGGCGCGTGCATCAGCTGACCGACGCCGAGGTGGTGAAGATCCGCGAGGTCATCGACCAGGACTACACCGTGGAAGGCGATCTGCGGCGCACCACGGCGATGAATATCAAGCGCCTGATGGATCTCGGCTGCTATCGCGGCCTGCGGCACCGCAAGGGCCTGCCGGTCCACGGCCAGCGCACCCACACCAATGCCCGCACGCGCAAGGGCAAGGCGGTGGCGATCGCCGGCAAGAAGCAGGTCACGAAGTAATTATCGACGCCGCGCGCGGCCTCCCGTCGCGCGGCCTGAAGGAACGGAAACGAGATCATGGCGAAACCAGCAGCAGAAGAAAAACCGGCCGCCGGCGGCAAAGCCCGCGTGCGTCGCCGCGAGCGCAAGAACATCACCTCTGGCATCGCCCATGTGAACGCCAGCTTCAACAACACCATGATCACCATCACCGATGATCAGGGCAACACCGTGGCCTGGGCCTCGGCCGGCGCGCAGGGCTTCAAGGGCTCGCGCAAGTCGACCCCCTACGCCGCGCAGATGGCCGCCGACTCCGCCGCGAAGAAGGCGATGGAGCATGGCGTGAAGACCCTCGAGGTCGAGGTGAAGGGCCCGGGTTCCGGCCGCGAGAGCGCCTTGCGCGCGCTGCAGGCCGCCGGCTTCACCATCACGTCGATCCGCGACGTGACGCCGATCCCGCACAATGGATGCCGGCCGCCGAAGCGCCGCCGCGTCTGATATGCATGTCGCGACCCGGCTCCGCTTGCGGGGCCGGATCGTTGTTGGTCGAACGCGGGGTGCCGCCCTTCCGGGACAGGCCTCCGCGACAGCCGTTTAGAGAGCTGGGACGATTGGATGGTTCCATGCCTCATATGAAAGGGCGAACGCCGTGATTCAGAAGAACTGGACCGAGTTGATCAAGCCGAACAAGAAGATCGATGCCGGCGCCGGCAGCGATGCCAAGCGCTTCGGCACCATCGTCGCCGAGCCGCTGGAGCGCGGTTTCGGCCTGACCCTGGGCAATGCCATCCGGCGCGTGCTGCTGTCCTCGCTGCAGGGTGCGGCGGTGACGGCGGTGCATATCGACGGCGTGCTGCACGAATTCTCGTCGATCCCGGGCGTCCGCGAGGACGTCACCGACATCATCCTGAACATCAAGCAGATCGCCCTGCGGATGGGCGGCGACGGCCCGAAGCGCATGCGCCTGAAGGCCCAGGGCCCGGGCGAGGCCAAGGCCGGCCAGATCGAGACCGGGCATGACATCGAGATCCTCAACCCCGACCTCGTGCTCTGCACCCTCGACCAGGGCGCCAGCCTGAACTTCGAGTTCACCGTGGAATCCGGCAAGGGCTACATCGCCGCGACCCAGAACCGCCCGGAAGACGCGCCGATCGGCCTGATCCCGGTCGATGCGCTGTTCTCGCCGGTGCGCAAGGTCACCTACAAGGTGGAAAACAGCCGCGTCGGCCAGGTCACCGACTATGACAAGCTGACCCTCCAGGTCGAGACCAACGGCGCGGTGACGCCCGAGGATTCGGTGGCGATCGCCGCCCGCATCCTGCAGGACCAGCTGCAGCTGTTCATCAATTTCGAGGAACCGACCTCGGTGATCTCGGAAGAGAAGACCTCCGAGCCGCCGTTCAACCGCAACCTGCTGCGCAAGGTCGACGAGCTCGAGCTCTCGGTGCGGTCGGCGAACTGCCTGAAGAACGACAACATCGTCTATATCGGCGACCTGGTGCAGAAGACCGAGGCAGAGATGCTGCGCACCCCGAACTTCGGCCGCAAGTCCCTGAACGAGATCAAGGAAGTGCTGGCGCAGATGGGCCTGCATCTGGGCATGGAAATCCCCAACTGGCCGCCGGAGAACATCGAGGAACTGGCCAAGCGCCTGGACGAGCCGTACTGAGCTTCGTCCGCGCCTGAGGACGGCACGGGCCATACCGGCCCGGACCGGCGTTCATGACGAAAGTCGCGGCGTCCGGTTAACGCAATCGATCTTGCCCTTCGCCCGGTCAAATCCGCGGACGCGGGAAGATCACTGAGAGAGGAGAGGACCCATGCGTCACGGAATGAGCGGCCGCAAGCTGAACCGCACCAAGGCCCATCGCAAGGCGCTGTTCATGAACCTGGCCCAGGCCTTGATCAAGCACGAGCAGATCAAGACCACCCTGCCCAAGGCGAAGGACCTGCGTCCGGTCGTCGAGAAGCTGGTGACCCTCGGCAAGCGCGGCGGGCTGCATGCGCGCCGCCAGATCCTCTCCCAGCTGCAGGACGAGAAGCTGACCGAGAAGCTGCTGAGCACGCTGGCGACCCGCTACAAGAGCCGCGCCGGCGGCTATACCCGCGTGCTGAAGGCCGGCTTCCGCCACGGCGACATGGCGCCGATGGCCTTCATCGAGTTCGTCGACCGCGACCCCGCCGCCAAGGGCCAGGATTCAGGCCCGAAGCAGAACCGGGCCGAGGGCGAGACGGTCGACGCGTAGGACGGGACGCCCGCAGCCGGGCGCTTCGAGGATGTGCGAAAGGGCGGCATTGAATGCCGCCCTTTTTGCTATCATCTCCCGGCAGGATGCCCGGCCGGGCGATCCTGGATATGGATGCGGATGTGCCGGGTGCGACTCCGGGCCGGAGTCCCCCCGCGGGATGGTTGGAATGATGCCTCGGATGCTTGGCGGCCTGGCCGCGATCGGGATCGGATGTGCCGCCCTGGCGATGCCGGCGGCGCTGGGCATCGACGCTGCCCAGGCCCAGGCCCAGAGCCAGACTCCGGCCCAGGAGGCGGTGCCGCAGTCGGAGGCGCAGATCAACCTGACCTTCGCGCCGCTGGTCAGGCAGGTGGCGCCGGCGGTGGTCAACATCTACACCAAGAAGGTGGTGAAGGATCGCGCCTCGCCGTTCTTCGACGATCCCTTCTTCCAGCAGTTCTTCGGCGACCAGTTCAATCAGGGCAAGCCGCGCGAGCGCATCCAGAACTCTCTGGGCTCGGGCGTCATCGTGCGCGCCGACGGGCTGGTGGTCACCAACAACCATGTCATCGACGGCGCCGACCAGGTCCGCGTGGTGCTGAACGACAACCGCGAGTTCGAGGCCAAGGTCGTCGCCGCCGAGGACAAGCTCGACCTCGCTTTGCTCAAGCTCGATACCAAGGGCGAGCAGCTACCGGTGCTGAAGCTGCGGGATTCCGACGACATCGAGGTCGGCGATCTGGTCCTGGCGATCGGCAATCCCTTCGGCGTCGGCCAGACGGTGACCAGCGGCATCATCTCGGCGCTCGCCCGCACCAATACCGGGATCGGCGACTTCGGCTATTTCGTGCAGACCGATGCGGCGATCAATCCCGGGAATTCCGGCGGCGCCCTGGTCGCCATGGACGGCACGCTGATCGGCATCAACACCGCGATCTTTTCCAAGAGCGGCGGCAATGTCGGCATCGGCTTCGCCATACCGGCGAACATCGTCGCCCGGGTGATCGAGGCCGAGGGCAACGGCGGCAAGCTGGTGCAGCCCTGGATCGGCGTCTCGGGCGAGAGCGTCACCGCCGACATCGCCAACAGCATGGGCCTGCCGAAGCCGGGCGGCGTGGTGGTGCAGGCGGTCTACCCCAACGGCCCGGCCGACACCGCCGGGTTGAAGGCCGGCGACGTGGTGGTCGGCGTCAACGACCGCGACGTGATGGACCCGGGCGGGCTGCGGTTCCGGCTGGCGACGCTGCCGGTCGGCACGACGGCCAGGATCAACGTGGTGCGCAAGGGCGAGAACCTCGACATCAGCGTGCCGCTGATCGCGCCGCCGGCCGACCCGCCGGCGCAGGAGACCATACTCGAGGGCAAGCAGCCGCTGAACGGCGCGCTGATCGTCAACCTCTCGCCGGCCCTCAGCGAGGAGATCGGCGTGCAGGAGTGGCGCGGCGTCGCCGTCCTGAAGATCAAGCGCGGCAGCTATGCCGACCGCTTCGGCCTGCGCCCGGGCGATCTGCTGATCAAGATCAACGATGCCCGCATCGATGCGGTTGGCGACGCCGTCGCCGCCCTGGCCGCGCCAGCGGAACGCTGGTCGATCACGGTCAGCCGCAACGGCAAGCTGAAGACCATCGAGGTCGAGTAGGGCAGGCGCATGTCTGCAACCGGATCGAGGATGCGCTGACATGGACGCCGGCATGGAACACAGGCGCGGCAGATGACCTCGCTTTTCGAGCAGAACGCGCCGCGCCCGCTCGCTGACCGGCTGCGCCCCAAGGTGCTGGGGGATGTCGTCGGCCAGGACCACCTGATCGGCCCCGACGGCCCGCTGGGCCGGATGCTGGCCTCGGGCCAGGTCTCCTCGATGATCCTCTGGGGCCCGCCGGGTTGCGGCAAGACCACCCTCGCACGCCTGATCGCCGATCATGTCAGCCTGCATTTCGAACTGCTCTCCGCCGTCTTCTCCGGCGTCGCCGACCTCCGCAAAATCTTCGAGGCGGCCCGGGAGCGGCGCCGGATGGGCGAGGGCACCCTGCTGTTCATCGACGAGATCCACCGCTTCAACCGCGCCCAGCAGGACGGATTCCTGCCCTATGTCGAGGACGGGACCATCGTCCTGGTCGGCGCGACCACCGAGAATCCCTCCTTCGAGCTCAACGGCGCCCTGCTGTCGCGCTGCCAGGTCTTCGTCCTCAACCGGCTCGACGACGCAGCGGCGGAGAAGCTGCTGCAGCGGGCCGAGCAGGCGATGGGTTTCGCCCTGCCGGTCGATGCCCAGGCCCGCATCGCCCTCCGGGCCATGGCCGATGGCGACGGGCGCTACCTGCTGAACATGGCGGAGGAGCTGTTCCGCCTGCCGCCCGACGTCACCCTGGACGTCGCCGGTCTCGCCAAGGCGGTGCAGAAACGGGCGCCGCTCTACGACAAGGCGCAGGAGGGGCATTACAACCTCATCAGCGCCCTGCACAAGTCCCTGCGCGGCTCGGACACCGATGCCGCGCTCTACTGGTTTGCGCGCATGCTGGACGGCGGCGAGGATCCGCTTTACATCGCGCGGCGCCTGGTGCGCTTTGCCGTCGAGGATATCGGCATGGCCGATCCCAACGCCCTCGGCCAGGCGCTCGCCGCCTGGGACACCTACAAGCGCCTGGGCTCGCCGGAAGGCGAGCTGGCGATCGCCCATTGCGTGATCTATCTCGGCACCGCGCCGAAATCCAACGCCGCCTACCGCGCCTACAATGCCGCGGTTGCAACCGCGAAGAAGACCGGCTCGCTGATGCCGCCCAAGCACATCCTCAACGCCCCGACACGGTTAATGAAGGATCTCGGCTACAGCAAGGGCTACGAATACGACCACGGCACCGCCGAGGGCTTTTCAGGTCAAGACTACTTCCCTGACGGCATGCGCCGCGAGCGCTTCTACCAGCCGGTCGAGCGCGGCTTCGAGCGCGAGATCCTGAAGCGGATCGAATATTGGGATCGCCTGCGCGCCAAGAAGCAGTCGGATGAGAACGAGAGTTGAACGACGGCCGCAATCTTCCGCGACATCAAGCGGAAAAGCGTTGCGCCGTCGTCGCGCTAGATATGCGTCGAGGGGGCTTGTCGGCATTTTGGGGCGGGGCTAGGGTTTCGCCGGTTGGGGATGGGGGTCGATCTTAGAATGGCTCCAGTGAAGGGAACCGAGGCGGGATGCACGATTACTTGACGCCGGAACGCGACCGGGTGGCTCTGCTCACGATCGACGCGCAACGCGACTTCGTGCTGGCGAATGCCCCGGCCTCGGTAAGCGGCTCGACCGCGGCGGTACCGGCGATGCAGCGTCTCACCCAGGCCTTCCGGGCGGCGCATGCGCCCATCATCCACATGCTGCGGCTCTACCGGTGCAACGGATCGAATGTCGACCTCTGCCATCGGGCGTCGATCGAGGCCGGCCAGCGCATCGTCATGCCGGGCACCTCCGGCGCCGAGCTGATCGACGAACTCAAGCCCGATCCCGGCCTGCGCCTGCACCCCGACCAGCTGCTCGACGGCAAGCTCCAGGAAATCGGCAAGAAGGAATGGCTCTGCTACAAGCCCCGACTTTCCGCCTTCTTCCAAACCCCGGTTGAAGATCACCTGAAGTCCCTCGGCATCACCACCATCGTCATCTGCGGCACCGACTTCTCCACCTCGCCACGCTCCAGCGTCTACGCCGCCTCCAATCGAGATTTCCGCATCGTCCTCGCCACCGACGCCATCTCCGGCGCCACCGATACCGGCCTCGACGAACTCGCCCAGATCGGTGTCTACCTGATGAGCACCGACAAACTGCTGGACTGGCTGAACCGCAACCGTCAAGCTGCCTAGATCGCCGGTTCCTTCTCAACCGCCATTGCCGAGGATTGACGACGCATGAGCGGCGTTCAGCAGATCACGGTCGATTCCGCCGAGGCCGACCAGCGGCTCGACCGCTGGTTCAAGCGGCGGTTTCCGGAACTCACCCACGGGCGGCTGGAGAAGCTCCTCCGCACCGGGCAGGTGCGGGTGGACGGCAAGCGCGCCAAGGCCAGCGATCGCGTCGCCGCCGGGCAGGTCCTGCGCATTCCGCCGCTCGGGCCGTCGCAGGATACCGGGACCGAGGCCGATGGCGACCGCGCCGTCCGGGTGAAGGCCGAGGTGAAGGTCTCCGACAAGGATGCGGCCGCCCTGCGGGCCGCGGTGCTCTACAAGGATCCCGACGTCCTGGTGATCAACAAGCCGGCCGGCCTCGCGGTCCAGGGCGGCACTGGCCTCGACAAGAACCTCGATGCCATGCTCGACGTCCTGAAATTCGACGCGGCGGAGCGGCCGCGCCTGGTGCACCGCCTTGATCGCGACACCAGCGGCTGCCTGGTTCTCGCGCGGTCCGCCAAGGCGGCGCAGGCACTCACCGCCGCCTTCCGCCACAAGGAGGCGCGCAAGGTCTACTGGGCGGTCGTCGTCGGGGCGCCGAAGCTCGACCGCGGCAAGATCGACGCGCCGCTGTCCAAGCAGCCGGCCAAGGGCGGCGAGCGGGTCCAGATCGACGAGGAGGAGGGCCGCTTCGCCATCACCCATTTCGCCGTCATCGAACGCGCCGGCAAGAAGGCGGCCTGGCTCGCCTTGCTGCCGGTCACCGGCCGCACCCACCAGCTCAGGGCGCATTGCGTCGCCCTGGGAACGCCGATCCTGGGCGACGGCAAGTATGCCGGGCAGGAGGCCTTCGTCGCCCGCGACGAGCTGCCCAACCAGATGCATCTGCATGCCCGGTCGATCCGCATCCCGCATCCGAAGCGCGGCTGGATCGCCGTCGAGGCGCCGCTGCCGCCGCACATGCAGAAGACCTGGAAGTTCTTCGGCTTCGCCCCGGAGCCGGACCACGATCCCTTCGCCGGGCTGGAACTCTGACCGATGCCGGATCTCGGCCGCTACCGGCTGGTCATCTTCGACTGCGACGGCACCCTGGTCGACAGCCAGCACAACATCGTCGCTGCGATGACCACCGCCTGGCGCGACGCCGGCCTGCCCGACCCGGATCCCGCGGCGGTGCGCCGGCAGGTCGGCCTGACCCTGGAATTCGCCGTCGCGCGGATGCTGCCCGCGGCGCCACCCGAACAGGTGCGGGAGCTCGCCGACTCATATCGGCGGATCGTCAACCACCTGCGCAGCGGCGTCGGTCTCGATGAACCCCTGTTCGACGGGATCCGCGACCTGATCGACGCGCTTGCGGCGCCGGAGATCTTTCTCGGCGTCGCCACCGGCAAGAATTATCGCGGCCTGGAGCACACCCTGGCGACGCATGGCCTGCGGGACCGCTTCCATACCCTGCAGACCGGCGATCGCTGCCGCAGCAAGCCCGATCCGGAGATGGTGCTGAAGGCCGCGGCGGAAACCGGCGTCCCGCCCTCGGATGCCGTGGTCATCGGCGACACCAGTTTCGACATGGAGATGGCCCGTGCCGCCGGCGCCACCGCGATCGGGGTCGCCTGGGGCTACCATCCGCCGGAGGAGCTGCTGGAGGCGGGAGCCCAGGCGGTGATCGACGCTCCGCGGCACCTGATCGACTGTTTGCAATCGCTCTCGGCCCGTCGCTAAAATCGGCCGCTGGCACGGGAGGGCGACCACGATGCGGATCAAGCATATCCTGACCGGATTGGTCATTCTCGTGGTCGGCGTCGTCGCCGCCCTGGTCGCGATCATCAAATCCACCGATTTCAACGCCTACAAGGACGTCGTCGCCAGCCAGGTGAAGGCGGCCACCGGCCGCGACCTGGTGCTGGCCGGCAATGTCGAGGCCTCGATCTCGCTCACCCCGCATCTCGTCGTGCACCAGGTGAGCTTCCGCAACGCCGATACCGGCAGCGAACCGCAGATGCTGACCTTCGACACCATCGAGGCGGAGATCGAGCTCGTTCCCCTGCTGTCGAACGAGATCCGGATCCGGAGCCTGACGCTTGCCGGCGCCGATATCCTGCTGGAGACCGACAAGGACGGCAAAGGCAACTGGGTGATGGGTGCGGCCGGCGCCGGCGGTTCGGTCCCGCTGCCGATCATCCAGAAGGTGACCATCGATCAGGCCCGGCTGCGCTACCGCGACGGCCAGACCGGCCAGCTCAGCGTCGTTGCCATCGACCATCTGGTCGCCACCGCGCCGGGCCCCGCCGATCCGACCTCCCTCGAGCTCAGCGGCAAGATCAACCAGGCGCCGGTCGCCCTGAAGGGCGCGATCGGCAATCTGAAGTTGTTCGCCCAGGGGCCCCTGCCGGTCGACCTCAGCGGCGAGATCGCCGGGGCCGCGGTCGGCGTGCGCGGCCAGATCACCGCCCCGGCGACCGCCAGCGGGCTGCAGCTCGACCTGTCGGTGTCCGGCACGTCGATGGCCGATCTCGGGCCGCTGTTCGAGGTGACCATGCCCGGCTTCGGCCCCTACCAGGCGACCGGACACCTGACCGACCCGGGGGGCAAGTTCAGGGTCGAGGGTCTGGCCGGCAAGATCGGCGGCACGGACCTCACCGGCATGGTGGAAATCGACCCCGCCGCCACGCCAGTCAATATCACGGCGCGCCTCGCCTCGAGCCGCCTCGATCTCGCCGATATCGGCGCCGGACCGGCGCCGGCGGCACCCGCCAAGGACGGCCGGCTGTTCTCCGCCGATCCCTGGGACCTCTCGGGCCTGAAGGCGATCGACGGCCAGTTCCGCCTCAACGCCCAGCAGCTGATCCGCGGCGATGCCGTGCTGCAGAACGCCGCCGCCGAGTTCTCCATCGCCGGCGGGCGGCTGCAGATCGTCAGCCTGACCGCCGGCCTGGGCGAGGGCTCGGTCGGGCTCGCGGCGAATGTCGATGCCGCGGCCGCGGTGCCCGCCATCCAGGCGCGGATCAAGGCCACCAATGTCGACGGCAGCCCGTTCCTGGCAGCGATGGGCATGGGCGGGGCGGTGCAGGCCGGGCGGGTCAATCTCGAGGCCAGCCTCGCGGGCCCCGGCCAGTCCCTGCGCGGGCTGATGGCCGGCCTCGACGGCGGCGTCCACATGGATATGGGCCGCGGGGCGATCCAGGACCGTTTCGCCAAGCTGCTGTTCGCCGATATCTTCAAGCTCCTCGCCTCCGGCGGCACCGATGCTGGCGCCCCGGTGAACTGCATGGTCGCGAATTTCGACGTCGCCGGCGGCATCGCCACATCCCGCGGCCTCATCCTCGACACCCCGGGGGCGACGGTGCTCGGCGCCGGAAGCGTCGATCTCCGCAACGAGACCCTGAGCCTCCGCCTCGACACCAATTCGAAGCAGGTCAATCTCGCCAATCTCGCCGTGCCGATCCTGGTGACCGGCAGCCTCAGCCATCCGAGCGTGGCGCCGGACCCGGTCGGCGCCGTGGAAAACACCGCGGATTTCGCCGCGCGCACGGTGAATCTGGCCACCTTCGGCGTGCTCTCCTCGGTCACCGGCCTGGGCGAAAGCGCGTCTGCCGGGGCCAATCCCTGCCTGCATGCCCTGGAGGCCGGCGAGAAGGCCGGCAAGACCGGCTCGGCCGGGGACAAGATCATCAACGGCCTCGGCACCGCCGCCGAGGGCGTCGGCCAGGGGGCGGAGGAGATCGGCAAGGGCGCGGTCGACGCCACCAAGAAGGCGGGCCAGGGGGTTGGCAAGGCGCTGGAAGACCTCGGCAGCGGCCTCGGCGGCGTGTTCGGCAACTGAACCGATGGCCGCCCCCGTCGCCCAGCGCTTCTATCAGGCCGCCACCGCCTGCGAAATCCCCGGCGGCTGGGGCATCCGGCTCGACGCCCGGCAGCTGAAATCCCCGGCAAAACGGGAATTCATCTTGCCGAATCAAAGGCTTGCTGAAGCGGTCGCGGTGGAATGGGCGGCCCAGGGCGCCAAGATCGATCCCGCCTCCATGCCGCTGATGCAGCTGGCAGCCACCGCCATCGACCGGATCGCCCTCAACCGGGCCGAGATCGAGGCGGAGGTGGCCGGCTACGGGGCAACCGACCTCGTCTGCTACCGCGCCGCCGAGCCCCGCAGCCTGCAGGAGCGCCAGCAGGCCGCCTGGGACCCGCTACTGGCCTGGTTGCGCCAGCGCTTCGACGCCTCCCTGAACGTCACCGGCGGCATCGTCGCGGTCACGCAGCCGGCGCAGGCCCTGGCGATCCTGCGCCGGGCGGTGGCGGCCCAGGACGATTTCCGGCTGGCCGCCCTGGCAGTCCTCACCAGCACCGCCGGATCGCTGGTCATCGGCCTTGCGGTCGCCGAGGGACGGCTCTCGGCCGCCGAGGGGACGGCGGCGGCCCAGCTCGAGGAGCTCTACCAGGCGGAGCGCTGGGGGGCGGATGCCGAAGCGGTCTCCAGGCGGCGCCTGCAGGCCGAGGACATGGCCCAGGCCCGGCGCTTTCTCGACCTCCTGGGGCCGGCCTAGACCCATTGTCGCGGCCCCTGGCTCGCCGCCTGATTTTCGTGCTATTTCAGGGGTTCATTTCGCAGTTGCGGAATAAATCGGGCGGCCGGCGCGACGCCGGCTGTCCGCGGTATCTGGGATAAGGCAGTCCCGGGAAAGCGGCCCCCACGATCGATCCGGGGGCGGCGGAACCCGGGTCGGGGGAGGTCAGATGCAAGAGATCCTGCGCCAGCTCGAGGAAAAGCGGGCCGCGGCCCGGGCCGGCGGCGGCGCGAAGCGCGTTTCCGCCCAGCATGCCAAGGGCCGGCTGACCGCCCGCGAGCGCGTCGAGCTGCTGCTCGACACCGATTCCTTCGAGGAATGGGACATGTTCGTCGAGCACCGCTGCAACGATTTCGGCATGGCGGCGCAGAAGGTGCCGGGCGACGGCGTCGTCACCGGCTACGGCACGGTCAACGGCCGGCTGGTCTTCGTGTTCTCCCAGGATTTCACCGTCTTCGGCGGGTCGTTGTCCGAGGCCCATGCCGAGAAGATCTGCAAGGTGATGGACCAGGCGATGAAGGTGGGGGCGCCGGTCATCGGCCTGAACGATTCCGGCGGCGCCCGGATCCAGGAGGGCGTCGCCTCGCTCGCCGGCTATGCCGAGGTCTTCCAGCGCAACATCATGGCCTCGGGCGTGGTGCCGCAGATCTCGCTGGTGATGGGCCCCTGCGCCGGCGGCGCGGTCTATTCGCCGGCGATGACCGACTTCATCTTTATGGTGAAGGACAGCTCCTACATGTTCGTCACCGGCCCCGACGTGGTGAAGACGGTGACCCACGAGACCGTCACCCACGAACAGCTGGGCGGCGCCCTGACCCATGCGCAGAAGTCCGGCGTCGCCGACCTCGCCTTCGAGAACGACGTCGAGGCGCTGCTGCAGCTCCGCCGCTTCATCGATTTCCTGCCGGCCTCGAACCGCGAGAAGGCGCCGATCCTGGAGACCGCCGACCCGATCGAGCGGGCCGAGATGTCGCTCGACACCCTGATCCCGGCCAATGCCAACAAGCCCTATGACATGCACGAGCTGATCGTGAAGGTCGCCGACGAGGGGGATTTCTTCGAGGTCGCCCCGGATTTCGCCAAGAACATCCTGACCGGCTTCGCCCGCCTGGGCGGCGAGACGGTCGGCATCGTCGCCAACCAGCCGATGATCCTGGCCGGCTGTCTCGATATCGATTCCAGCCGCAAGGCGGCGCGCTTCGTGCGCTTCTGCGACTGCTTCAACATCCCGATCGTCACCTTCGTCGACGTGCCGGGATTCCTGCCGGGCACCGCGCAGGAATACGGCGCCATCATCAAGCACGGCGCCAAGCTGCTCTATGCCTATGGCGAGGCGACGGTGCCGAAGATCACCGTGATCACCCGCAAGGCCTATGGCGGGGCCTATGACGTCATGAGCTCGAAGCATCTCCGGGGCGACGTGAACTTCGCCTGGCCCTCGGCCGAGATCGCCGTCATGGGGCCGAAGGGCGCGGTGGAGATCATCTTCCGCGCCGATATCGGCGACACGGAGAAGATCGCCGCCCGCACCGAGGAATACCGGCAGAAATTCGCCAATCCCTTCGTCGCCGGGGCCCGCGGCTTCATCGACGACGTGATCATGCCGCATGCCACCCGCAAGCGCCTGTGCCGCTCGCTCGCCATGCTCAGGGACAAGAAGCTGGAGAATCCCTGGAAGAAGCACGACAACATTCCGCTGTGACGACGGTCGGGAAGCAAGCAACCATGTTCAAGAAGATTCTGATTGCCAACCGGGGCGAGATCGCCTGCCGCGTCATCCGCACCGCCAAGGCGATGGGCATCAGGACGGTGGCGGTGTATTCCGATGCCGATGCCGACGCCCTGCACGTCCGCGAGGCCGACGAGGCGGTGCCTATCGGCGCGGCGCCAGCGGCGCAGAGCTACCTGCTGATCGAGAAGATCGTCGCCGCCTGCCTGCAGTCTGGCGCCGAGGCGGTGCATCCCGGCTACGGCTTCCTGTCGGAGAACGTGAAATTCGCCGAGGCGCTGAAGAAGGCCAAGATCGCCTTCATCGGGCCGGATCCGCATGCCATCCACGCGATGGGCGACAAGATCGAATCGAAGAAGCTCGCCAAGGCGGCCGGCGTCAGCATGGTGCCCGGCCATCTCGAGGTGATCAAGGATGCCGAGGAGGCGGTGAAGATCTCCCGCGAGATCGGCTATCCGGTGATGATCAAGGCCTCGGCCGGCGGCGGCGGCAAGGGCATGCGCGTGGCCCGGAACGACGCGGAGGCGCGCGAGGGCTTCCGCTCGGCGACCAACGAGGCGAAGGCGAGCTTTGCCGACGACCGGGTGTTCATCGAGAAGTTCGTCGACGAGCCGCGCCACATCGAGATCCAGATCCTGGCCGACGGCCACGGCACCTGCCTCTATCTCGGCGAGCGCGAATGCTCGATCCAGCGCCGGCACCAGAAGGTGATCGAGGAGGCGCCGAGCCCCTTCCTCGACGAGAAGACCCGCCAGGCGATGGGCGAGCAGGCCGTCGCCCTGGCCAAGGCGGTGAAATACAAGTCCGCCGGCACCGTGGAATTCATCGTCGACGGCAAGCGCAACTTCTATTTCCTTGAGATGAACACCCGCCTGCAGGTCGAGCATCCGGTCACCGAGATGGTCACCGGCCTCGACCTGGTCGAGCAGATGATCCGCGTCGCCGCCGGCGAGAAGCTGAAGCTGAAGCAGTCCGACGTGAAGCTGAAGGGCTGGGCGATCGAATCCCGGGTCTATGCCGAGGATCCGGTGCGCGGCTTCCTGCCCTCGACCGGCCGCCTGGTGCGCTATCGCGAACCCGGTGCCGGCGCCGCGGTGCGGGTGGATTCCGGCGTCTTCGAGGGTGCCGAGATCAGCATGTTCTACGACCCGATGATCGCCAAGCTGGTCACCTACGGCGTCGACCGGCCGGCCGCCATCGCCGCGATGCGCGAGGCTCTGGACGCCTATTACATCCGCGGGCTCGGCCACAACATCGCCTTCCTCTCGGCGCTGATGGCGCATCCCCGCTTCCAGGCCGGGCGGCTCACCACCGGCTTCATCGCCGAGGAGTTTCCCGACGGTTTCCACGGCGTCCATCTCGACGACCAGGCGCTGGCCGATCTGGTCGCCGTCGCCGCCATCGTGCATCACCAGTACGAGCTCCGCGCCCATGGCCGGACGCCGCATTTCCCGGCCAAGGGCAGCCGGGTCAGCGGCGACTGGGTGGTGAAGCTCGCCGGGGTCCAGCATCCCGTCGCGGTGGTGCAGACCGCCGCCGGGTTTGCCGTGGTGGAGAACAAGCGCAGCCGCGAGGTGATCGGCAGCTGGCAGCTCGGCGATCCGATCTTCCGGGGCCGGATCGACGACCGCGCCGTCACCGTGCAGATCGAGCGTGCCGGGATCGGCTACCGGCTGAGCTATGCCGGGGCGCAGGTGCGTGGCCTGGTCCTCAATCCGCGCGCCGCCGAACTCGACGGCCACATGCTGGAGAAGCAGGCGCCGGACATGTCGCGCTTCCTCCTGTCGCCGATGCCGGGGCTGCTGGTCTCCCTGGCGGTGAAGGCCGAGCAGGAGGTGAAGGCCGGGCAGGAGCTCTGCGTGGTGGAGGCGATGAAGATGGAGAACATCCTGAAGGCCGAGCGCGACGGCAAGGTGGCGAAGCTGCACGCCAAGCCCGGCGACAGCCTGTCGGTCGACCAGGTCATCGTCGAATTCGCCTGATGGCCGGCACGCCGACCGGGACCGGCCCATCGGCGCCGGCGCGCAAGTCCCTGCGGGTCTCGATCTCCGGCCGCGTGCAGGGCGTCTGGTACCGCGCCTGGACGGTCGAGCAGGCGACGGCGCGCGGCCTGCGCGGCTGGGTGCGCAACCGCCAGGACGGCAGCGTCGAGGCGCTGTTCTCCGGCCCGGCGGACAGGGTCGATGACATGCTGGCGGCTTGCCGCAGCGGCCCGAAACTGGCCAGGGTGGACGGGATCGAGATTTTCGAAGCAGAGGGCGACGTCCCGGACGGCTTCCACGAACGGCCGACGGCCTAAAGAGACGGTTGGGCCGCGCAGCCCCGCCTTAACAGATGGTAAACGGCCGGCTCCCCGGGGTTTCCCGCCATAGAATCCGATCAACCGTGCAACCCGGTGTGCGGAACCGGCCTTTGCGCCGATTGCGGACCCGGTCGGCAAGGCACATCATCTTCTTACACGCCGCGTCCAGATCCCCCATCCGGCACCGCGGCGGAGATCCCTGAAGCTGCGAGAGCGGCCAAGACAGCGCCCGGCGATCCCCCCACCGCCGGGCGCTTTTTCGTTTCCGGTTCAGCGCCCGTCGCGCGCCGCGGCGGCGTCGCCGAAGACCTCGTCGAAGGCGCCCCTGAGGGCCATGTCCAGCTCCGGCATCGAGACGATCTGCCCGAGCCTGGCAAGCGAGGTGACGCCGAAGGGCGCCGCTTCGCTCGGCGCGATGCCGCAGGGCACGATGCCGTCGAAATGACCGAGGTCGGGCTCGAGGTTGATGGCGATGCCGTGATAGCTCACCCAATGCCGGACGCGCACGCCGATCGCGGCGATCTTGTCCTCGCGCCTGCTGCCGACGCTGCCGTCGGCCACCCAGATGCCGACGCGGCCCGGACGGCGCTCGCCGCGGATATTGAAGCGGGCCAGGGTGCGGATCACCCATTCCTCGAGATCGTGGACATAGCGGCGGATATCGCCGCCGCGCGCCTTCAGGTCGAGCATGGCATAGCCGACGCGCTGGCCCGGCCCGTGATAGGTGTATTGCCCGCCGCGGCCGGTGGCGTAGACCGGGAAGCGGTCCGGCGCCAGCAGGTCGCCCGGTCTGGCGCTGGTACCGGCGGTATAAAGCGGCGGATGTTCGACCAGCCAGACCATTTCCGGGGCCGTGCCGGCGCGGATGGCGGCGACCCGGGCCTCCATCTCGCCGACGGCTGTCGGATAATCGACCAAATCATCGGAAATGCGCCATTCTACAGGCATTTAGGGGTCGCTTTCTCCGCTTGATCCCGGATCGGCGATTTGCTATTCCCCCGGCTTGGTTCTGGCAAGGGGCAATCCTCAAGCCCCAGTCGCTTTTGTTCGAACCTGTGCGGTCGTGGCGGAACTGGTAGACGCGCAGCGTTGAGGTCGCTGTGGGGCAACCCGTGGAAGTTCGAGTCTTCTCGACCGCACCAGTCTCCTGAAAACCCTATCCGATGTTGCCTCTGCCTCCCTCTCCCTGCTGGGAGAGGGCAGGGCGAGAGGCGGCGCTGTTCCCGGCGGCCGTCACCCGCCGGCGCCGCGCCATGCGCCTTCCGTCGCGGTGGCTTTGGCCCCGCCAATGGCTATAATCCGCCGCGCGGAATCGGGCGAAAACGAGGGAATTATGGCTGACGAGAGCCTGAGAGCGGGCGCGCTGGAATATCACCGTCTGCCGCGCCCCGGCAAGCTGGCGATCGTCGCCACCAAGCCCCTCGCCAATCAGCGCGACCTGGCCCTGGCCTATTCGCCCGGCGTCGCCGCGGCCTGCGAGGAGATCGTCGCCGACCCGGCCACCGCCGCCGATTTCACCAGCCGCGCCAACCTGCTTGCAGTGGTCACCAACGGCACCGCCGTCCTCGGCCTGGGCCCGATCGGCCCGCTGGCGGCCAAGCCGGTGATGGAAGGCAAGGCGGTCCTGTTCAAGAAATTCGCCGATATCGACGTGTTCGACCTGGAGATCAACGAGACCGATCCGGGCAAGTTCGTCGACATCGTCGCCAGCCTGGAGCCGACCTTCGGCGGCATCAACCTGGAGGACATCAAGGCGCCGGAATGCTTCGAGATCGAGGCCAAGCTGAAGGCGCGGATGAAGATCCCGGTGATGCACGACGACCAGCACGGCACCGCCATCGTCGTCGCCGCCGCCATGCTGAACGGCCTCGCCGTCACCGGCAAGAAGATCACCGAGGTGAAGCTGGTGAGCTCCGGCGCCGGCGCCGCGGCTCTGGCCTGCCTCGATCTGCTGGTCGCCCTCGGCATGCCGATCGGCAACATCACCGTCACCGACATCGTCGGCGTGGTCTACGAGGGCCGCACCGAGCTGATGGATCCGCGCAAGGCGCGCTATGCCCAGAAGACCAATGCACGCACCCTGGGCGAGGCGATCAAGGGCGCCGACATCTTCCTCGGCCTCTCCGCGCCCCGGGTGCTGAAGCCGGAGATGGTGATGGCGATGGGCGACCGGCCGCTGGTCTTCGCCCTGGCCAATCCGACGCCGGAAATCATGCCGGACGAGGTGAAGGCGGTGCGGCCGGATGCGATCACCGCCACCGGCCGCTCGGACTTCTGCAACCAGGTCAACAACGTCCTCTGCTTCCCCTTCATCTTCCGCGGCGCCCTCGACGTCGGCGCCACCGCGATCAACGAGCAGATGAAGATCGCCTGCGTGCGCGCCATCGCCAACCTGGCGCGGGCCGAGAGCTCCGACGTGGTCGCCAACGCCTATGGCGGCCAGAGCCTGCAATTCGGCCCGGAATACCTGATCCCGCGCCCCTTCGATCCGCGGCTCATCGTCGAGATCGCCCCCGCCGTCGCCAAGGCGGCGATGGAGAGCGGCGTCGCCACTCGGCCGATCACCGACTGGGACGCCTACCGCGAGAAGCTGCAGCAGTTTGTCTTCCGCTCCGGCCTGGTGATGAAGCCGATCTTCGACCGCGCCCGGCGCGATCCCCGGCGCGTGGTCTATGCCGAAGGCGAGGAGGAGCGGGTGCTGCAGGCGGCGCAGACCGTGGTCGACGAGGGCATCGCCCGGCCGATCCTGATCGGCCGCCGCGCCGTCGTCGAAAAGCGCATCGAGCGCCTCGGCCTGCGCCTCAAGGAAGGCACGAATTTCGAGCTCTGCGATCCCGAGGGCGATCCGCGCTACAAGGAATACTGGACCCTCTACCACCGCCTGACCGAGCGCAAGGGCATGACGCCGGACGATGCGCGCGAGATCGTGCGCACCCGCCCGACGGTGATCGCGGCGCTGATGGTCCGCCGCGGCGAGGCCGATGCGATGATCTGCGGCACGCTCGGCCGCTTCCACTGGCATCTCGAGCACGTCACCTCGGTGATCGGCAAGGCACCGACCGTCCGACAGTTCGCGGCGATGACCGCGGTGCTGCTGCCGACCGGCACCTTCTTCATCACCGATACCGAGGTCACCAGCGAGCCCAACGATGCGGAAGTCGCGGAGATGACGCTGCTGGCGGCGGAAGTGGTGCGCCGCTTCGGCGTGGCACCGAAGGCGGCGCTGCTGTCGCATTCGAACTTCGGCGCCTCCGCCTCGGACTCCGCCCGCAAGATGCGGCGCGCGCTCGGTCTCATCGTCCAGGCCGGCGCCGATCTCGAGGTCGAGGGCGAGATGCGCGCCGACAGCGCCGTCTCGGAGCAGATCCGGGAGCGGCTGTTCCCGAATTCGCATCTGCAGGGCCGCGCCAACCTGCTGGTGATGCCGAACCTGGATGCAGCGAACATCGCCCTGCATCTGCTGCGCCACCTGGGCGAGGGCCTGTCGATCGGCCCGGTCCTGCTGGGTGCGGCGCAGACCGCACACATCCTCTCGCCGTCGCATTCGGTGCGCGGCATCGTCAACATGAGCGCGGTGGCAGTGGCCGAGGCCCAGGATCGCGCGCCGAAGGACAAGGCGCCCAATGTCCGCGGCTGAGCAGAACCAGGAACGCGCCTCGACCGTCGAGACGGTCGACGAGGAGGAGCTCTACGGCCCGTCCGAGGAGCTGCTGGAGAACATCTCGGCGGCGCTCGCCGAGGGCGACATCGCCCTGGTCGAGACGCTGATCGAGCCGCTGCACCCGGCCGACGTCGCCGATCTCATCGAGCACCTGAAGCCGGAAGAGCGCAAGCTGTTCCTGGAGATCACCCGGCACGTGCTGGAGCCGGAGACCATCTCGCATCTGGAAGAGTCCCTGCGCGAGGAAGTCGTCGATCAGATGCGACCGGAGGAGCTGGCCGAAGTGGTCAGCGAGCTGGACAGCGACGATGCGGTCGACCTGCTCGAGGATCTCGACGAGGCGAAGCAGCAGGAGGTCCTGGGCCGGGTTCCCGCCGAGGAGCGCGCGGTCCTCGAGGACAGCCTCGCCTATCCGGAGGACAGCGCCGGTCGCCTGATGCAGCGCGAGCTGGTGGCGATCCCCGAGCACTGGACCGTCGGCCAGGCCATCGACCACCTGCGCGCCAGCAAGGACCTGCCGGACGACTTCTACGACCTCTTCATCGTCGATGCGGCGCACACGCCGATAGGCTCGGTACCGCTGAGCCGCGCCATCCGCAGCCCGCGCACCGCGAAGCTCGCCGACATCATGGAGACCGAGCTGCGCGTGGTCCCCGCCGACATGGACCAGGAGGCGGCGGCCTACCTGTTCAAGCAGTACGCCCTGGTCTCGGCGCCGGTGGTGAACGGCGCCGGCAAGCTGATCGGCGTCATCACCGTCGATGACGTGGTGCGGGTCATCGAGGACGAGGCGGAGGAGGATCTCCTCAACATCGTCGGTGTCGGCGATACCGATTTCCACGATCCGGCGCATCTGACCGCCTTCCGGCGGGTGCGCTGGCTGGTGGTGACCCTGGTGAATACCCTGATCGCCTCCATGGTCATCTCGCGCTTCGAGGGCACGATCGGCCAGTTTCCGGCCCTGGCCGTGCTGATGCCGATCACCGCCGCGATGGGCGGTAATGCCGGCGTGCAGGTGATCACCGTGACGGTGCGCGCCTTGGCCACCAAGGACATCACGCCGACCAGCAATCTGCGGCGGATCATCGCCAAGGAACTGCTGGTCGGGCTGATGAATGCCTGCGTCTTCGCGGTCATCCTGGGGACGCTGGGCGCGCTCTGGTTCGGCCATGTGCAGCTCGGCTTCGTGCTGGCCGGGGCGATGATCTTCAACATGGTCTGGGCCGGGTTCGCCGGCACCATGATCCCGCTGGCCATGGACCGCCTGGGCTTCGATCCGGCGACCGGCGCGGGCCCGTTCCTGACCACCACCACCGATTGCCTGGGCTTCTTCTCCTTCCTCGGTCTCGCCGCCTTGTTCCTGACCTGAAGTCCTGGCATCCTCTGCCGAACGACGCGTATTCCTGGGAGAGACAGCATGACAGGGCGCAATTTCCCGGCCCTCGATTTCGATCTCGGCGAGACCGCGGAGATGCTGCGCCGGTCGGTGGCGGATTTCGCCGCCGCGGAGATCGCGCCGCGCGCCGCCGAGATCGACCGGTCGAACGAGTTCCCGATGGATCTCTGGCGCAAGCTCGGCGATCTCGGCCTGCTCGGCATCACCGTTGAGCCCGAGCTGGGCGGTGCCGGCATGGGCTATCTCGAGCACATCGTCGCCATGGAGGAGCTGAGCCGGGCCTCGGCCTCGGTGGCGCTGAGCTACGGCGCGCATTCCAACCTCTGCGTCAACCAGATCCGCCGCAACGGCAACCGCGACCAGCAGCGGCGCTACCTGCCGAAGCTGATCTCCGGCGAGCATATCGGCGCCCTCGCCATGAGCGAGCCGGGTTCCGGCTCGGACGTGGTGTCGATGCGGCTGCGGGCGGACAAGGCGCCCGGCGGCTACGTGCTGAACGGCAACAAGATGTGGATCACCAACGGTCCGGACGCGCACGTGCTGGTGGTCTATGCGAAGACCGATCCGGAGGCCGGCGCCAAGGGCATCACCGCCTTCCTGATCGAGGGCGACAGCAAGGGGTTCAGCCGCGCCCAGAAGCTCGCCAAGCTCGGCATGCGCGGCTCCAATACCGGCGAGCTGGTCTTCGAGAACTGCTTCGTGCCGGAGGAGCGCGTGCTCGGCGCCGTCAACCAGGGTGTGCGGGTGCTGATGAGTGGCCTCGACTACGAGCGCTCGGTGCTGGCCGGCGGGCCGGTCGGCATCATGCGCGCCTGCCTCGACGTGGTGCTGCCCTATGTCCACGAACGCAAGCAGTTCGGCCAGGCGATCGGCGAGTTCCAGCTGATGCAGGGCAAGATCGCCGACATGTACACGGTGATGAACGCCACCCGCGCCTATGTCTATGCCGTGGGCAAGGCCTGCGACCGCGGCCAGGCGACCCGCAAGGACGCCGCCGGCGCCATCCTGTTCTCCGCCGAGAAGGCGACCTGGATGGCGCTGGAGGCGATCCAGGCCCTGGGCGGCAACGGCTATATCAACGACTACCCGACCGGCCGCCTGCTACGCGACGCCAAGCTCTACGAGATCGGCGCCGGCACCTCCGAGATCCGCCGCATGCTGATCGGCCGGGAACTGTTCAACGAAACCATGTGAGGACCGAATGACACGCCGCCTGATCTCCTCCGGCTCCGATTTCGAGAAAGTTGCCGGCTATTCCCGCGCCGTGGTCGACGGCGACTGGGTCTTCGTCTCCGGTACCACCGGCTTCGACTACGCCAAGATGTCGATCTCGGCGGACGTGGTCGAGCAGACCCACCAGGTCTTCCGCAACATCGAGGCGGCGCTGAAGCAGGCCGGCGCCGGCTTGGCCGACGTGGTCCGGGCCCGCTACTACATCGTCGACGAGCCGGACTGGACCAAGGTCGCGCCGATCTTCGGCCAGTACCTTGGCGACATCCGCCCGGCCTCGACGGCGATCATCTGCCGGCTGGTCGATCCCCGGATGAAGATCGAGATCGAAGTCACCGCGAAGAAACGGAGCTGAGCCATGCCGACCGTGCTGATCACCGGTGCCAACCGCGGCATCGGCCTGGAATTCGTCCGGCAATACGCGGCGGACGGCTGGTCGGTGATCGCCTGCTGCCGCAAGCCAAGCGAGGCCAAGGCGCTGAAGGCGCTGGAGGGCGACATCCGCATCGAGAAGCTCGACGTCGCCTCCGACGTCTCCATCGGCGCGCTTGCCAAGACGCTGAAGGGCGAGGCGATCGACCTGCTGATCAACAATGCCGGGATCTACGGCGGCAAGCAGGATTTCGGCCAGACCGATGCCAAGGACTGGCTGGAGGTGCTGCAGGTGAACTGCATCGCGCCGCTGCACATGCTGGAGGCCTTCGCCGGCCATCTGGCGGCGGGCAAGGGCCGGAAGGTGCTCTCGATCACCAGCAAGATGGGCTCGATCGGCGACGGCCCGAGCGGCGGCAGCTACATCTACCGCAGCTCGAAGGCGGCGCTCAACATGACCATGGCCTGCGCCGCCAAAGACCTGAAGCGCCACGGCATCGTCGTCGCGGTCGCCCATCCCGGCTGGGTCGCGACCGACATGGGCGGCAAGGCCGCGCCGGTCACGCCGAAGGCCAGCGTCGCCGGCCTGCGCAAGCTGGTCGCCGGCCTGAAGCCGGCGGACAGCGGCAAGTTCTTCGACTATGGCGGCGGGGAACTGCCTTGGTAGCCGGATTCCAGCTGGCCCAGGTCAACATCGCCCGGGCCGCGGCGCCGCTGGAGTCGCCGCAGCTGGCGGATTTCATGGCCGCGCTCGACCGCATCAACGCGCTGGCGGAGGCCGCGCCGGGCTTCGTCTGGCGCCTGAAGAGCGATGCCGGCAACGCGACCGACATCGTCGCCTTCGACGATCCGCGCATGATCATCAACATGTCGGTCTGGGCCTCGGTGGAGGCGCTGTTCGATTTCACCTACAAGACCGGCCATACCGCCATCATGGCCCGGCGCCGCGACTGGTTCGACAAGCTGGCGATACCGCATATGGCGCTCTGGTGGGTGCCGGCCGGGCATCTGCCGACGGTGGCGGAGGCCAAGCACCGCCTCGGCATCCTGGCGGAGCGCGGGCCAAGCCCCGAGGCCTTCACCTTCAAGCTGCGGTTTCCCCCGGTCGCCGTGCCGGCGCTCTCCGCATGATCCTCAGCGCCGACCAGGAGGCCATCCGCGCCATGGCCCGGGCCTTCGCCCAGGGCGAGCTGAAGCCGCAGGCGGCGGCCTGGGAGGCGGCCGGCTATCTGCCGGACTCCCTCGTCCTGCAGATGGGCGAACTCGGCCTCATGGGCATGCTCGCGCCCGAGGAATGGGGCGGGGCTGGGATCGACTATGTCAGCTACGCCCTGGTGGTCGAGGAACTGGCGGCCGGCGATGCCGCGACCTCGACGTTGATGACGGTGCACAACTCGGTCTGCTGCCTGCCGATCCTGCGCTTCGGCAGCCCGGCGCAGAAGGAGCGCTTCCTCAGGCCGATGACCGCCGGCCGCCTGGTCGGCTGCTTCTGCCTGACCGAACCCGGCACCGGGTCGGATGCGGCGGCGATCCGCCTCCGGGCCCGGCGCGACGGCGATCACTACGTCCTCGACGGTACCAAGCAGTTCATCACCAACGGCAAGCGCGCCGGCGTCGCCGTCGTCTTCGCGGTCACCGACCCGGCGGCGGGCAAGCGCGGCACCAGCGCCTTCCTGGTGCCGGCCGGCAGCCCCGGCTTCATCTGTGCCAAGACCGAGGACAAGCTCGGCCTGCGGGCCTCCGATACCGCCCAGCTGGTCTTCGAGAACTGCCGGATACCCGCCGACCTGAGGCTCGGCGCCGAGGGCGAGGGGCTGAAGATCGCCCTCGCCAACCTGGAGGGCGGCCGGATCGGCATCGCCGCCCAGGCGATCGGCATGGCGCGGGCCGCCTTCGAGGCGGCGCTTGCCTACGCCCGCGAGCGCAAGACCTTCGGCCGGGCGATCCTCGAGCACCAGGCCGTCGCCTTTCGCCTCGCCGAGATGGCCTCGCGGATCGAGGCGGCGCGGGCCCTCACGCTGCATGCCGCGGCGCTCAAGGATGCCGGGCGCCCGGCGCTGAAGCATGCCGCGATGGCCAAGCTCATTGCCACCGACATGGCCGAACAGGTGGTTTCCGAGGCGCTGCAGGTCCATGGCGGCTACGGCTATCTCAAGGACTACCCGGTCGAGCGGATCTATCGCGACGTGCGGGTGACGCGCATCTATGAGGGGACCAGCGACATCCAGAAGCTGATCATCGCCCGCGCCTTGCAGGAGGAGGGCTGAACCATGGCCGAACCGATCGAGTTCTATTTCGATTTCTCCTCGCCCTACGGCTACCTCGCCTCCGAGCGGATCGAGGCGATCGGCGCGGAATTCGGCCGCACGGTCGTCTGGCGACCCTATCTGCTCGGCGTCGCCTTCAAGGCGACCGGCCAGTCGCCCCTGGTCCAGCAGCCCCTGCGCGGGCCCTATCATCTTCATGACATGCATCGCAGCGCCCGCAAGCTGAAGCTGCCCTTCGTCATTCCCGAGGGCTTCCCGATGTCGACCATCGCCGCCGCGCGCGCCTTCTACTGGCTGGAGGGGCAATCCGCGGACCAGGCGAAGGCGCTCGCCCAGGCGGTCTATCGTGCCGCCTTCGCCGAGGGCCGCAACGTCACCGCCGGCGAGACCGTGGCCGACATCGCCGCCGGGATCGGCCTCGACCGGGCGCGGGTGCTGGAGGGGATCGCCACGCCCACGGTCAAGGACCGGGTGCGGGCCGAGACCGATCACGCGCTGGCCCGCGGCGCCTTCGGCTCGCCCTTCGTCTTCGTCGGCGAGGAGCCTTTCTGGGGCAACGACCGGCTGGAGGATGTCCGCGACTGGCTGCGCAGCGGCGGCTGGTAGCCTAGTCCAGCACGCTCCGGAACAGCGGCGCATCGACATTGCCGCCGGAGAGCACCACCCCCACCTTGCGGCCGGCCTGCGCCGCGCCGTCCTTGAGCAGGGCGGCGAGGGCGGCCGCGCCGGCGCCTTCGGCGACATTGTGGGTGTCGTCGAAATAGGCCCGCATCGCCGCCTTCACCTCGTCGTCTGTCACCTCGACGATGCGCTCGGCGCCGCGCAGCAGGATGGAGAGGGCCTCGGCCACCGGCACCCGGCAGGCCATGCCGTCGGCGATGGTGTCGGCGCTGTTGGTGGAGACGGCCTGGCCGGCCTTGAACGACAGGGCATAGGCGGCGGCATGGGCCGAGACCACGCCGACAACCTTGGTCCTCAGCCCCAGCATGTCGCGCGCGGCGATGGTCGAGCAGATGCCGGAACCGAGGCCGATCGGCACATAGACCGTGTCGAGGTCCGGGCAGGCGGTGAAGAGCTCGACCGGATAGGTCGCCACACCCTCGATCAGCCAGGGATGGAACGAACTCACCATGTGCAGGCCGCGCTCGCGCGCCAGATCCTGGGCGAATTCATAGGCGGCCTGGAAGTCATGGCCGTGCTCGATGAGCTCCGCGCCCAGGGCCCGCATTGCCGCATTCTTCGCGGTGCTGTTGCCCAGGGGTACCAGGACGGTCGCCTGCAGCCCCTGCTTTGCGGCGGCGAAGGCAACGCTCTGGCCGTGATTGCCGCGGGTCGCCGCCACCACCCCGGTCACCTGCGGCTGGTCGCGGCGCAGATTGGCCATATAGGTGAGGCCGCCCCGCACCTTGAAGGCGCCGGTCGGCAGATGGTTCTCGTGCTTCACCCAGAGCTCGGTGCCGGCGCGCCTGGCCAGCAGCGGCCAGCAGATCTGCGGGCTGGCGCCGATCTGGCGATGCACCGCGTCGGCGGCAGCGGCCATCTTGTCTTTGTCGAGATTAAATGCGCTCATGGGCTGGATTGAAACAGAGCCATCCGCGGGTGACAAGCGGATCAGGGTGGGAAATGGACGCTATATTGTCTCGAGACATTGTCGCCGCCGTCGATGACGGCTTCGACGCCCAGGTAAAGCTGACGACCGAGGTGACGGCGATCCCGTCGGTCCGCGGCCAGGAAGCGACGGCGCAGGATTTCATGGCGGCACAGTACCGCGCCCGCGGCCTCGCGGTCGACCGCTGGCGGATCGACGTCGCCGACATCCAGCACCTGCCGGGCTTCTCGCCGGTCACCATCCCCTATGACAACGCCTATAACGTGGTGGGCATCCACCGGCCGCAGGCGGTGCAGGGCCGCTCGCTGATCCTCAACGGCCATATCGACGTGGTGCCGACCGGACCGCTCGATCTCTGGACCCGCCCGCCTTTCGCGCCCTGGATCGAGGGCGACTGGCTCTACGGCCGCGGGTCCGGGGACATGAAGGCCGGGCTGATCGCGTCGCTGGCCGCCTTCGATGCGCTCGATCGCCTGGGCTATCGCCCGGCGGCGGAGGTCTACCTGCAGTCGGTGATCGAGGAGGAATGCACCGGCAACGGCGCATTGGCCTGCCTGCAGCGCGGCTACCGCGCGGCCGCGGCGCTGATCCCCGAGCCGATGCACGAGACCTATTCCACCGCCCAGCTCGGCGTGATGTGGTTCCAGGTGAAGGTGCGCGGCAGGCCCACCCATGTCGGCCATGCCGGGCGCGGCGCCAACGCCATCGAGGCCTGTTTCCCGATCATCCATGCCCTGCATGCGCTGGAGGCGACCTGGAACCGGACGCGCCACCCGATCTGGCACGACCATGCCCACCCGATCAATTTCGTGGTCAGCAAGATTGAAGGCGGCGACTGGACCTCATCGGTTCCCGCCTGGTGCACCTTCGACATGCGGATCTCCTTCTATCCCGGGCAGTCCCTGGCCGAGGTCCGCACGGCGGTGGAGAACGCCGTGCGCAGCGCTGCGGCCAGCGACGGCTTCCTCGCCAACAACCCGCCGGAGGTGGTCTATCACGGCTTCCAGGCCGAGCCCTATGTCGCCGACAAGGCCGGTGCGGTCCACGCGGTGCTGGCGGAAAGCCACCAGGCCGCCTTCGGCGAGGCGCTGGTCGGCCAGCCCGCCACCGCCACCACCGACGCCCGCTTCTTCGGCCTCTATGCCGATATCCCGGCCCTGGTCTATGGCCCGAAATCCGAGGATTACCACGGCTTCGACGAGCGGGTGAACCTGACCTCGCTGCGCAAGGTCACGCGGACCATCGCGCTCTTCGTCGCCGCCTGGTGCGGGCTGGAGAAGACGACCGCCTAGCGGCACGCCGCAGGGCGCCTCAGTCCGGTGCGGGGCGCCTCAGTTCGGCGCGACCTCGGGGACCGGACGGAAGGCCTGGGCGGCGGCGAGGGCGGCGCTCAGCTGTTCCGGGGTGAGGCCCGCCTTCAGCCGGTCGCGGAGCCCGGTCACCTTGGCCAGCGCCTGCTGGTCCTGCAGCCGGTCGCCGGCGATGGTCAGCCAGGTGAAGGCGGAAACCTGGTCGAGATCGGTGCCGTACTTGCCGGCCGCAACGGTGCCGTAGAGGGCAGCGAGGCCGATCATCGCGTCGGTATTGCCCTGATGCGCCGCGCGCAGATACCAGGCGCTGGCCTTGGCATAGTCGTTGGCGCCGACATAGCCGTAGTGGTAGAAGCCGCCGAGCTCGTATTGCGCCTCCGGATTGCCCTTCTCCGCCATCGGCTTCAGCATCTCGAAGGCGTCGAACATCCGGTCCGTGGTCATCAGCTTCCTGACCGTGGCGATGTCCGGTTCCGCGACCTTGTGGGTGGCGCAGGCGGCAGGGGCCAGCCCGGCTGCGAGCAAAGTCAGGACGCAAGCGAGGGCCGAAAGCCATCGCGGCAGCAATCTCGTCGGCACATGCATGGCGCAGTTCATCCGTTCCAGTCCGCGCCGCCTCGCCCCGACCTCGCTCGCGAGGAACCCGAATCGGGCTGGGGCGGCGGCAGGGGACTATCCCCTCTGCGCCTATTCGACGTCAATTCTCAGGCTTCGGCGACCGCCAGGGCGGCCCGCCTCCGCGCTTCCGCCGAAAGCCGGATCAGTTGGCCTTGGACTGGTGCGAAAAGGCGTCCTCGCGCACGCTCTTGCCGAGATCCTCGATGAATTCCGCGGTCGTTTCCTTGCCGTGCTTCGCTACCAGGGCGAACAGGGCGGCGGAAATCGACATCGTCCCGAGAACGTCGAAAGCGACGCCGCGATTGAAGGCGTCTTCCCAATACTGATTGAACAGTTCGAAGCACAGCTTGCGCTGTTCCTCGTCGGTGAGGCCTGCAGTCATTTCGAGCCTCTGGGCCAGTGCGGTCTCCATAGCCATCTCCTTTAATGTTGACCGAGGCATACTCAGCAAGCTGCATGCCAGGATCTGACCGTTAACAGGAGCGGCCGGAGCCATTTAAGGCGGGAAAGCGTAAAAACTCGTTAATGAACTGGGCAGAATCCGCCCGGACGGGAACCGGACGGAAAATTCTGCCGCCGCCGATGAACAAATTGCCTGTGGATAACTCGCCGGGGAACCGGGGCGGGCGCCCTAGGCAAGGAAGGTGGAATCCTCCCGCACCTCGATCAGAGTCGGGCCGTCGGCGGCGAAGGCCTGCCGCAGCGCCGCCTTCAGCGCCTCCAGGCTGTCCGGCCGCACCGCATGGGCACCGAAGGATTTCGCCAGGGCCAGATAGTCCGGGTTGCGCGGCTTCACCCCGACGGCGCCGATGCCACGTTCCACCATGTCGCCGAGGATCTGCCCCAGGGCATCGTTGTTCCACAGGATGATCGGCAGCGGCAGGCGCTGCTCGACGGCGGTCCCCAGGTCCTGGACGGTGAACAGGAAGCCGGCATCGCCGGCGATCGCCACCACCTCGCGGGACGGGCAGGCGATCTTGGCACCGATCGCGGCGGGCAGGGCATAGCCCAGGGTCCCGAAGCCGCAGGGATGCAGCCAGCAGCGCGGCGTCTCGCTGGGGAAATGGTAGTTGGCGGTATAGGCGATCTGGGTCATGTCGGTGACGACGATCGCGTCCGCCGCCGTTGCCGCCTTCAGCGCATCCAGCACCTTGGCATGTTTCAGCTGCAGGGGCGCCATCTTGCTGCGGATCTGCCTGCGGATCTCGGCGGCCCGGGCGGTATCGGCCTTGCCGCCGCCCGTCACCAGGCCGGTCAGCGCCTCCAGCGTCGCCCCTGCATCCGCCAGCATGCCGATCGCCGGCGGATAGTCCCGGGTCAGCGTGTAGGCGTCGAGGTCGATCCGGATCAGCTTGCCGGGAATCTTCAGCCGGTCGACCCAGCTGTCGGTCTCCGCCATCTCGGTACCGACGGCGATGATCACATCGGCCTCGGCGACATAGGCCTGGGTCGGCTTCGACACCAGCGTGGCGCCGAGGCTGGCCGGGTGTCCGTCCGGCACCACGCCCTTGCCGGCGGTGGTGGTGACGCAGAGCGCGCCGGTCTTCTCGACGAACCGCCGCACGATCGGGGCGCAATCCACGGTGCCGCCGCCGGCTATCACCAGCAGCTTCCGCGCGCCGTCGATCAGGGCAGCGGCGGCCTGAAGATCCTCCGGCCGGGCCTTCGGCTTCGCCGCCGTCACCCGTTTCGCCTGGCCGCTCTTGGCCGGGGCGGAGAGCACGTCCAGGGGGAACTCCAGCACCACCGGACGCGGGCGCTGGGTCTCGAACAGGGCATAGGCATCGGCCATGGCCTGCGGCAGGTCCTGGGTGTCCATCACCGTCCGGGAGAAGCCGGTGAGCGGCGCGATCGCGGCGCGCTGGTCGGTGATCTCGTGCAGCCGGCCGCGGCCCTTGCCCATGTCGGCCTTGGCATTGACGCTGCACAGCACCAGCACCGGCACCGAATCCGAATAGGCCTCGCCGATCGGCGTCGCCGCGTTCATCAGCCCGGGACCGGTGATCAGGCAGCAGACGCCCGGCTTGCCCGACGCCCGCGCATAGCCGTCGGCCATGAAGCCGGCACCCTGCTCGTGGCGCACCCCGATATGCCGCATCCTGCGGTCGGCGATGCCGCGGTAGAAGTCGAGCGTGTGCACCCCGGGGATGCCGAAAACCGTGTCCACGCCATAGGTTTCGAGCAAGCCGATCGCGGCGTGGCCGCCGATCTCATTCGCCACCATTTCCCTGGATCTTTCCTGTTTGACGCCCCGACGGTCAGGCCGAGAATCTTGGTTCCTAGTCTATAGGATCGGAACCCCTAGCGGCAATATGGCCGCATCCGCTACTAAGATGGGTGCCGCGAGGATTGGCGCGACCGCGATCGGAACGGGGACCAACGTGCTCAACCAGCTTGCCGCCGTCATCCTGCCGGTGCTGATCTGCGCCGGGCTCGGCTTCGTCTGGGCACGGATGCGGCGCCCCTTCGATCATGACTTCGTGACCCGGATCGTCTCGCTGGTCGGCACGCCCTGCCTGGTGGCGCATTCGCTGACCAGCCTGCATGTCGACGGGGCGGTGCTGCGCAGCATGGCCGGGGCGACCGCACTGGTCTTCTGCTGCATGTTCGCCATCGGCATCGTCGTGCTGCGGATCCTGCGCCTGCCGAACCATTCCTACCTGCCGGCGGTGGTGTTCTCCAATTCCGGCAACATGGGCCTGCCGCTGGCACTATTCGCCTTCGGCGATTCCGGCCTCGCCCTGGCGGTGGTCTATTTCGCCATCTCCGCCAGCCTGCAGTTCTCGCTCGGCATCTCGATCGCCGCCGGCACCACCAATTTCAGCCGGCTGCTCAAGGTGCCGGTGCTCTATGCGGTGCTGGGATCGCTGATCGTGCTCGGCACCGGCATCCGCCTGCCGCTGTTCGTCGACAACACCCTCACCATCCTCTCCGGCCTCACCATTCCGCTGATGCTGCTGGCGCTGGGCGTGTCGCTGGCCGATCTCCGGGTGACCTCGCTGCCGCGCAACCTGTTCCTGGCTCTGGTGCGCCTGACTGGCGGCTTCCTGGTGTCGCTGGCGGTGGCCTGGGTGCTCGGCCTCGACGCCGCGCCGCGCGGCGTGCTGCTGATACAGGCCTCGATGCCGGTCGCGGTCTTCAATTTCCTGTTCGCCAAGCAGTACCAGCGCCAGCCGGCCGATGTCGCCGCGATGGTGGTGATCTCGACCCTGCTGTCCTTCATCAGTCTGCCGCTGCTGATCTATTCCATTCTGCCCTGAGCCGGCTGCGCGCGGAGAATTCCCGATGAACGACGACCTGTCGATGCCGCATCAGATCGAGGCGATCGAGAATCTCTGGATTCCGCTGCCCGACGGCATCCGCCTCGCGGCGCGCGCCTGGATGCCTGTCGGCGCCGCCCGCGATCCGGTGCCGGCGATCCTCGAATGCGTGCCCTATCGCAAGCGCGACGGTACCCGGGCCTACGACGAGACCTTGCTGCCCTATTTCGCCGGCCACGGCTATGCGGTGCTGCGGATCGATCTGCGCGGTGCCGGCGATTCCGAGGGCTTGCCCGACGACGAATACACCCCGGCCGAGCAGCGCGATCTGCTGAATGCGATGGACTGGGTCTGCCGGCAGCCCTGGTGCAGCGGTAACATCGGGATGATGGGCATCTCCTGGGGCGGCTTCAACAGCCTGCAGGTGGCGGCGCATCGGCCGCCGGCATTGAAGGCGATCATCTCGGCCTGCGCCTCCGACGACCGCTACAACGACGATGTCCACTACATGCAGGGCTGCATGCTGCACGACAATTTCGCCTGGGCCTCGTCGATGTTCGCCTATCTCTCGCAGCCGCCCGATCCGGAGATCGTCGGGGCGTGCTGGCGCGAGATGTGGCTGGCGCGCCTGCGCCACTTCAGGTTCCCGGCGCATCGATGGCTCACCCGGCAGCGGCGCGATGCCTATTGGAAGCAGGGTTCGCTCCGCGAGGACTATGCGGCGATCGCCTGCCCGGTGCTGGCGGTGGGCGGCTGGGAGGACGGCTATTCCAACGCCATCCCGCGCCTTGCGGCCCATCTCCAGGTGCCGATGATCGGCTGGCTCGGTCCCTGGGGCCATTCCTATCCGCAGGACGGCCTGCCGGGACCGAATGCGGGCTTCCTGCAGGTGGCCCGGCGCTGGTGGGATCATTGGCTGAAGGGGATCGATACCGGTCTCATGCGGGAGCCCCGGCTCTGGGTCTGGATGAACGAGTCCTATCGCCCCGATCCCCGCGCAGTGGAGCGGCCGGGACGCTGGGTCGCACATCGGCGCTGGCCCTGCCCCGAGATCGTTCCGCGCGCCTTCTTCCTCGGCCGGGGCAAGCTGCTGGACCGCCCGGCGGCGCCGGAGGCGCTGCAGGTGCGCTCGCCCCAGGACTGCGGCACCGGCGCGCTCGAATGGTGCTCCTACGGCACCGGCAAGAGGGACTATGCCGGCGACCAGCGCGCCGACGACGGCCGGTCGCTGTGTTTCGATTCGCCGCCGCTCCCGGCGCGGCTGGAGTTCTTCGGTGCCCCGGTCCTGGTCCTGGATTTCGCGGTCGACCGGCCGGTCGCCAAGATCGCTGTCCGGCTCAACGACATCTGGCCCGACGGCGCCTCGACCCGCGTCACCTTCACGCAATACGGCCTCAATCACCGGACCAGCCAGGAACATCCGGAGATCCTGGAGCCCGGCCGGCGCTACCGGGCGCGGATCGCGCTCAACGACGTGGCGCATGCCTTCCTGCCCGGGCATCGCCTGCGGGTCGCCATTTCCACCGCCTATTGGCCGCAGATGTGGCCGGCGCCCGAGCCGGTGACCCTTACGGTCTTCACCGGCGAGAGCCGGCTCGATCTACCCGTGCGCCCGGCGATGCCGGAGGATGGCGAGCTGCAGCCCTTTCCGCCGCCGATTGCCTGTCCCGCGGGGCCGGGGCGGGAGGTGCGCGCCGGGCGCACCGAGCGGCAGGTGACCCACGACATCGCCACCGGCGAGGCCCGTGTCGACATGATCAAGGATTACGGCGGCTATCTCTACGAGGAGATCGATCTCGTCGCCGATTCCGCCTGCCACGAGACCTATTGGGTGATGCCCGAGGATCCCCTGGCGGCCCGGGCCGAGATCGCCTACCACCACGAGCTCCGCCATGGCGACCGCGTGCTGCGCACCGAGACGCGCTCGACGCTGCGGGTCAGCGCCGACAGCTTCTTCGTCACCGCCCGCGTCGATGCCTACGAGAACGGTTGCCGGATCTATGGCGCCGACGACAGCCTGGAGGTGCCGCGCGATTTCATGTAGCGGCCGAAGCCTCAGGGCGCGGCCGGTTTTTCCGTCTTGCCGAGATAGCCGATCAGGGCCGGCACCATGTCGTCGCTGGCCAGGTTGATGTCCATCGAGGGATCGCTGCGGTTGATCGAGCCGCGCCAGATATAGAGGCCGGTGGTCCGGTTGTAGACCGAGACGCTGATGCGGAAGATGCCTGCGGCCGAATTGACCGGGCGCTGCGGGTTGAGCAGGCTGTTTTGGGTCGAGGAATAGAGCTTGCCCTGGACGATAGCCTCGTTGTTGGTCGCGGTCAGCTCGCCGACCGGTGTATCCTGGCGCACCCCGCGCACCAGCTGGGTTTCCACCGACATGACCAGCTCGGCCTTGGGCTCCAGCCGATAGCCGGCCCGGGTGACGGCGTCGCTGACCCGGCGCATCGTATCGTCGGTCAGTGCCGTATTGTCGTTGGCCTGGAGGGTGAAGACGGCGCCATCGGGGATCGGGCCATAGGCGATGGCCTCGATGGTGCCGATGGGCGGGGGCGCTCCGTCCTGCGCGCCTGCGGGGGCGCAGACTGCGGCCAGGCCGAGGAAGGCGATGGAAACGGCACGGGCAAGCATGATCCGGATTCCTACCTGTTGGGCACTTGCGGGCCAGCCATTATATGGGTCACAATTGGTTAATATGATAGATACGGGCGCCGGGGCAATGCCTCTTATTTGACATCTGTCGGACCCGTGCTTGCAGATCCCGCGCCGGTCGACGCCGGCACGGCACGCCCAGATGGAGGAACCACCGCATGGCGACATTGGTTGCAGGGCGCGAGCCGGGCCCCCGGAATCCGGGACCGGCCGAGTCTGCCCCATCCGGACCCACCGGCGGCGGGATCCTGGTCAATCGCATGCACATGCCCTTCGAGCTCGACCGCGGGATCGCCCACCGGGCCCGGATCGGACTCATCGTGCTCGCGACGGACCACACCCTGGAGTACGAGTACCGCAAGATCTTTAACATCGACGGCGTGGCCCTCTATCAGAGCCGCATCCAGAACTCGCCGGAGATCAATCCGACGACCCTCGCCCAGATGGAGCAGGGAATCACCGCGGCGACCGATGTCCTGCTGCCGGGGGCGAAATTCGACGTGGTGGCCTATGCCTGCACCTCCGGCACGGTGGTGATCGGCGAGGAGAAGGTGTTCCGGCGCATCCGCGAGGCACGCCCGGACGTCGCCTGCACCACCCCGATCACCGCCGCCATCGCCGCCTTCAAGGCGTTGGGCGCCCGCCGCATCGCCCTGCTGACGCCCTATATCGACGAGGTCAACCAGACCATGCGCCGCTTCGTCGAGGCCCAGGGCGTCGAGGTGCCGGTGATCGGCTCCTTCAACCACGAGAACGATAACGAGGTGGCGCGGATGAGCCCCGCCTCGATCAGGGCGGCCGCCCTCGAGCTCGGCCGGCATCCCGCGGTCGATGCGGTCTTCGTCGCCTGCACCAGCCTGCGCGTCGCCGAGATCGTCGAGGACCTGGAACGCGACCTCGGCAAGCCCGCCACCTCGTCCAACCACGCCATGGCCTGGCACTGCCTCCGCCTGGCTGGCGTCAAGGACGCGGTCCCCGGCTGGGGTCGTCTGTTCCGGATCTAGGCGGCGCGCGCAGCAATCTCTCGCCGGTGCGTTTGACGCTGCTGCTTCGCCTGTGCCATCGTCCGGCGATGAGAATCGATCATCTGGTCTGGTACTGCGCCGACCTGGACGAAGGCAGCCGCCACTTCGCGGAACGGATGGACTGCAAGCCGGCCTATGGCGGCGTTCATCCCGGCGACGGCACGCGCAACAGCCTCCTCTCCCTCGCCGAGAACACCTACATCGAAATTCTCGGCCGCGATCCCGACCAGGCCGAGTCCTGCCTCGATCCGGAACTTCGCGGCCTCGCCGGCGCCGGGCTCTATCATTGGGCGGCGGGCGGGGTCGATCTCGCGGAGCTGCGGGCGAAGGCGCTGGCGGCGGGGCTCGAAGGCGGCGACCTGGTGACGGGAGGACGCAAGCTGCCCAATGGCGACTGGCTCGGCTGGAAGCTCTTCGGCATCCGCAATCACGCCTTCGGGGCGCTGGTCCCGTTCTTCATCGACTGGATGGACAGCCGGCATCCGGCCAGGTCGGCGCCGCGCGGCGGCAGCCTGGTGAAGCTCGAGGCCCGTTCGCCCGAACCCGGGCGACTCGGCGAGATCTATCGGGTCCTCGGCCTCGACGTCGCGGTCGTCCCCGCGGCGGCGCCGGGGCTTTCGGTGACGGTGGAAAGCCGCGGCGGACGGCAGGTGCTCGGCATGTTCGACCCGGTGCCGCGCGGTTTCGTCATCTGATCGTCCGATCAACCTGGGAGAAGAGCGGTGGGCAGACTGGACGGCAAGCGGGTGATCGTCACCGGGGGCACCACCGGAATCGGCGCCGCCGTGGCCCGGCGGTTCCTCGACGAAGGCGCCAGGGTCGGCGTCTGGGGCCGCAACAAGGACCATGTTGCCGCGATCAAGGCGGACTTGCCGTCGCTCGCCGATGCCCGCTGCGCCGACGTCGCCGACCCCGCCCAGGTCGACGCGGCGTTCCCGGCGTCGCTCGCCGCGCTCGGGGGCCTCGATGTCCTGATCTGCAATGCCGGGATTTCCCTGCGCCATGATTTCCTCGACATCGATCGCGCCGATTTCGACCGAGTCATGCGGGTGAACGTGCACGGCGTCTTCTATCCCAGCCAACTGGCGGCCCGCCACATGATGCAGGGCGATGGCGGCGCCATCCTGATGACCGCCTCCACCGCCGGCGTCGTCGGCTACCGCGCCTATGCCGACTACAATGCCAGCAAGGGCGCGCTCCTGGCGATGATGCGGACCATGGCCATCGAGCTTGCGCCCAAGGTCAGGGTGAACGCGGTCAATCCCGGCTATACTATGACGCCGATGCAGGAGGCCGAGTACAGCCCGGAAATGCTGCGGCAGGTGAACGGCATCATTCCCCTGCGCCGCCACGCCCGGCCGGAGGAGATAGCGAGCCTCTACGTCTACCTCGCCTCCGACGAGGCCGCCTATGCCTCGGGCGGGATCTTCACGCTGGACGGCGCGGAGAGCGTCGGCTCGGCGGCGACCACCCTGTGACCGGGCCTGCAGCGGCTGCCCGGCAGGACATGCGGTTGCCCGCATTCCTGTTCGCGGCTGGTTCCGGTACGGGACGCGATCCGGGGTGATCTCTGCCGATCCAACAGGCCGGCAGGCCTCGGGGCAAGGTCCCATCCCTATGGACCTCGCGGAACCGATGCCGGGGTGGTGGGTTTGACCAGTTCAACATCGCCACTTCAGGCGTATCTCCGGTAGCGAGGGTGCCATGACTCCGACCCGTATCGACGCGATTGCACTGCTGAAAGCCGATCATCGAAAGGTCGAGGGCCTGTTCGAGGATTTCGAGGCCGCCAGGAAGCCCGAACGCAAGCAAGCCCTGGCGTCGCAGATATGCATGGAGCTTTCGCTCCACGCCATGATCGAGGAGGAGATCTTCTACCCGGCCTGCAAGGGCGAAGTTGATGACCGCCTGCTCGAGGAAGCATATGTCGAGCACGATGGCGCCAAGATATTGATCGCCGAGATCGAGGCCAGCAGCCCGGGCCAGGAGTTCTTTGACGCCAAGGTCAAGGTGCTCTCCGAGCAGATCAAGCATCACGTGAAGGAAGAAGAGAAGCGCGCCGAAGGCCTGTTCGCGCAAGCGCGCACTGCCGGGCTGCCGGTGGCCGATCTTGGCGATCGCATGGATGCGCGAAAGAAGCTGCTGATGGCGAAATTCAAGAAGGACGGCACGCCGGCACCGGAGACCCGTTCATTCAGCGGGCTGCAGCTCAAGGCGGGCCAGCCGGTTGACGCTGGACAGGTTGCCTAGATGGCGCGCTCTTGGCCGGTCTCGGGGTACGACCTCTGGAAGCTGTGGCTTGAATCGTCCTCGGTGATCGCACTTCGCAGCTGGAAGCTCGCAGCTGGCGGTTCGGCCGCGCAGGCAGAGGCGGTGAAGATGTTCAGCGAGAAATTCGAATCCGGTGTTGCGCTGCAGCTAATGGCCCTTTCCGGAAAACTGGGGGCGACGCCGGCGAGTGCCGCGAACAAGTCAGCGGCGCACTACCTACGCAAGGTCCGCAACAACCGGCGCCGGCTCTCGAAAGCCAAGAAATAGGCGCCATGCGGACCCCGGCGGGCGGAGATGCGCGGCGGCGTCCGCGTTGCGCCGCTCCGCCACGCATGGGGCCCCGCATCATCTTTCGCGCCCGGCGCGCATCTCCTGCCAGCGGATGGCCGAGTTGATGCCGAGCCATGCGAAGGGCTCTGGCGGGATCCGGCTCGGCTTCGGCTGGCTGCGGAACTTATCCAGGTCGGCACTCGCTATGCCGGCGGCGAGATCGGCGGCCATCATGCCGGCGAGGGTGCTCTTCACGGTTCCCAGGCCGTTCTCGCAGCAGGCGGAATAGAGATTCTCCTCGACCTCGCCGAAGGCCGGCACGTGGTTGAGGCTGAGGCAGAGGCGGCCCGCCCAGCTGAATTCCTGCGGCACCCGTGCCAGCTGCGGGAAGCGGGCGTCGAGCGATTTCCGCTGTTCGGCGGCGATGCCGGCCACCCGCTGCATCGAGACCTGCAGCCCCGGATCGTAGGTGAATCGGGTCCGGATCACGATCCGCGAGAGCCCGTCGCCGGTGATCTTGCGCACCGTCGCGCCCATCGGGTCCGCCGGCAGCAGCGCCCATCGCGGGGCGCCGGCAGCACCCTTCCCGAAGACATCCGGCGAGAAGGCGGCGGTCATCGAGGCGTAGGTGAATACGTGCATCAGCCGCCCGCGGAAGTATCCGAAGTCCTGGATATGGCCGTTGACCGCGATGATGACCTTGGATGCGCTCACCGAGCCATGCGGCGACCGGGCCTTCCACGCCTTGCCCGCCCGCTGCAGCTCGAGAATAGGGCTGTGCTCGAACAGGTCGATGCGCGGGCCCAGCCCGGCGGCAAAGCTGCGGATGTAGTCGGCGGGCTGGATCAGGGCCGCTCCCGGCGTGTAGAGACCGCCCAGGTAATAGCCGGATCCGGTGATCGCGCGCATCGCCGCCGCGTCGAGGCCTTCGCTCTTCTCGCCGATCCGCTGCAGGGCCTGCGCGAAACCGGCGTTGAGTGCCATGCCGCGCGGCGTCGCCGCCGCGTTGATCTTGCCGCAGGGATCGAAGGTCTCGGCGCTCATCCCGTATTCCGCCGCCGCCGCCGCCGCGAAGCGGATCGCCAGGCGGTTCTGCGCGATCTCCAGCTGGGTCGCGGTGGCGTCGGCAACCGCATAGGCGCCCGAGGCCAGATTATGCGGGACGTCGATCATGAAGCCCGAATTGCGGCCGGCCGGTCCCTCCGCGATCTCGCGTGCATCGACGACCGCGATGCTGTCGCCGGGGCGGGTCTGCGTCAGCCGGCGGGCGGCGGAGAGCCCGGCAAAGCCCGCGCCGATGATCAGCCAGTCGGCATGGATATCCGCGTCGAGCGCGCGGACCGGCAGGCGCCTGGAACTGATCGCCTCCCATCCCGACCGCCCGGTATCGACCGGCAGCCGCTTCACCAGATGTCCGGTCATGTGGCGGCCATGAGGGCGGCGGCCAAGAGGGTGGCGGACCGGAGCGCGGCCGGTCGGCGTTGGGTGCGGGCGTCGGCCATTCCGGGCGGTCGCTTTCGGATGCTGCGCGAGCAGAAAGTCTAGGTGCAGCTCCCCGGCGAGTCCATCCCGCCGGGCCGCCGCGCCGGATCGGCTGCCGGCCGGGGCGGGACCCTGGCGATGCGGCCCATTGCGGATCCCGGGGACCTGCAGCAGAATCTCGCCGCATGAGCGCGCTCTACGACCGCATCGGCATCAACTACGCGGAGCTTCGCAAGCCCGATCCCCGGATCGCGGCCGCCATCGAGCGGGCGCTCGGGCCCGCCTGGGTGGTGCTCAATGTCGGCGCGGGAACCGGCTCCTACGAGCCGGCGGACCGGCGCCTGGTCGCGGTCGAGCGCTCGCTGGAGATGATCCGCAAGCGCGGGCCCGCCGCGGCCAAGGCGGTGCAGGCCTCCGCCGAGGCGCTTCCCTTCGCGGATGGCAGCTTCGAGGCCGCGATGGCGATCCTGACGCTGCACCACTGGCCCGACAAGGAGGCCGGCCTGCGCGAGATGCGCCGCGTCGCGCGCGGCCCGGTCGTGCTGCTGACCTTCGACCCTGCGCAGCGGCCCTGGCTCACCGACTATCTGCCGCAGCTGGCGGCGCTGGACGAGGGGCAGATGCCGCGGATGTCCGACTACGCGCGCTGGCTGGGCGATGTGCGGATTACGCCGGTGCCGGTGCCGCAGGACTGCACCGACGGCTTCCTCTATGCCTATTGGCGGCGGCCCGCGGCCTATCTCGATGCGCGCATCCGCTCGGGCAGCTCGTCCTTCTGGGCGATCGGCGACGCCGCGTCCGGCCTGGACCGCCTGGCACGCGACCTCGAGACCGGCGACTGGCAGCGCCGCTATGCCGCGCTGCTGGCGCTTCCATCCTACGACGCCGGCTACCGGCTGGTCGTCGCGCCCTGAGCGGCCACGCCGCCGCGGACGGTCAGCCGCGCCGCGCCGCCGCGATCGCCGCGACGTCGATCTTGCGCATGTCCATCATCGCCGCGAAGGCGCGCTTGGCCTCGGCGCCGCCGGCCGCCATCGCCTCGGTCAGCACCCGCGGCGTGATCTGCCAGGAGACGCCCCATCGGTCCTTGCACCAGCCGCACTGGCTTTCCTGGCCGCCATTGCTGACGATGGCGTTCCAGTAGCGGTCGGTCTCCGCCTGGTCGTCGGTGGCGATCTGGAACGAGAAGGCCTCGCTCTGCCGGAACATCGGCCCGCCATTGAGGCCGAGGCAGGGGATGCCCGCCACGGTGAACTCGACCGTCAGCACGTCGCCCGCCTTGCCGGACGGGTAGTCGCCGGGCGCGCGATGGACGGCATGCACCGCGCTGTCGGGAAAGGTCGCGGCATAGAAGCGGGCGGCAGCCTCGGCGTCCTTGTCGTACCACAGGCAGATCGTGTTCTTGGCAACGGCCATGGCGTGTTCCTTTCGCTTCTGTGGGCCCATTCCGCCCCGATCGCCCCTGGGGGCCCGCGCGTCCCGGGGATGCGCCGGGGAAACCGCAGGGCAACGGGTCCGGGACTGTCTAGCCGGATGCGGGTGCCGATTCAACCGGCGCGACGGCCGCCGGTTCCATCGGGGGCCGGTCGCCGATGTGGTCAAGCGCCGGTTTCGCTGCTAAAAGGCCGGAATGAAATCCAAAGCCCACGGCTATCTCTTCGCCCTCGCCGCCACCACGATCTTCTCCCTCCAGGACGCGGTCTCGAAGCATCTCGGCGACCACTACTCGCCGATCTTCGTCACCATGATCCGCTACTGGGCGTTCGGCGCCTTCTGCATCCTGCTGGCCTCGCGCAAGCGGGGCGGCCTCAGGGCGGCGGCCCGGACCACGCGGCCGGTGCTGCAGATCATCCGCGGCGTCCTGCTCTCGGTGGAGATCATGATCGTCATCGCCGCCTTCGCCCATGCCGGCCTGGCGCATTCGACCGCGGTGCTGTCGGCGACGCCGATCCTGGTCACCCTGCTCTCGATCCCGCTGCTGGGCGAGCGGGTGCGGTGGCGGCGCTGGTCGGCGATCATCGCCGGTCTCGTCGGCGTGCTGCTGATCCTCAAGCCGGATGCCAACGGCTTTCTCGATCCCTGGCTGCTGCTGCCGGTCGCCTGCTGCGTGATGTATGCGCTCTACCTGATCGCGACCCGGCTGGTCAGCCGCACCGACGCGCCGACCACCAGCTTCTTCTATATCGGCGTCGTCGGCGCAGTCACCGCGACCCTGGTCGGGCCGTTCTTCTGGACAAGCCTCCAGGGGTGGGACCGGGCCTGGATGGGTCTCCTCTGTATCTCCGGCATGACCGGCCACTACCTGGTGATCCGCGCCTACGACCTGCTCGACGCCTCGGCGGTGCAGCCGATCAGCTATCTCGGCCTGGTCTATGCGTCGCTGTTCGGCGTCCTGCTCTACGGCGAGACGCTGACCTGGAACGTCGTGGCCGGCTCGGCGATCGTGGTCGGCGCCGGCATTTTCACCTTCTGGCGCGAATATGTGCTCCGCCATCAGGATCAGGGTCAGGTCGCGCGATAGCGCAAGGTGGCCGATCGCGGGCGACACGCCGGTGGCGATCGACGGACTGTAGTCCCAGGCATCAACTGTAGACCCCGGCACGCAAGGGGTGGGCGGAGATGAAATCTCGCGCCGCGTGACTCCGTGCTATAGTGACCGTCACATAAACTGTCGCCCAGGGAGGCCTGCCATGCGCCTGCTTCGTTCTTCCGCAGCATGTCTGTTCGTTCTTCTCGTTGCATCCGGCTGCTCGTCGACTTCGGTCTCCGAGCGCCAGGAATACCAGGGCGAGAAGCTGGCGCGGCCCGGCCGCATCCTGATCTACGATTTCACCGCCAATCCCAGCGACGTGCCGCCCGAATCGGCGTTCACGGCCGAAAATGCCGTGGCGCAGAATGCGCCGACGGCACAGGAACTCGAATTGACCGCCAAGCTCGGCGCCGAGATCGCGAAGCAGGTGACGGAGCACCTCCGTGACGCGGGCCTGCCCGCCGTCCAGGCTGCAGGTCAGCAGGGGCCCCAGATCGACGACGTCATGATCCGGGGCTATTTCGTTTCGGCCGATGCGGGCAGCGCCGCGAAGCGCCTGCTGGTCGGATTCGGCTCCGGCAGCGCGGAACTGACGACGGCCGTCGAAGGATACCAGATGACATCGCAGGGCGCGCGGCTGCTTGGCAGCGGCACGGTCGATTCTGCAGGCGGCAAGACGCCGGGCCTGATCCTGCCGCTGGCGGTCATGGCGGCGACGGCAAATCCCATCGGGCTGGCCGTCGGCGGGACCCTGAAACTGGCCGGGGAGGCGACGGGAGTTACCACGATCGAAGGTGCGGCCAAGCGGACGGCGGAGCAGATTTCCGAACAGTTGGTGGATGCCGCCAAGCGGCAGGGATGGCTGTGATAGGCAGCCGGCGGAGCGAACGCTCCGCTTGACTGGAGATCAATGGGCGATCGCCCGCGCTTTGCAGGCGCGACCGACTCATCAGCAGACCCGGATCCTCGCAGCGCAAAGCCTCTCGGCAACTGCGGGTGCCGACCTCGGCCGTCTCCATCGACCGACTGAAGCCGACCACACCTGCCTGGAGAATGCCGATAGAAGCATTCGGCTCACCCGCTACACACCGCGCACAAGATTGCCAGGAGGGTACCGGAGGTCTAGATTCTTGGTCGGAGCCGGGGCCAATTCGGGAAATCTTGACTGAGAGTTTTGGGTCCTGTGCACCGCACCCGCCGCCATCCGGTCGCGGGCAAGGATCATTCGGGAGGTAGTGTCATGTCATTCTACTTGTATCAAGGTGGATATACATCGGAATCGACCAGGAACCTGACCTCGAATCCGCAAGATCGCTCGGTTGGTGCCGCTAAACTGGCGAAGAGCCTTGGCGGCAAGTTGCACAGCTTTTTCATGAGCTTCGGGAAGCATGATTTTGCTGCCATTATCGAACTGCCCGATGACGAGGCTGCCGCGGCATTCAGCATGACCGTAGCCTCTGGCGGGTACATCTCTCACATGATGACGACGAAGCTGTTGACGCCCGCCGAAGCGATGAAGGCGATGGCGCGGGCCGGTGCATCGAAGATCGCGCCGCCCAAAGGAAAGTAATCGAGCTAAGGTACCGGCGCATGTGGCACGCCAGGAAGCGAGTCTGGCGTGCCGCCAGCGGCTACCCGGGCAGACCCGCATCCTTGAGCCAAGCCACGAGCTGCTGCACGCGCTCGGGATCGCGATAGAACTGCGCGTCGGCGAAACCGGCGCAAGTCATCTGCGGATGCTTGCCAAGCAGAACGGTGATGTGACCGCGGGCGGCGTCGGGCCGGCCAGCGGCGGCCTCGACGATTGCCGATAGGATGTAGGCAAAAGGCTCATGTGGCTCGCGCGCCAGGTAGAGCGCAGCATCGGACCGCGCTTGTTCCAGATCGCCGTGCCAGAGATCGGCCCATGCGAGATAGTAGATGGCCCAGTTGATGCCGTAGGGGCTGAGGCGCCGCGATGTTTTTAGGGTTGCTATGGCTCCCTGGAAGTCGCCGCTATAGACCTGTGTCATGCCGAATGCGGCCGCGCAGTAGGCATCGCTCGGCGCCAATTCGCCTGCGCGGCGGTGGAGCTCAAGGGCGTCGTCGTGGCGCCGCTCCATGAGCGCAGCATTTCCCTTGTAGTGCAGAACTGCACCGGTTTCGCCTACCAGGTCTTCCGCACGCCGAATGGTCGCCTTTGCCAGCTCAAGAGATGCCGCGGGATCGGGGGTGTAGCGAAGCCGGGCATCCAGCCAAT
The DNA here is from genome assembly GCA_964551505.1 of uncultured Rhodospirillaceae bacterium. Lineage (GTDB taxonomy): Bacteria > Pseudomonadota > Alphaproteobacteria > Dongiales > Dongiaceae > Dongia. Next base: position 55,131 of record CAZKDH010000079.1, read on the forward strand.
GGGTGTGCGCCAGCGAGACAAAGGCCAGCGCATAGTTTGCATCGTGATGCACGGCCCGTTCGAAGAAGCGCCGCGCTTGGATATTGTCGAGTTTCGTGAATCTCAGCATTGCGGTCTGGCCCTGCAGGAAGGCTTCCCAAGCCTGCAAGTTGCGGGTCCCCTCGGCCGCAATCCGCGCCGTATCGCCTTCGGTCAAGTTGACCTGAAGTGCAACGGTGACTGCCTTGGTGATTTCGTCCTGAACTTCGAAAAAGTCGGTCAGCTCCCGGTCGTAGCGCTCGGCCCAAATATGCCCGCCCGACGCGCCATCGATGAGCTGCGCCGTTACCCGAATTCTGTTCCCTACGCGCCTCACGCTACCCTCAAGGATGAAGCGCACCCCCAGGTCGCGCGCCACATCTTGAACCCGCACAGTTCGGCCCTTGAACATGAGGGTCGAGTTGCGAGCAATGACCAGCAGATCGCGCAGTCGCGACAGTTGGGTGATAAGGTCCTCGACGATTCCATCGGCGAAGTATTCCTGCTCGGGATCGTCCGACATGTTGGCAAAGGGCAGCACGGCGATCGAAGGCTTGTCAGGTGCCGATTTGGTCGCCGTGACCGTCACTGCCGGCGTGTTGGCGACGCGAAAGACGCGGACCGGTTCGGCGATGTTCTTGAGAGCCCGAGCGCCAAGATCGTCGAACGAAAGAGCGAGCTTGTTGCGAACTTGCCGGTAAGCATCCTCTGAAATCCAGATACCGCCGGGATCGGCAAGGGCTTCCAACCGTGCCGCGATATTCACACCGTCGCCGTAAAGATCATCGCCATCGACGACGACGTCGCCCAGGTTGACTCCGATGCGCAGCACGAGCTGGCGATCGTCCGACTGGTCGGCATTTGCGGCAGCCATGCCTTCTTGCAGCCTGGCGGCGCACTCGACTGCGTCCACCGCGCTGGCAAACTCAATGAGAACACCGTCGCCGACGAGCTTGATGATCCGGCCGCCATGATTGGCGACGATCGGGTCCAGAACGGTCTTCCGCCGATCCTTGAGAATCGCAAGCGTGCCGGCTTCGTCCTGCTGTATAAGGCGGCTATAGCCGACCACATCGGCGGCCAGGATGGCGGCAAGGCGACGTTGAGCGCGTTGTTCAGCCATACTATGCGATGGCCCCCAGGGAGGAACTGGCCGGAATTGTATGGCCACATCGCGGATGTGTCCATCTGGCCGGATTTCCGGAACGGGTCAGCAGCGGGATTTTGGTTCGGTAGTCCTAAGGTCCGCTAATGGGATGGTCCGGCCGTGCTCCTGCCAATCCTGGAGTACCCTAGCGAGGGTAATCGGACAGAGGAGCATGCCATGCCAGAGAAAGCTGAAGTCGCCGTCGTCGGGATCGATATCGGCAAGAACTCTTTCC
>CAZKDH010000080.1:0-35334 GCA_964551505.1 uncultured Rhodospirillaceae bacterium
CGGCTCGCCCATCGATACCCAGACGTCGGTATGAATGAAATCGACCCCCTTCACCGCGGCTTTGACATCATCGGTGATCGTCAGCTTCGCGCCATACCTGCTTTCGAGATCGCGGGCGATCTTCTGGTATTCCTTGGATGGCCAGAGCGATTTCGGGCCGCAAATGCGAACGTCCATGCCCATCAGGCAGCCCACGATCATCAGCGAATGACCCATGTTCGACCGCGTATCACCGACATAGGCGTATTTTATGTCGGTGATCGGCTTGTCGCTGTGCTCGCGCATCGTCATCACATCGGCCAGCATCTGCGTCGGGTGGTACTCGTCGGTGAGCCCGTTGTAGACCGGGACGCCGGCATACTGGGCAAGCTGTTCCACCCCGTGCTGCGAGGATCCGCGGTATTCGATGGCGTCGTACATCCTGCCGAGCACCCGTGCGGTGTCCTTGAACGACTCTTTGTGCCCGATCTGCGAACCCGCCGGATCCAGGTAGGTTACGTTGGCTCCCTGGTCATAGCAGGCTACCTCGAAGGCGCATCGGGTGCGGGTCGAGGTCTTCTCGAAGATCAGGCATATCTCCTTGCCGTCGAGATGCTTCTGCTCGGTCCGTGCGTATTTCGCCCGTTTCAGATCGCGGGCCAGGTCCAGCAGATAGCGGAATTCCCTTTGCGTATAGTCTTGCACCGTCAGGAGCGATCGGTTGCGGAGATTCAGGCTCATATTGCGACTCCTCGATTGTCGATCGTGCGGTTCAGGAATGTCAGTATGCCGGCTCGCGCCAGATCGGACAGGTCATGCAATGGCCGCCGCCGCGGCCGCGCCCCAGTTCGGCACCACGTATCGTGATCACCTCGATCCCGGCCTTGCGCATCAGCGTATTGGTGTGGGTGTTCCGGTCATAGGCAACGACCACGCCGGGCTCCAGGGCGACGACGTTGTTGCCGTCATCCCATTGTTCGCGCTCGGCTTCGTATGAATTGCCGCCGGTCTCAACCACACGCAGCTTGGGGAGGCCCAGGGCCTCGGCGACGACCGCCAGCAGCGGCTTTGCCTCCTTGCGGACCTCGAATCCACCCTTGTCGTCGGTCGGGTGGGCGCTGTAGCAGCGGATCTGATCGGTCACTTCACGGAAGACCGTGACCGCGTCCCGATCCAGGAAGCTGAAAACCGTGTCGAGGTGCATTGCCGCGCGGCTTTTCGGCATCAGGCATCCGATGACGCGCTTGGCCGACTTGTACTTGAAGAGCTGCTGCGCGACCTGCATCACGGCTTGCCGGGTGGTCCGCTCGCCCATGCCGATCAGCACGACGCCCTTGCCGATCGGCATGACATCGCCGCCCTCCATCGACGAGCCGGTGAAGTCCTCGTCGGAGTCGCCCCACCAGATCTTGAAAGACCCACCCTTGAAGATCGGATGGTACTTGTAGACCGCCCGCTGCAGGAGCGTCTCGGGCTTGCGCGCCGGCCAGAACATGGGATTGCAGGTGACCCCGCCATATATCCAGCACGACGGGTCGCGCTGAAACAGCGTGTTGGGGATCGGCGGGACCAGGAACTCCGCCGGCTCGAACGCCTCGCTGAGCAGCACCTTCACAGTGTCCTCGGGCATTTCCGAGATCGCTATTCCGCCGATGAGATGCTGCGCCAGCTTGTCGGCCGGCATCGCGTCGAGCCACGGACGCACCACCGGTGCCGCGCCAACGCCGATTGTATGAGCGGTGATTCGCCGGTCGAGGATGAACTTCCGCGCCTCCGGGTTCTCGACGGTCTTCTGCAGCAGATCGTGCAGCTCGAGCACTTCGACACCGCGTTCCTGCATCTTCAGCACAAAGTCGTAATGGTCCTTCTGCGCCTCGTGCACCCAGACGACGTCGTCGAACAGCAGGTCATGGCAGTTGGCCGGGGTCAGTCGCTGGTGCGCCAGGCCCGGTTTGCAGACCATGACGGTCTTCAGCTTCCCCACCTCAGAGTGCACCCCGTATTCACGCATTTCCGACCTCCATTGCTTGTGATGCCAGCATCACTTTGGGCTTCTCCCGATTTCACAGCGGGCTGAGCGTCCCCGTCCAGATCAACCACGCCGCCAGTATCGCCAAGGCCGCGATCGCGAGCGCGATCAGCATCTCCACACCAGTGAATACCGTCTCCCCCCGCTCGCGCTTTGCCCAGGCGTAGACGGCAATGCCGGGCAGGAAGAGGATCGCGCACATCAGCAGGTAGTCGAAGCCGGCGGCATAGATCAGCCAGACGCCGTAGATGGTGGCGATTGCGCCGATAATCGCGTCGCGGCGCCGGTTTTCCCCCGGGCGGTAGTCCTCGCCGCTCAGGGCAAGCTTTAGCGCATAGGCGCCTGAGAAGACGTAGGGCGGCAGGATCGCGACGGAAGCGATGAAGTAGAAGAACTGGTAGGCGCTCTGCGAGAAGTAGCTCAAAACCAGGAACAGCTGGATCAGGATGTTTGTCGCCCAGAGCGCATTGACCGGCGAGCCCTTGGCGTTTTCCGCGGCAAACCACTTCGGAAAGGTACCGTCGCGGCCGCAGGTGAACGGTATCTCGGCACAGAGCAGCGTCCAGGACAGGAAGGCGCCGCCAACCGATACGATGAGGCCGATATTGATCAGCGCGGCTCCCCAGGGCCCGACCAGGGATTCGAAGACCCCGGCCATCGACGGGACCTTCAGCCCGGTCAATTCCGATTGGGTCAGGACCCCGGTTGCCAGCATGGAGACGAGAATATAGAGGCCGAGCGCGCCGAGAAATCCCAGGACCGTGGCCCTGCCGACATCGGCTCGCTTCAGGGCCCGGGCGGAATACACGCTGGCGCCCTCGATCCCGATGAAGACCCAGAGCGTGACCAGCATGGTGCTCTTCACCTGGTCCATGATCGATCCGAGGCCACCTTCGCCCGTGGCGCCTCCGGCACCCCAGAAATCAAAAGTGAACTTGTCCCACTTGAAGGCGATCGCCGCGATCAACGCGAAGAGTACGATCGGTGCCAGCTTGGCGATGGTGGTGATGACGTTGATGAAGGCCGCCTGGCTGATGCCGTTGAGCACCAGCGCATGCACCAGCCAAAGGCAGATCGACGCCCCGATAATGGAGGCAAGGTTGTTTCCGCCGCCGAATACCGGAAAGAAATAGGAGAGCGCAGAGAAGATGGCGACGGCGTAGGCGACGTTGCCGAGGAATGCGCTCAGCCAGTATCCCCAGGCACTGTTGAATCCGACAAAATCGCCGAAACCGGCCTTGGCATAGGCATAGGGACCGGCATTCAGCGCCGGCTTGCGCATGGCGAGGCGCTGATACACGAAGGCCAGCATCAGCATGCCGATGCCGGTGATTACCCACCCGATCAGGATCGCCCCCGGCGATGCGCCGCCGGAAATGTCGGATGGCAGGTTGAAGACACCGCCGCCGATCATCGACCCCACGACAAGAGCCGTCAGAGGCAGCAAGGTGAGCTTTGGTGTCACCGGGCCTGCAGCTTCTTGCGTTGCATCGCTTGTCGCCATGTCACTCTCCCGTCTTGGCTGCCGGGCATGTCGCCCGTGCCGAATTTGGCCGTCCGTTCCTAGCGGTAAAACTGATTGTCGCCGACATGGAAATAGGACGGGCTTGCCGGCGGGATTGCATAGAGGTAGTGCCTGTTATCCGTGCAGTCATAGAGGCAGGCACGATTCTCCGCGCCGATCGGCACATAGAGTGATCGGGCGGCTCTCATGTCCGCCATGCCGGACATGTCGCTCGGTCTCATCGCACATCCTCCGATGAGGCTGGCCAGCAGCCCAACCGCACATAGGCGAATTGGCATTTCGTGTTTCACTGACATAGGCAGCATTCCGTGCACTCACCAATGAAGGTAGATACCGACGTCACCCAGCATGCCCTCGGGGAAGCTGATGATCTTGGCGGAGAGCTTGTAGCCAAGCGGCCGCAGGTTCTCCATGTAGTAGTCGTAGGCGCGCTTGGAGAAGCCGGTCAGCGATTTCGGCCAATCCGGGTCCTCGTTGTTGATCGCCCGCCCGCCGTCTTCCAGCCAGATGGCGGGAAATTGGAGCACCTGCAGCTCGTTCTTGCCCTGCTCGGCGGCCCGGCGGATTGCCGCGTTCACCCGCTTCTTGACGTCAGGATGGAGATCGCGCTCCTGGAAGGCCTCGCGTAGCGACTTCTTCTCGTCCTCGTCGCGGCGCATCTTCTCGAAGGCTTTTTTCGCCGCCTCCATGTCCTTCTCCGACTCGATTCGCTTCAGGTCGTCCGGCGTAAGGAAGCTCTCGTCACCATTGCTCATGAGGAACATTCTCCTAGTCAATCGAAGTTAAGAAGACTTCGGCCGAAACCCCGCCGCTCCCGGTGGCCGGACTTCTCGATTTAGAAAGCGACGCGCACAGAGGACTTTTGGACCGACAGGTTTCCTACCCGGGTGTTGCTGCGCAGAAGGCAATGACCATCGGCTTTGGACGCTAAGCCTTGAACGCGCGCACTCAGCATTGACAAAAGCTTGCGGCGGGATCGCCCCCACCGCATTGATTTGGATCAACCAAAGGCGGTCATTCCGTCCTGCCGCCTTGCGCTCACCGGATCGGCCTGCCACCTTTGGCCAGCGACCACGGCGGCGATCGGCATGGCCAGAATCATCCTGCTCAACGGCAACAGCAGCACGGGGAAAAGCTCGATCGCCAAGGCGTTGCAGGAAATCACCGCCGAACCGTTCCTGCATGTGGCGATGGACGCCTTCCTCGACATGATGCCGCCCTCGCTCTTCTCCGGACCCGAGGGCATGGTCTTCGAGAGGCTGACGGATGCCGGCAAGCCGTCGGTGGCGATCCGGACCGGCCCCGCAGCCGCGCGGGTCCTGCGCGGCATGCGCCTGGCGATGGCCGCACTGGCGGATGCCGGCAACAACCTGATCGTGGACGATGCGATGCTTGAGGGCGACGCCGCGGCCTATGCCGAGGCGCTGTCGGCGCACCACCTCTCCTGGGTCGGCGTCTTTGCTCCGCTTGACGTGTTGGAACGGCGCGAGCGCGGGAGGGGGGACCGCGACATCGGCATGGCGCGCGGTCTTTCCGGTCGGCTGCATACCGGCATCGCCTATGATCTCGAAGTCGATACCGCGGAGGCCCGCCCGGCGGCATGCGCCGCGAGAATCAAGCAGGTCTTCGGACTCTAGATCCCTGCCCCGCGTCGTCTAGAGTCCGAAGGCCTGGGCATCCAGGGCCGCGCGTTTTCCGGCGATCCGGCCGGACACCGATTGCTGGGTGCAATTGAACCCGGAGCGACGCCCGTCGAATGCCTTTGAATTGTCGCCATGGCCCGACTAGTCTTGGCTGCACAGTCATGCTTGGCCAATAGAATTCACCATTGGCCGGGACGGAGGCAGTCATGAGAACGACAGGCGGCACGCTTGCTATCGCGATCCTGGCAGTGGCCGCATCGCCGTCCGTGGCAGGCGCGGCGACCATCACCTTCGACCACAGCGTTGCGGCGGCTCCGGGCGATCCGTTCTCCAACCTGCAGGACCACGGCTCGCTCTATTCGGAGGCCGGCTTCAGCTTCGCCAACAACGGCGGCATTCAGGCGCTGTTTTCCTGGGCCAATGGCAGCGCCTTCGACGCCGACACCAGCGCGACGTCCGCCACCCTCGCGATCGATTATCCGCAGACCACGACCACGCTCACGCGGAATGGCGGAGGCGCGTTCAACCTGGACCGCATCGACATCGCCGACGTCTACAACAACGGCTCCTTCAGCGGCATCATGAACTACGCCTATACCCTGGTCGGCGGCGGTGGCGGCACCGGTTCGTTCTCGGTTGATGCCCTGGTCGGCCTGCAGACCGCCGATCTGGGCCTTTCCGGCCTCCTGAGTTTCTCCTTCACCGCTACCGAGGATCTTCGCTGGGTGCAGATCGACAATGTCGAGGTCTCGGCGGTTCCGATTCCCGCCGCCCTGCCGCTCTTTGCCGCAAGCCTCCTCGCCCTGTGCGCCTGGGCGCGAGGCCGCGCACGCGGGGCTCGTCGAGGGGTCTAGGTTCGGCCGGAAGACGTGCGAATACTGAGGCTCCAGTCGAACAGGCTCCGCCATGGTTGTTGCCGGCATCTCGATCGAGGAATTGGACCGCAGGATCAGGGCCACCGGCTTCTCAGGTGTCGTTTCCTATGCCCGCTCCGGAGAGGCTACGTCATCGAGCCTGGAATTCGGATATGCGGATCGTGGACACCGAGTGCCGAATACGGCCCTGACGCGTTTTGCGATGGCCTCCGGCAGCAAGGCATTCACGGCGGTTGCCGTCGGGATGCTCATCCAGGAAGGACGGATCGCGCTGGGAGCGCGGCTCGAGGAATGCATCGGCTCGCGGCATTTCCACTTCGGCTCCAAAATCACCGTTGGGCAGTTGCTCAACCATACCTCGGGAATTCCCGACTATTTCAGCGAGGAAAGCGAGACCGACTTTGCCGCGCTCTGGCGAACCCGCCCCTGCTACACCATGACGTCGACGAGGGACTACCTGCCGCTATTTGAATCGGCGGCAATGAAGGCGACGCCGGGTCGGGACTTTCTCTACTGCAACGCCGGCTTTGTCCTGCTCGGCCTGGTGGTTGAGGAAGCGACGGGACGGGATTTCCGCGACGTCATTGCCCAACGCATCCTTCTGCCCTGCGGCATGGCGCGGACGGGCTATTTCGCCATGGATGCACTGCCGGACGATACCGCTCTTGGCTACCTGGACCAGGATGAGCGCGATCGGCGCACGAATATCTTCGCGGTGCCCTCGATCGGCGGCCCCGATGGCGGCGCCTTCTCCACGGCGGGGGACCTGCGCCTGTTCTGGACGTCCCTCTTGGCGGGACGTCTCCTTGGCCAAGACCTGCTCCCGCTGTTCCTCTCCCCCAGCGTGCAGGTGACCGAGCGTGAAGGCGACTGGCACTATGGCTATGGCTTCTGGCTGAAGCGGGAGCGTACGGGTTGGGTAGTTTCCATCGAAGGCCGCGACCCTGGCGCATCGATGATATCCCGGGTCCGGTTAAGCGACGGCCGCATCACCACGGTCCTGTCCAACCATCAGGACGGCGCCTGGGATATAGACCGTCTTCTGCAGGAAGCCATCGCCGCCGGCTGAGCGATCGAGCCCGCGGGCATGACGTGCCGCCGGCCGCTACTCGCTCTGGGCGGGATGTCGCCGCACGACATAGGTATGGCCCGGCCATAGCTTGACCGGTGCCTGCCGCGCCGGCCTTGCGCTGCCGATCGCCTGCAGCGGCGGGCTGGGCCGCCTGGGCGGTGCCGGGTGCCGTGGCCGCGGCGGCGCTTCCGGCAGCGACGTGGGATTGCCCCTCCGCCGCTCGGCGGCGGCTGGTGTCGGCTGATCCGCGGAACCTCGCTCGGCCCGGTCCGCCGCCGCGGCCTCGGCAAAGCTGCGGAACCGGGCGAGCAGCTGGAGATGACTGTCCAGATCGGGAATCTTCCGCTGCAGGCTGCGCGCGAAGCGGAGGAAGTCCGCCGCGCCCACGGCGCCGAGGAAGCCGGAGAGGAGCGGCACCAGCGTCGGGTGGGAGAACGCCGACGATCGTATCGGCTCAACCGAGAGGATCTGCGACACCTTCGGCCAGGGGCCGCGATGCGCGGCGAGATCCGCTTCCAGTTCGGGCGCCGCGGCCAGCACTGCCGGTACCGCCAGGTACTGGATGACCACGGGATGGAGGTCGCCGGTGACGGCGGCACGAATCAGGAAATCCGGGATTTTACGCGTATCCGCGGCATTTTCGGGCGCCTGTTCCATGCCCCCAAGGTCGCCGGAAACGATAAAGGAATCGTTGCGACGCCCGCTAAATTCAAAAAGCTGCTCCTCGAGTGTGCGGAAATCATCGGGGCCTGGACGGCCCGACTTGGCGCATGCGCTTTGCGCCGCCCGCCGTCAGGGCTGAAGCCTGGTCGCCGCCCCGCGATCAAGCTTGAGGCCCAGGGCCAGCAGGGCGCCGACCAGCAGTGCGCAGCCGACGCCTGCTACACAGGACGCCCAGCCAAGCTGGTCGAAGACCTGGCCGAGCACCGCGCTCCCCGCCAGGCCACCGAAGAAATAGCATGCCAAATAGATGCCGCCGGCCGATCCGCGTTCCCCCGTCGCCGCCCTGCCGACGAAACCGGTGGCGATCGCCTGGGCGAAGAACATTCCGGCGGCAGCCAGCGCCAAGCCGGTGAGTACCAGCGCCAGGCTCTGCATCAGGAGCAGCGGCAGCGCAATCCCGGAAACCGCCATCGCGCACCAGAATGCCGGTCTTGCCCCGAACCGGGCCACCGCAACCCCGGCCAGGGGCGTCGTCGCGATCGCCGGCAGGAAGACGAAATAAACGAATCCCAGCTGCATCGCGCCGATCGCGAAGGGGGCGCGGGACAGCACGAAATTGACATAGGTGAAGGTGCCGATGAAGGCGAAGAGGATGCAAAAGCCGATCCCGAAACAGGCGAGCAGCGAGCCGTTTCTGAGATGTGCGGCGACTGCCGCGACCTGGGACGGCGCCGCCCGGCCGGGCAAAGGCAGGGGCGTCGCGCGATTGAGGCTGACATAGACCAGCGCGGCACCCGCCAGATTGAGCGCCGCAAAGAAAAGGAAATTGGATGCAAGCCCCAGGTGATCGGCGACGGCCGCCGAAATAAGACGGCCGAAGAGATTGCTGGCAACATTGCCGGTGATGTAGGCCGCAAGCGCTCCTGCGGCCTCCCGCGGCCCGAACGTCTCGGCGAGGTAGGCCAGGGTCAACGAGAATGCCGCCGACATGAAGAGGCCCTGAGCTACGCGCAGGGCTGTAAAGCTGGCGAGGTCGGGTGCGACGGCCAAGAGCGATGTGGGGACCGAGAGAACGGCCAGGCTGATCCAGATGCCGTGACGACGGTTGAGCCGGTGGCTGAACAGGGCCACCAGCAGTCCGGAAATGGCCATGCCGATCGTGCTGGCGTTGACCGCGAAGCCCATCGCCGCCGGCATCACATGATAGGCCCGCGCCAATGACGGAAGGATGGCCTGCGTGGCGAAGAGGTCGACCAGAGACAGGAAGGCGGTGAGACCGATCACGACGGATCGGCGCAATGCCGCGGAGGGCACGGCGGCTGCCGCCCGCAGGGGCATGGCGGGGTGATTCATGATGGGGCCCTCGATGGTCGGCGGATCGGCGGGAACGGATTGCGGACCCCCGCTCCCCATCCTTGGCGCAACGCCGCTGAGGTTGGGGCGGGGGTTCGCGCCGGCTACATGTTCATGTCCTTCTGATCGTGCAGGATATCGACCGAGATCAGCACTGCCGTCTTCTTGCCAGTGTTCTTCCACCAGTGCGATGTCTCGTGGGTCTCGGGGGCGACGTCGCCGGCCTTGTGGACGATCGGCACCGCGCAATTGCTGGCGAACTCCTCGACGTCCCCCGTGACGACATAGATCATCGCGGGACGGTCGCCGTGGCTGTGCCAGGGGACGATGCCGCCCGGCTGGATCTCGAGCCGGCGAAGGCGAAACAGATGGTCTTCAAGGCCGACCATCTCTTTCGCGAGATCGGTCGAGGCAAGCACCGTGTCGGTAACGCCCTTGGGCTCCATTGGCCCCGGCTTCGTCACGTCGATCCCGGTTTGGCCGGCCGGGCAACTGCCGGCGCTGGCCATCGTCGCACTCGCAACGGTGAGGCCGGTCGCGATTGCCGCCAGGGAAATGCCGCGCCAAAGGTTGATCAGATTCGTTCTGCTGTTGGTCATCGATAGTCCTCCAGGATGATTGAATGCCAGGGCCATCGGGCCGCGGCGACGAGGCAGCATCGCCGATTCGTGGCCGAACCTGAAATGCTGCCTGGTTGTGGATTCGATAGCCGCAGGTATCGCGGACCGGCCTCGCATGATCTGGCTGGACAGCAGCTGCACGGCATCGATTGTCCTTCCCGAATCGCTGGAGGTCCGGCGATAGGGGCCAGCTGAATGCGGGCCTTTGAGGGATTGACCGGCACCGCACGCCGGAAATGGAAGGAAGCAGTAGAAATCCACGCGAACATCGCTCGAGCCGGGCGCCTGGATGCCGGGATCGCCTTCCCTAGACCGCGCCGCGGTCGCCGGCGATCACGGCCGGGCCGCGACCTCCGGCTCGTGGATCGCGATGCCGGTCAGCGGATCGACGTCGGCGTCCCAGGGCTGCTGCGCGATGACCTGCATGATGTATTCGTAGCCCGCCTGCCAGCGCTGGCGGATGCCGGCGGCGGTGAAGTCGATGTCCTTGGTATGATCGTCGTTGTCGAGGCGCGGGGCGAGCAGCCGGACGAGATGCATGCTTGTGCCGCAACCGTAGGAGACCAGCTCGCGGATCGCCGGATCCGCGGCCGCGTCCTTTGGCAGTCGCTTCGCCAGCTCCCGGATCACGTGGCGGAGCCGATGGATCTGCTGCTGGCGCATGACATGGCTGAGGCCGCGGCTGGAGAACTGGATGTCCTTCTGCCGGCCAGCCACCTGCCAGATCGTCTCCGGCGCCGGCCCGTTCGGTTGCCACAGATTGACCGAGAAGATCAGGCTGTCGCGCCGCGGATTGTCGTCGAAGACGACCTCGATCGGCGTGTTCGAATAGATGCCGCCATCCCAATAGAGCTCGCCTTCGATCTCGATCGCCGGAAATGCCGGCGGCAGGGCGCCGGAGGCCATCACATGCGCGATGCCGAGATCCATGTCCCGGCTGTCGAAATACCGCATGCTGCCGCTCCTGACGTTCACCGCGCCAATGGTCAGGCGAACCGCCTTGCGATTGACATAGGCGACGTCGACCAGCTCGCCCAGCGTCTTCATCAGGGGATCGGTCAGGTAATAGGCGGCCTTTCCCGCCCCGGCGGGATAGTGGATGCCGAACGCGGCCTCCGGGTTCGGCTCGAAGAAGCCAGACACGCCGCGTGTCACGGTGTTCATGTTGGCAAAGGCATTGCCGAAGATCGAGAGCCAGTCGGCCCCGGCATGGGATCGATGGCAGACGCGATCCCAGAATTCCTTGAGGCGTGCCAGGCGCTCGGCCGGCGCATTGCCGGCGATGAGGGCCGCGTTGATGGCGCCTATGGAGGTGCCGATGACCCAGTCGGGTTCGATCCCCGCCTCGCTGAGGCCGTGATAGACGCCGGCCTGATAGGCGCCAAGCGCGCCCCCGCCCTGCAACACCAGCACCGTCTGGCCGACGGCCTTCGCTTCGTGCCGCAAGGTCGTCATCTGGCTGGCCTGCGGGGGCATCGTGCCGGACATGTTCATGCCACTTCTCCTTGCGCGCGCCTCAGTGTGCCGTCCAGCCGCCGTCCACCGGCAGGGCGGCCCCGGTGATCGACTGCGCGCCCTCGCTGCACAGGAACGCCGTCAGCGCACCGATCTCGGTGGTCTGCGCGAACTTGCGGGTGGGCTGGTTCTTGAGGAACACATCGCGGATGACGGTCTCGCGATCGATGCCATGCGACCTGGCCTGGCCATCGATCTGCTTCTCGACCAGTGGCGTCCAGACATAGCCCGGGCAGATGGCATTGGCGGTGATGCCATGCTCCGCACCTTCCAGGGCGGTGACCTTGGTGAGGCCGATCATGCCATGCTTGGCGGCGACATAGGCCGCCTTGAATGGCGAGGCGACCAGGCCGTGGGCGGAAGCGATGTTGATGATCCGTCCCCAGCCGCGCGCCTTCATTGCGGGAAACACCGCCTGGGTCGCAAAGAACGCCGCGGACAGGTCGATGGCAAGGATCGCGTCCCATTTCGCCTGGGGAAACGTCTCGATCGGCTCGACATGCTGGATGCCGGCATTGTTGACCAGGATGTCGACCGCGCCGAACCTGTCGCCGGCGGCATCGATCAGGGCCCGAATCTGGTCCGGCCGGGTCATGTCCGCGCCGTGAAAATGGACCTCCGTCGCATGCACATCGGCAAGGCGCTCTGCGAGCGCATCGATCTCGCCGGCGTCACCCAATCCGTTCATCACCACCTTGGCCCCCTGGCTGGCCAATCCTTCGAGTATGCCGAGGCCGATGCCGCTGGTGGAGCCGGTCACCACGGCGACGCGCCCGGCCAGTGGCCGGGAGGCGGCAGCGGGCACCGAGGGCTTGGGGTCAATCGTCGCGTTCATCATGGTCGTCAGCTTCCTCTCTAGCGCGCAGGGGCTTCGGGCTGCCGGTAGCCGGCCCGCCCCAGCCCGCCCCCGGTCCACCTGTGGACTCCGGATGCTGCGCAATCTGGCCGATCGACGGCAGCGCCGGAAATACCTCCTCCCTATGAAATCCATGCGCCAACAGCATCGAAGAGGTCCATGCGCCGCGTTTATCATCCGGTCCATGAAGGCGGCGGCCCGGAGGACCGGGCCGGCACCGGTCAAGGGGTTCGGAGGGCGTCTGACGATGGAAATGCACCAGATCCGCTATTTTCTGGCGGTTTGCGACACGCTGAACTTCACCCGGGCGGCCGAGCTCTGCAACGTCACCCAGCCGGCCCTGACCCGCGCCATCCAGAAGCTGGAGGAGGAGCTGGGCGGCCTGCTGTTCCGGCGCGAGCGGAAGCTCACGCACATGACCGACCTCGGTCACCTGGTGCGGCCGCAGCTGGAAGTCATCCTGCAGCAGACCGATCAGGCGAAATCCACCGCCAGGAGCTTCATCCAGCTGAAGGATGCACCGCTCAATCTGGGCGTCATGTGCACGGTGGGCCCCCTGCGCTTCGTCGACTTCCTCTCCCGCTTCGGCATGGGGCATCCCGGGGTCGAGGTCTCGCTGTCGGAGGATTCGCCCGACCGTCTGCTCGCCTTGCTGATGTCGGGGAAGCTGGATATCGCCGTGATGTCGAAGCCGGACACCGGAAACGATCGGATCGAGACCCGACCCCTCTACGAGGAGCGCTTCGTCGTGGCCTTTCCCGCCGGCCATCGCTTCGAGGCGATGCAGGAGGTGCCGATTGCCGAGATCGCCGGCGAATCCTATCTCTCCCGCATCCATTGCGAGAAGCGCAATGAGTTGAGCGACCTCCTGGACGCGAAGATGGTCGACTATGACTGCGTCTACCGCTCGGAGCGCGAGGACTGGATACAATCGATGATCATGGCCGGAATGGGCATCGCCTTCATGCCCGAATACTCGCCGATCCTGCGCGGTCTCGCGACCCGCCCGATCGTTCAGCCGGTGGTAACGCGGGAGGTCAGCCTGGTGACGGTAGCGGGGCGACGCTTTTCGCCGGCGGTCTCGGCCTTCGTCCGGGCCATCGACAAGTTCGACTGGCCGAACCGGATCGCCACGGCCGAACCGCTGTTCCGCGAGGCTGGCTAGACTTTCCCCGGAGCGACACGGGGCGGATGGAGCGGGCCCCCGGCACGGCGGATCTCGGTTCGCACTTGCCAATATCCAGCCCAGGCTGCAGTGTCGGATCGAAAGGCAGGCCATATGGGGACTGCCGATTTGGGAGACGCCGGAATGCTCGCTTACATCATGGTCGGGACCAACAACCTGAAACGCTCCGCCAAGTTCTATGATGCCGCACTCGCGCCGCTCGGCCTGGTCCGGGCCGGCGGCGACAGCCGCTATATCGGTTACGGCCCGAAAGGCGCACCGAAGAACGCCAGGTTCTACGTGACCAGGCCCTACAACAGGAAGAAGGCGACATTCGGCAACGGCACGATGATATCTCTCGTGGCGAAATCCCGGCGGGCAGTCGACGGGTTCCACGCGGCCGCACTTGCGAATGGCGGCAAGGATGACGGCAAGCCGGGGCCACGGCCCGCCAACGGGAGCAACTACGTAGCCTATGCCCGCGATCCGGACGGCAACAAGATCTGCGCCTACTGCGCCAAGGCGAGATAGCGCAGGTGGGTGCCGGACCGCTGGGCATCGACGCAAGTGCCGGGCTTGATAGCGGCTCCAAGATGACGCGCAGGCGGAGCGGCAGCGAGGGGCGTATGTCAGGCGCCGCTCGCCTGCCGCGCTTTGTGGCGGTTGCCGGGCTGACGGCGGCATCGATATACCTGCCATCGGTCTCCCTTGCGCAGGACAACGTCGAAGGCGGCCGCGCCATCGCCCAGACTCACTGCGCCCGATGCCACGCGATTGCCGGACCGGGGCCGAGCCCGGTATATCCGGCCCCTCCGTTCAGTGGCTTCGCCCGGAAATGGCCGATCGACTACTTGGCCGAGGCCCTTGCCGAGGGCATCGTCACCGGTCATGGACCCGTCCTGATGCCGGTGTTTGTCTTTACGCCCGAGGAGATCGGCGACCTCCTCGCCTATCTGAAATCCGTGCAGGAGTGAGGCAGCGCTGGATCGGCCGGTCGCACCGCTGATCGGGTGGCGTCCCGGTCGGCGTCCCGGGCGGCGGCCAAACCGCATGGCGGCCTGCATCGGGTTGTGCTGCAGCCTGCGCCTAAATTTCGGGTTGTCCCGCCCTACACCCGACATTGCCAGAAGCAGCCCGGGTGGCTAGCGTATTGCCTGGTACCTGGTCTCATCCATGAAGAATCCGATGAATCAATGGCAGGCTTGAAGACCGCGACGCTATCGGAAATGACCGACCCGCGGATCCACCGGATATACGCGCACTGGATGGATAAGCGCGGCAGCCGCCCGATGCCGGCACGCCAAGACATCGACGCAGTGGACCTCACCTATTGCCTTGGCTACGTGTGCCTGATCGAAGTCCTGCGGGACCCGGGCCTTCGGTTCCGGTTTCGTGTCGACGGGTCCAACCTGGCCGACCTCACCGGCTTCGAGATGACGGGCAAATATGCCGACGAGATCCCCGACCTTGGCTATCGCGACCTGGTGGTCGATTTGTATGGCCAGGTCGTCTCGGGAAAGGAGCCGATCTTCAGGCGCGAGGACGAGAGCTGGAACGACACGGGCATGAAGATCGAGTCCATATCCCTGCCGCTCTCATCGGACTCGCAAACGGTCGACTATATCCTCGAGCTGATCGTGCCGGTCGACACCTGGATTGCGTGACGGAGCGCCGGCCGAACTTTCCCGCGCTGGCCATCCGGTACCGACCGGATCCTCTCCTCCTCCGGGCAATGCCTCCGGATCGCCCGGCGCATGTCGCTGGCAGCCATCGCGAAGGGGCCATCGGGCCGGAGGGATTCCGTCGCATCTTCGCTCCCACGCCGGCACGATGAGACAGAATCCCTTGGTTTCTCAAGACCCATAGGGTGCCGCACAGCCGCCGACGTCGCGCATGAGCGTCCTGATACCTGGCGAAACCGGCCACAAGGCCTCGGCCGCAGCCCAGCACATGATTTCAATAGCAACGCTTGCAATGGCGAAAAGCCACTGCCTAAGATCGGAAACCAGATGCGCCAGCGCCTCGTCTAAGTCACGACCTTGGTTGTCCCGAGAAATCTCTGGCGACGGTCAGGCTGGACGCACGCGGGTTGTAGGTTTCGAAGCAAGGAGGGCGGCGTTGAGCAGCATATTGATCGCCTTGATCGTATTCGCCTGCCTCACGGGCGGTGCGATTTTCGGCATGCTCCTGCGATCGGTATTGCCCCGAAGCCATCTGGATGACAACTCCAAGGACGTCGTGAGGGTGTCCATGGGTCTGGTTGCGACGATTGCGGCACTGGTTCTTGGTCTGCTGGTTGCATCGGCGAAGAGTTCCTACGATACCAAGATCGACGCATTCAACAAACTGTCGGCCGAAGTCGTCTTGCTGGATATCGTATTGGAGCAATTCGGGCCAGAGACAAAGGAGGCGCGCGATCTGCTCCGGCGCGGCGCAATTTCACTGCTTGAGCGGAACTGGTCGCCCAATGCTTCCGAGCTTTCCAAGCCTGATAACCCCGCGGCAACCACGGAGCGCAATGCCCTTTACCGGAGCATCCAGGGACTCGCGCCGCAGAACGACATGCAGCGCCGACTACAGGCCCAGGCCTTGGAAATTGGCACGAATCTCTTGAGCGTGCGACTTTTGTCGGCCGCTCAGGAGGAAGGCAGCACCATCCCGATGCCCTTCATGCTGGTCATGGTGTTCTGGCTCGCGGTTTTGCTTGCCAGCTTCGCGCTCTTTGCGCCGCCGAACGCGACCGTCAATGCGGCGATACTGGTATGCGGCCTCTCGGTCTCAGGCGCGATATTCCTGGTCCTGGAGCTGGCGCGTCCCTACGACGGGGTGATCCAGATTTCCAGCGCGCCTCTGCGCAACGCCATAGCGCAACTCGGGCAGTAGGCGGTTGGAGGCGGTCGCCTCGACAGGGTATCCGGGGGCTCGCTACCATGGATAGATAGCTGCTTCCACCGGCTATTGGCAGGACCATCGGCCATTGTCGGGCAAATGCCCGCACAGCCGCAGCGCCAGCGCATAGCGAATCATGACGCCGTCGGCCACGGCTTTCGATCGCGCCCCAGCTTCTGTCCCTCGGCGATCTACTCCCAGGTCATTGAGCCCCAAATGCTGGCGATGCGGTAGCCCTTTCGGTGACCCTGGGCAATTCTGAGCGTTCTGTGCGAAGTAGCGGCCCTGGATACTGAATGCCGCCTGGAGTCGCAAATACTGGCCACGGACCCCGGGGCTAGCCTCGACCTCCGACCCTGCCCCCTTGGCTGGCGGAGACCTCTCCGCGAAAGCCGTTAATGCCATTCGCCGCGCAAAACCTTTAACGGCTCTGGTGAGATGGGTCGCGTCTTCGACTCTAGGCCACAATTCGAGACCAAAGGGGACCCTATCCGGCCTCACCCTAACAGGACTATGCTGTCTTCATCTGGTGGGGGACATCATGTCAAAGCGAGTGGACTACGTTGTGGTTGGCGCTGGCTCTGCAGGGTGCGTGGTCGCGGCCAGGCTGTCCGAGACTGGCGCAAAAGTGATCTTGCTTGAGGCCGGGACAAACGCCAATCAACTCGCAGTCCGTATTCCTGCCCTTTATGTCAGCCTGATGGACACCGAGATCGACTGGGGCTATCGCACATCGCCGCAGCCCGAGCTGAACAACCGGCGGATCTTTCTGTCGCGTGGCAGAGGCCTAGGCGGCACTAGCTTGATGAACGCCATGGTCTATATGCGCGGCAATCGTGGCGACTATGATCACTGGCGGGACTTGGGGAACAAAGACTGGGGCTATGACGATGTGCTGCCGCTGTTCAAGCGGTCCGAGCGCAACGAAAGCTTCGGCGAACCTTTCCACGGCACATCCGGGTCGCTTTCGGTAACTCACCTCAAATTCAGAAGCCCGCTGACCGACCTGTTCATGGAGGCCTGCGAGGCAACCCAGCTTCGCCGCAACGATGACGTCAATGGGGAAAGCCAGGAGGGCTACGGTTGCTTCCAGATGACCGCTGATCGCCACGGTCGATGCAGCACCGATCGCGCCTTTCTAGATCCGGTCAGGAGCCGCTCGAACCTCGAGATTGTTACCAACGCGTTCGCGACCCGTCTCTTGGTTGAGGGAGCTATGGTCCGCGGTGTTGAATACTACAGTGGCTCGAAGGTCGATCAGCTCTACCCTGACGGTGAGGTTATTCTATGTGGCGGGGCCATCAATAGCCCCCAACTTCTCATGCTCTCAGGTATAGGCCCAGCGGATCACCTTCGTAGCCTGGGTATCGAAGTGAAACATGACCTACCGGGTGTCGGGAAGAACCTCCAGGATCATCTGCTGGCGGGCTATCGCTGTGAAGTCTCGAAGCCACTCTCGACTTTTGGGATGACTGATGCTGCAGCGCAAACTGCAACTCAAGAGTTCCTCAAGAACGGCACGGGGCCGTTTGCTACGAATTTCCTGGAGGCGGGTATCTTCCTGCGGTGTGACAGCCGCTCTACTTTCCCGGACGTCCAAGTCCATTTCGAGAGTGACTTTGGGGCCGATCTGCTCGACGGCACCCTTACGGACCGCCACGGCTTCGCATTCTATCCCAATGTGGCACGTCCGAAGAGCCGAGGTGAACTCCGCCTCCGAACTGGCAACCCGCTCGACAAGCCTGAGATCGACCCTCGCTATTTGTCCGACAGTGCCGACTTGGACCTCACGGTTGACGCTCTGATCAAGTGCAGGTCGATCGGAGAGGCGGAGCCCTTCAAGCGTGTCGGTGCAAAGGAGATCTGGCCGGGGCCTGCAGCCAAGACCAGGCCACAGATCGCAGAGCATGTGCGACGTACCGCCAACACGGTCTGGCATCCTGCAGGCACCTGTAAGATGGGGAGGGATGAACTGGCTGTGGTGGACCCGGCATTAAGGGTTCGCGGTCTCGAAGGTCTCCGCGTGGCGGACGCTTCCATCATGCCGACAATTGTCAGCGGTAATACCAATGCTCCATGTATCATGATTGGCGAGAAAGCCGCTGACTTGGTCCTCGGGAGGTAGCCTCCCTCCTCTATGCCCGTCTGGCGCGGTGGTGCCCTCGGTTACCAGCGTCAAGCCGCATAGGATTGGTCAGATGCGCCGGGGCCTCCGCTAAGTTACGACCTCGGTTGCCTCAAGACTCTGACGACGGACACCGGGAGGACACCGTGTTTTCCTCACACGGCGCAAGGGTCGTGGCGTTCTTCGCGTTAATTCACCGCAGCCTCAACGTTATGTTGGGATTTAGCATCTTGAATGGCTGGATGGGGCTAAGCACGGATGATTTGGGTCGATACACACCCTATGCCACGACAGGGCAGGTTATCGACCGAGGCACATATGAGTTTCTTGCCGCGATGGCACTCGGCACTTTGGCCGAGATTGGATTGGCACTCAGGAAGTAGTCGCGGCGGTGGCGCTAGCGGAACAGGATATCCCGGCCGCTTGGGATTCAATATCGGACTCTGACGAACCGACTATCGGCATGATTATGATTTCGCGCTCTGACTCAAAGATTCGTCTCACCCGGGGCTCTGCATTCTGCGGCTCATCGATCACGTCAGACATTCGCAACTATGTCCGCTGCCAGGCTATATAACCGCGCCCGTCCATCTGCTTGCCCTGTCGATCGAATCGAATTGTGCTAGTAGCCATCATTGGGACTTGACCGGCGCCGCCTCGGGAACACCGGCCCGAACCAAGCCATTATACAGTCGGTCTTGTTCGCGCCGATGGTAGAGGCTCCAGGTGCCCCATGCGAAAGTTGCCGTGACCGGCGCGGCGCCGCTGCGGCGCCCCAACGCGTCATAGGCCGCAATCGCCGACATCGCCTCTTGCTTGCGGCCGAGATATCCGTTGGCCGCGGCGAGCAGCAGCAATCCGGCCGCGTCGTCCGGATTGAGCCGGGTTGCCTGCTCCAATGAAGCCGCCGATTCCTCGTACTGCTCCAGACCAAACTGCGCGAGGCCCTGGAAAGCCAGAAAGATAGGCGGATAATGAGGATCAACCCGCATTGCGGTCTTGATGTATTGGAGCGCTTCGCTCGGACGGCCAGCGAAGGCGAGCGCGCGCGCCATGTACGCGTAACTCCATGAATCACTCGGATCGAGGGCAATCGCCGCATTGAACTCTGATATAGCGGCCGGAAAAGTGCCCCATCCGAAGGCAATAAGTCCAGCGACCTGGTGAGAGGTCGATGTCGGATGCTTTTCCGCTTCGCGCAGATTTCGGTTGATTACCTCGGCGACTTCCGGCGTAATTTCTTGTACCCCTCGGTGCCAAGACTTGGTAACGCTCCAATAATAGTCAAGCGCGAGCGCGGCGTAGGCGCGGCCATAGTCCGGGTCCAGTTTGATCGCCTGCTCGAAATAGGGAATGGCTTCGCGGTAGCCTTCCGGCGTCGCCCGGAGGAATTGTTCCCATCCCCGCAGAAACGCGTCGTAGGCTGCGGGAATCGCAGTCTCCTGGCGGCCCAAGACCTGCTGGTCTTCGTCCGTCAGGCGCAATGCCAGCGCATTGGTAATGCTGCGCGTCACCTTGTCCTGTAGCGAAAATACGTCAGAGAGCGAGCCGTCGTAGCGTTCAGCCCATATATGGCCGCCGCTGACGGTATCGATGAGCTGCGAGTTGATGCGCACCTGCTCGCCGGCGCGTTGAACGCTTCCTTCTAGTACGTAGCGGACGCCGAGTTCCTTCGCGACCTGTTTGGGGTCGACCGCCTTTTCCTTGTAGGTAAAGGTGGAATTGCGCGAGATCACGAACAAGCTGGAAACCTGCGAGAGGTCGGTAATGAGGTCGTCGGTAATGCCGTCGGCGAAATATTTCTGCTTCGGATCGTCGCTCATGTTGACGAACGGGAGTACCGCAATCGATGGCTTGTCCGGCAGTGGTAACGCCATGCGCTCGGTCGACGCGGGCTCGATCATCGACTGCCACGGACCCCACCAGGCGACGCCGCCCGCAATCAGGAGGACGATGGCCGCCCCAACCACCGCAGACGGGCGCCGGAATCGACCGACGAACCTTCGACCACGAATCGTCTCGCCGACCACCGTGGAATCTATCATCACGCGGTAAACGCGCACCGGATCCGCGATGTTCTTCAGCCGCTGCTCGCCCAGGAACTCGAAGCCGATATCGAGCTTGTTCTTCACCTGCTCATGGGCGGCGGCGGAGAGCGCGATGCCGCCTTCATCGGCAAGTCCCTGCAGGCGATGAGCGATATTGACGCCATCGCCCTGGATGTCGTCACCCTCGACAATCACGTCGCCGAGATTGATGCCGATTCGGAACTTGAGGCGGCGATTCACCGGGATGTCGACGTTGCGCGCAGCTTCGATAGTCTGAATCTCAATCGCGCAGCGCAACGCATTCACCACGCTATGGAACTCGACCAGCAGGCCGTCGCCCATGGTCTTGACGAGGCGGCCATGATGAGCCGTGATCTTGGGCTCGAATACTTCGTGGAGGGTAGCTTGGAAACGGGCGCGCGTGCCTTCCTCGTCGGCCTGGCTTAGACGACCATAGCCGGCAACGTCGGCGATCAGCACGGCGGCCAGTCTGCGCTCCATATTCGCCCCCGCTGGCGCAGAGGTAAGCCTCAGGCCAGTCGTCTGAGATTATGATGTATGCCACAGGTTGTGGGAACGGGATTGTTTCTCGGCGAGCCGCTCTGTCCAGGTCGGCAATGTGACGGGGCAGTCCTCAGCAGCTGCCGGTTTTTGCGCTCGGTCCGCCTGTGCCATCTATCGGCTGGATAGTCAGCTGTCGGAGGTCAAGCGGGCCTATCGGAGAGAAGCTCGGTGGTCTCAGTTTGGCGCTTCTCGGACATCGAGCTTTTTGGTTGGCAAAGTCCGCTCTCGGAAGTGCAGCACACTGAAGGTATCTAGCCAGCACGCTCCAGGACCTACAATAACTGGGGGCAGCCTGGGACACCGGGATAAGTGTTGGGCGAGCGTATAACGGATCATGGCGCCGCTGGCTTCCGCTTCCACTCTCTTGCCAGCTTCTGCGCCTCAGCGATCTGCTCGGAGGTCATTTTGGCGGCAACAATGTCGCGGCTTCTGATCACATCTTTGTCGCCGCCAGACTAAGCCACATATCAGCCTGGACATAGTCCTGCGGGACGCCCTAGCCCATAGTGTACATGTATCCGAGATTGTACTAGGCGAGGGCAACGCCCTGTTCCACATGTGGGTGTAACAGCCTCAGCGCGGTCGCGTAGTCCACGCTCTCATAGGCGGCGGTCGCGTCGTCGAACTGGTCCGCCGTCGCCTGCCCCGCCAACGGCAGACACAGCGCCAGTGCCAGCGCCGCGATTCTGAATGCGCGTTTCATGCTTCCCCTCTTCACGCCAGATGCCTGCACAGATCTCCGTATACGGCGGCGCAGGGGTGGCTGTAATTGCCCCGGCGCTGACAGGCCGCCAGCCGCTCCAACACGTCAGGCATTGAGGCAGCGGCCCCGAACCGCTGCAATAGGGACACACCCCGAAACTGCCCGGCCCGGACGCACTTGCTGCAGGCCAAACGGATCAAGTCATGCGGGAAGGTGGACAGGGTGAGCGCGCCAGCCATCAAGGAATTGGGGCATGGCGCGAGACGAGAAACAAGGATTGGGCAAGGCCAGCAAGCGGGCGCTCAAGGATGGGTAGGAGTGTGGGTAAATCAGGAAACCCTACATAACGAATTGATTTTGTTGAGGTATTGGCGGAGGAGGAGGGATTCGAACCCTCGATAGGGCTTTAGGGCCCTATAACGGTTTAGCAAACCGCCGCCTTCAGCCACTCGGCCACCCCTCCGCACAAGGAATGTCCCGAACAGGAATGTTCCGAACCGAAACAAAGTGACTTAAGCATTCACGGCGTATGCCGGGCCCTTACTAAAGGCCGGCCCCGGGAATGTCAAATACCGCCGGCCGAACCGGGAAAACCGTGGCGCCGGAAGGGCTTGCTAGCGGCGCTCGTACTGCTTGGCGCCGAACAGGACATCGCGCTCGGCGTCGGAAAGCGGGTTCGTCCGCCGGAGCTCGGCGAGAACGGCGCAACCCTTCTGCACCGCCGGCCGGGCCTCGATCGCCTCGAACCAGGCCTTGACCCGGGGATAGTCGGCCAGCTGCACCCCCTGCTTCTCCCAGCCCCGGAGCCAGGGGAAGGTGGCGATGTCGGCGATGCCGTACTCCGCCCCGCCGAGATGGGCGCTTTCGCCCAGGCGCGCCTCGAGCACGCCATAGAGGCGGTTCGCCTCCTTGGTGTAGCGCTCGACCGCATAGGGCAGGCGTTCGGCGGCATAGACGTTGAAATGATGCGCCTGGCCCAGCATCGGCCCGACATTGGCCATCTGGAACATCAGCCATTGCAGGGTGGTGGACCGGCCGCGGGGATCGTCCGGCATCAGCCGCCCGGTCTTCGCCGCCAGGTAGAGCAGGATGGTCCCGGATTCGAACAGGGCGATCTGCCGCCCCGCGGGCCCCTCCGGATCGATGATCGCCGGTATCTTGTTGTTCGGGCTGATCTTCAGGAACTCCGGGCTGAACTGGTCGCCCTTGGCGATGTCGACGGCATGCACCCGGTAGGCGAGGCCCAGCTCCTCGAGCATGATATGGACCTTGTGCCCGTTCGGCGTCGGCCAGGTGAAGACTTCGATCGGCTTTGCCATGGCGTCAGGCCGGGTCCAGCAGCTTCAGGCCGCGCTGAACCGCCGGGCGCGCCTTGACGGCGGCGATCCAGCGCATCACGTTGGGGAAATCCTCCATGTTCTGACCGTAGCTGTGGCCGCCCTTCACCCAGGGGAAGGCGGCGATATCGGCGATGCTGTAGGCCTTGCCGGCCAGGTATTCCACCTCGCCGAGGCGCCGGTCTAGGACGCCCAGGATCCGCGACACCTCGTGGGTGTAGCGGTCGATCGCATAGGTCAGCCGCTCGGGGGCGGCGCTGCGGAAGTGATAGGCCTGGCCGAACATCGGTCCGATATTGGCGACCTGGAACATCAGCCATTCCAGGGTGGCGTAGTGCGCCGCCGGCTCCTCCGGCAGGAACTTGCCGGAGCGCTGCGCCAGGTGCACCAGGATCGCCCCGGATTCGAACACCGCCAGGGGCTTGGCCCCCGGCCCCTCGCCCGGCGCGCCGGCGTGGTCGACGATGGCCGGGATCTTGGCATTGGGATTGATCTTCCGGAAGACCGGGCCGTGCTGGGCGCCGCTGCCGATATCGACCCGGTGGATGCGGTGCGGCAGGCCGGTTTCCGCCAGCATGATATGGATCTTGTGCCCGTTGGGCGTGCTCCAGGTATAGAGGTCGATCATCCCCGCCCCTTCGTGGCGACCCGGGCGCGGCGGCGCGCCTGCCGGTGAAATCGGCGGCAGTCTTGGCGATTTCCGCCGGGGTGGCAAGCCCTGCTGGACCGCGCCGGCCGCATCGGGCAGTCTCGGCCGGAAATCAGGGACCTGGACGTCGCGGGAGAACGAGGATGGCGGAACAGACCGGGCGGCCGCACAGCGGCTATGCCGAGCATATCGGCTACGATCTGACCCGGCGCGAAACCGGCTTCGCCGAGGTGACACTGGTGGTGGGGCCGCAGCATCTCAACCGCAGCAACATCCCGCATGGCGGGCTCCTCGCCACCCTGCTCGACACCGCCGCCGGCTTCGCCATCGCCTTTGCCGAGGGGGCGGAAACCGTCAAGCCCGCGGTCACCCTCTCGCTCAGCATCCTCTATCTCGGCCAGGCCAAGCAGGGGGATACCCTGATCGCCACCGGCCGGCACACCGGCGGCGGGCGGACGGTGGGCTTCGCTACGTCGGAGATCCGCACCCAGGACGGCACGGCGGTCGCCCGGGCCGAGGGCGTGTTCCGCTATCTCGGCGTCAAGGGATTGCGCGACAAGGGATAATCCGGGAGTCAGCGGCGGCGGTCAGGCCGCCTTGGCGGTCCCGTCCCGCTTCGCGGCGACAATCGGCGCCAGCTTCAGCCGGGCATATTCCGCCGCGAGGCCGCCGGTCAGCGCCAGCCAGCACATCTTCAGATCCGCGACGGCGCCGAAGAAGGGGTTGACCATGATCAGCGGCTGGTTCTTCTCGATGAACCAATGCGACAGGACCGCCATCGCCACGGCGATCACGATGCCGATCGGGGCGAGCAGGAATTCGCCGAAAATCGCCGCTGCCACGCTACCGGCCATGCCGAGGGCGGTGGCTGAATAATGCATGCCGCGGGTTCCGGTGCGGCGATGCGCATCCAGATAGAGCCGCCAGAAATCCCTGAACGGCATCTTCATGCCTTCGCTCAATCGCGACAAATCCGCCTCCGTCCCAGAACCACCCGACGTTATCCTAGTGGCCCCACCTTACAGAAGTCTAACAAATTGATGGCCTTATGTCGCCTCATTGGCCGGTGAAACGCGGTTTGCGCCGTTCCAGGAAGGACTTGATGCCTTCCTGGTAGTCGGCGCTGTCGCAGGTGGCGTAGGATTGGCGCAGTTCCGCCGGCGTCAGGGGCCGGGGATCCAGGCAGCGCAGGCTGAAGGCCTTGTGGCTGCGATGGCTCACCGGCGAGCCGGAAACCACGCGTTCCACCAGGGTTTTCACCGTGGATTCCAGGGATTCCACCGGTGCAATCCTGGTCACCAGCCCGGTTTTCGCGGCCCAGTCCGCGGTGTAGAGGCCGCCTTCGAGGAGCATTTCCAGGACCGCCGCCCGGCCCATCAGTCCGACGAAGGCGGCCAGCTCCGGATAGGGCATGCTCACCCCGATCTTCTGGATGGGAACGCCGAACTTCGCCGTCTCCGCCGCCACCCGGAGGTCGCACATCACTGCCACTTCCAGCCCCGCCCCCAGGCAATTGCCCTCGATCCAGGCGAGGGTCGGACGGCTGCAGTCGCGGATTTTATGCAATGTGGCCAGCATCATCCGGCCATAGGCCTCGGCCTGGTCGGCATTGGCCCGGAGGCTGCCGAATTCAGCCAGATCGGCCCCGGCGGCGAAATTTCCGCCCGCCCCGCGCAGCAGCACGCAGCGGATCCCGGGCTCGGCCTCGACCCGGTCGACGGCGGCGGCGAGATCGCGCCACATCTCCGCATTGAGGGCGTTCATCTTGTCGGGGCGATCGAAGATGATCCGGGCGATCGGACCGTCGATCGCCAGCTGCACGGTGTTCACGTCGGGGTCTCCCGCGAGGTTGTATATACAACCTAGCAAGCGATCCGGCCCCGGGCTACCGTCGCGGGTTAACTTGTATATACAACCTGGCACGCGGGACCGGCTCTTGCCCCGACCAGGGGTGCCGCCCCGAGCGCCACGACGATATCGCTGCCGGCGATGGCCCGGAAAGCACCCCGCGAGCCGATCGCATCGCCCGCCGCCAGGAGTGCCTGCAGGTTCCGGCGCCCGCGGGAGACGCGGCTCTTCACCGTGCCGACCGAGCAGCGGCAGCGCAGCGCGGCTTCGGCATAGCTCAGGCCGTCGATGCAGACCAGGATCATGGTGTCACGCTGGACCGGGGCAAGCCTGGCAAAAGCCCGGCGGAAGTCGCAGAATTCCAGGCATTGCTCCTGGGTCGAGGGAATCGCCGGTTCGTCGCTGGCGAGTTCGTGCAGCGGCACATGGCCGAGCCAGGGCCGGCGAAGCTCGTTGTAGAAGAGATTGCGCAGGATCATGAAGATCCAGGCGTGGAAATTCGTCCCCGGCGTGAACTGGTCGGCGGCCGCCAGGGCCCGCAGGATCGCGTCCTGCACCAGGTCCTCGGCGCGATCCCGGTTGGCGGTCAGGTGCCGGGCGAAGATGCGCAGGCCTGCCATGTGCTGGAGGATGCCCGCCTTCACCGCGGACAGATAGTCGGCGGGCGAGGCCTGCAGCGCCTCTCCGGCGGACGGAACTCTTGCCAGAATGCCCATCATGCGTCCTTTCGCTAGGGAGACATGCCGGCCGGCAGGCGCTCAGACGACTGCCGGTAACGAGCAGAGAGCGGGCAGGTTTAGGGCTTCAGCCCCTCCTTGATGGCTCCGATCAGGTTCTGCATCTTGCCTTCGACCTTGTCGGACTGGCCTTCGACGCGCAGCTTGGCGTCGCCGACGGCCTTGCCGACGGTTTCCTTGATGGCACCCTTGATCTGCTTCGCGGATCCGGCGATGCGGTCCTTGTCCATGGCTGGTCTCCATATTGCGGTTGCGTTGACATAGAGGGGGCGCTACGCGCGCCCGGCGGCATCAGGGCGTGTGGCGGACCGCGCTGTTCTCGATCGCCTTGCCGGTCTTGGAGATATCCTTGCCGGCACCGGCAACCGTGTGACAGGCGCCGAGCAGCGGCGTGGCGATGAGTGCCGCGAGCAATGCGACGGTGAGCAGCGGCGATTTCGTGGACATGACAATTACCTTTGGCTTGACGGTTTCGGCGCCCGAAGGACGCCGCAATCTGCGGCCCTAGATTCGCCCCATGAGCAGCAGGACGACGACGATCAGCAGCAGGAGTCCGATTCCGCCGCTCGGGAAATAGCCCCAGTTGGCGCTGTGCGGCCATCGCGGCAGCGCGCCGATCAGGAACAGCACGAGGATGATCAGCAGAATGGTGCCGAGCGACATGTCTTGAACTCCTAGAAGGGCGCGCTATTCGCGGGGGACTGCCATCAGCCTCATGGCGGCGCGTTGCCGGCAGGGGCCGGCAATCCATTGCTGATCCGGCTTTTCGCCCGTGTGACGCGATACCGGCCGGTCCAGCCGGATACCCGCCCACGTCAGCCCGCCATCAGAATGATTTCCCTAGCGTAGGGCCAGAAGGGCGGCGGCGGTAGATTCGGGAAATACTCAGTTCGCTCGACGCGTCGGCGGGGCGGGCGGGAAGGCAGGGGCCTTTTAGCGGTCCTAGGTGCGGCGGCCCGCCGCGTGGGGCCCCGCTGAAGCTGCAGCCAGGGCCAGTCGGGCCAAAGCCGGAAGCGACTTCGAGCCGGTTTTCTTCATGATCAGAGCCCGGTGGTTCTCGACCGTGCGCTGGCTGATGCCAAGATCGGCGGCAATGTTCTTGTTGGGCTGTCCCGCGAGCACCATGTCCATGATCTGGCGCTGGCGTCCGGTGAGATTGGCGAGCTGAGTAGCCGCCGATGCGTGCCAGGCCGACAGCTTGATCGAATCTCCGGCCTGCTCGACCGCGCGGTCGATGCTTGCCAGAAGATCGGCGGCGCCGATTGGCTTCTCGATGAAGTCCGCCGCTCCCGCCTTCATCGCCTGGACCGCCATCGGCACATCGCTGTCCCCGGTAATCATGATCGAGGGCAACGGACAGCCGTCCTCGACAAGGCGATGCAGTAGTTCCAGGCCGTTCATTCCCGGCAAATAGGCGTCGATGAGCAGGCAGGCATCGCGGCCCGGACGGTAGGCTTGGAGGAATTCCTCGGCGCTGGCATAGTCCTCGACCAGTCGGCCGGCCGGCTCGAGAACGCCGCGAAGTGCCTGGCGCAGTTGACCGTCGTCATCGACGACATAGACCAGCGGCGGTCCGGAGTCTCTGGCTGTCCCGGTCGGCAGTGCCGAGCGCACCCGCGTCGCCGGCTGGGCGACCGGAAGCACGCGCCGAATGGCGTCCGTCAACTCCTGCAGCTTCACCGGCTTATTGAGCTGCTGGCATTTCTGCCGGGCGACCTCGCGCAGCGTCCCGGTCGAAATATCGCCGGTCAGGATGATGACCGGTATCTCGCGATGAAGTCTCTCCCTCAACTTCGCCGCGATCTCCAGCCCATTCATGCCATTCGGCAGGTTGTAGTCGGCCAGGATAAGATCCGGCCTGACGGCGCTGCGGGCCACCAGGTCCAGCGCGGCCGCCCCGTCATGCGCCTCCATTACACGATGCCCGATCTCCTTTAGAGCCATTCCCAGTAACTCGCGAACCTCAAGGTCGTCCTCGATGACCAGGATTGTGGCGCTGAGATCAACTTCCGCCTTGGGCTTGGCAGTGGCCTTTTGCTCTTCGGGGCGCTGCGCGGACGCGGACTCCTCGGTCGGCAAGAGAAGCTCGATGGAGAACGCCGAGCCCTTGCCGACAACCGAACGAACGCGAACGCGATGGCCCAGCAGATTGCCCAGGCGCTGCACGATGGAGAGGCCAAGGCCAAGGCCGCGGTCGCGCTGGCGCGCGGCATTGTCAATCTGGTGATATTCGTCGAAGATTGCCTGGAGCTCTTCCTCTGGAATGCCGACGCCGGTATCCCAGACCTCGATACTCACCATGCCAGCATGATGCCGGCAGCCGAACAACACCTTGCCGCGCTTGGTATACTTAAGCGCGTTGGTGAGCAGGTTACGGATAATCTGCTCGAGCAGGCGCGGGTCGCTGAAGACCTCGGAATGACAGGGCACAGCCCTGAGCTCGATACCCTGAGCCTGGGCGTGGTAGCTGAATTCCACCATCAGCCGATCCAGCAGGCCGTTTAAGGGAAAGGTGACTCTTTCGGGCACAACGATGCCGGCATCGATCTGGTTGATGTCCAGCAGCGTGTTCAGCATGCCGGTCATCGCAGCCAGGGTCTGCTCCAGGAGATTGACCAGCCTTTGCTTGGCCTCGCCTTCGACCTTCTTCGCCAACAATCCCTGCACCAGGGTCAGCGTCTGCAGCGGCTGGCGAAGATCGTGGCTTGCCGCCGCCAGAAAGCGGGACTTGGCAATGTTGGCCCGCTCCGCCTGCCGTTTCGCGGCCAGCAGGGCCTCGCCAGCCACTCTCCGCTCGGAGACATCCGTGAAGGTGATGACCACGCCTTCGATCCGATTGTCATCGGCGCGATAGGGCAGGATACGCCGGAGATAATGGACCCCGTTGCGGGCCGCGATCTCACGCTCGATCGGCGCCGAATCCCGCAGTACATCGCGGGCGTCGCTCAGAAGCGTCGTATCCACCGAGAGGGAGTTGAGATCGGCAAGCGGGCGCCCGATATCGCCGGGAATGACTCTGAAGAGTGCCTTGGTGGCCGGTGTGAAGAAGCGGATATTGAGCTGGGTGTCGAGGAACAGGGTCGCAACATCGGTGCTGTAGAGAACGTTCTGCAGGTCGTTCGAGGTCGTGCGCTGGCGCTCCAGCGTCTCCTGCAACTGGGTGTTGAGGGCGGTGAGCTCCTCGTTGAGCGACTGCAGTTCCTCCTTCGACGTCAGCAGTTCCTCGTTGGTCGACTGGAATTCCTCGTTGACCGACATGGCTTCTTCATTGACCGCCTTCTGCTCCTCGGTCGACACCTCGAGGTTGCGGATGGCGCCATGCAGCTCGGCGCGCGTGGCTTCGAGCTCCGCCTCAAGTTCGGCGATACGCGACGGCTCCGGCTCTGCGACGTTTCGGTCCCCCTTCTGCGACTGCGGCGGTTTCGGCTCTTCGACAAAGCAAACCAGCAGGAGTTCTTCCTCCTCGTGCATGACCGGGGTGACGTCGATACCGAAGGACGGTGAATCGGTGGACCGATCGAACCTTGCGCCCTCGACAACGACGCGCTGTTTCGCCTGGGTCGCCTGCTGGATCGCCGAGCGCAGCTTGGTGCGCATGCCGGAAGGTGTCATTGCCATCAGATCATGGTTCGGATGTCCCGGCGCAATGTGCAGGTACCGGTCCACCGGGCCCAGCGAGTAGAGACATTCCAGCTTCAGATTGATCAGGACGGCTGCCGGAGCGAACATCTCCAATGCCAGCCTTCGGGACAGTGCGGCGAGTGCCGACTGCCGCGACGGCGCATGGCCGACTTCCGGCCGCGCCCGGGCCTGCTGAATCTCGCCGAGGCCGAGCGAGAAGCCTACCTCGCCGGGCCGGCTGCGCCCAATATGCCGGTAGAGTTTCTCCGATTTGGCGACCAGATGGAAACGCCCGTCGACGCCGCTGAGGGTCTCGGCATTTCCCAACAGCAGCGCCCCGCCGTCACGCAGCGCGAAGTGGAAGACCGAGGTGAGCTTCGCCTGCGCCTCGGGCCGCAGATAGATCATGAGATTCCGGCAGGAAATCATGTCGAGGCGCGAGAACGGCGGGTCCGCCAGCACGTCCTGGACCGTGAAGACCACGACCGCGCGCAGATCGGGGTGTACCCGGTAGCGACCATCCTCCTTGACGAAGAAACGGGCCAGCCGTTCCGCCGACACATCCGGCTCGATGCTCTCGGGGTACAGGCCTTCGCGGGCAGCGGCAATCGCCTCCGGATCGATGTCCGAGGCGAAGACCTGCAGCTTGACGTTGCGCTTCGCATCGGCGATCGCTTCGAGAAACAAGATTGCCAGGGAGTAGGCTTCCTCGCCGGTGCTGCAGCCGGGAACCCAGATGCGGATCGGCTTTTCAGGGGCATGGCCGCGCACCACTTCCGGTGCGAACGTCTCCGCAAGGTACTCGAAGACCAGCGGGTCCCGGAAGAAAGCCGTGACGTTGATGAGCAGGTCCTTGGCGAGACGCTCCATTTCGTCGGGTTCGGCCTGCAGCAGATCGATATACTTTTCCGCGTCTGCGACCTCGATCGTCGCAAGGGCCATGCGCCGCTCGATGCGGCGCTGCAGCGTACCTTCCTTATACAGCGAGAAATCATGCGGGGTCTTCTCGCGGAGCAAGGCGATGATTTTCGACAGCCATGCCGGCGCGCCCTGCTGGGTCGGCGTGTGGTTCTTGGCGCGGATGGAAACGACGCGCCGTTCGTACTTCTTCAGTTCGACCGGGATCTGCGCCACAGGCAGCACAAGATCCACCGCCCCGGTTGCAATGGCGCTGCGCGGCATGCCGTCATAGCCCGCCTCTTTGGGGTCCTGGGCGATGACCAGACCGCCCATTTCCTTCACGGCCTTCAATCCGAGGGCACCGTCGGAGCCGGTACCGGAGAGGATGATGCAGGCGGCACGACCGGCATAGGCTTCGGCCAGGGAATGCAGCAGAAAGTCGAAAGGCAGTCGGGCACCGTGCCGCGCCTGCGGCTGCGTCAGGTGCAGCGTCCCGTCGCGTGCAGACAGATCGGTTCCGGGCGGAATGACATAGATGTGATTGCGCTCGATGGGCATTCCATCGGTCACCTGCCGCACCGTCATCGCGGTATGCCCGGCCAGCAGGTCAACCATCATGCTCTCGTGGGTGGGGTCGAGATGCTGGACAAGGATGAAGGCCATGCCGATATCGGCAGGCAAGGAATCGATGAGTTTCCGGCTTGCATCGAGCCCGCCCGCGGAAGCGCCGATGCCAACCACCAGGAAGCTGCCGGAATCGCGGACCGGCTTTGCAGCAGGCATGGCTTTCCCTGGCGAAGATGCCCTGGCGGTCTTTGACCGATGCGCACGGCTTGACGGCATTCTAGGTGCGCTCCAACGCGAACATCCTGCTCGGGTGCAACCCAAGAGACCATGGCCCACCTGACCGGCGGCGACCCTTGCTCTGGAACAAGATGCACATGGAAATCCAAGCGGCCAGCCTGTTGCCGCTGATGCAGGAGGAGCCTACGCGTCGCGGCCGCCCTGCGCAATGGCCGGCTAGCGGTGGGCTGGACCCGCCGGCCGCGCGCTCCACCGTCAACGCGTTATCCCGCCTCGCCTTTTGGGGGAATGGACAAATTCGCGGACGGGCCAGGATCCTGCCCTCTGGGGTGGACAAAAAAATGCCACCGGCTCCAGGGAGGGAACCAGTGGCATTGGCGCCGGATGGGGGATCAAGCGCCAAGTAAGGAGAAGCTGCCGAGTGGTCGCCAATGGCATTGGGGATGCTGCCGACCAGTCGTGCGACCGCGACTTGCGCGTGCCCTCCCCGGAAATGCATATTCCGCGGACAATTCCGCGTCGTGCAGGTTCGAAGCCTGCACCTACCTTGCCGTACTATTCGTCATGCTCGTATTCAGGTCGGGTTGTGGAGGCTTCTCGGCCCTCGATCCCCGCTGCAATCCTGGCAAATTGGTCGGCCAGATAGAGGTATTGCCGCTGAAGATCGTTGCTCATCAAGTTCTGCGCGACCTCAGAGAACTCCGCAGCCCTGCGACGAAAATAGGTCGATTTTCCATATTCTTCGCGCATTGCAAATTCCATTCGCCAACTGGACCAGACAATAGGGCCGCCGCGGCACTGCCGATAGAATCGGAATATACTTAGGGGCTGCCGAGGACCTGGGGAGTCGTGGCGACGGATGTGAGGGGCGCGACAGGTCTAGCGGTCGAATCGGGCGCCTAGCCGTGCGGAACCGATCTCCTACTCGGTTTCGCCGGAGACGGCGGCCATCTCCTTGGCCTGCTGCGGGGTCATCGCCGGCGGCGGGGCGTCGGCGGCGGTATCGGGCGGCGGGGCTCCCGCCCGGGCGGGAGCCCAGGCCAGCAGCTGGTCGCTGATGCTCCGGAGGACCGTGCGGTTGGCCTGCAGCATGTCCTCGCCCAGGAGCTTCAGCACCCGGAGATTGGTGTTGCTGGCATCGTCCATGTCGTCATTGCCGACATCCAGCCGGGCCTGCAGGCGGTAATACTGCTTGTGGCCGTCGCGCTCGGGCAGGAGCTGGCGGAGCTGGTAGTCGACCACGTCGCAGATGCCGTCGCACATCAGGGCGAAGACCGGCTGCGCCCAGCGCGCCGCCCCCCAATCCTTGCACTCGGCATAGGGCAGGCGCCGGGTCAGTTCGCCGGTGCCGAGGGATACCATCAGCACGGAATCGAATTGCGGGAAGCGCGACAGCGCCTCGACATAGGCGCACATGCCGGGGTTGTAGGCAAAGAGCGCGCCGTCGACCAGGGCGTAGTAGTCGTTCGGGCTGTCGATCTGGATCTGCGCCGGTTCGAAATAGGTGGGCGCCGCCGTGGCGGCGCGGATCACCTGCTTCATCGGGTAGTCGTAATAGCCCTTGGCCTTGGCGGCCGAGGTCTTGAAGAAGAACGGGAAGCGCCGCTCGATCTCGTAGGTCGGAACGACGACGTCGCAGAGCGCATCCTTGAGCCGCGCCTCGCCGAAATAATCCTGCAGCACGCCCTCGATGCCGGAGGTGGGGTACTTGCCGTCGGCCAGATTGCCGACCGAGCGGATCTTGTGCCAGACCGAGCGGGAGAAGACGCGCTTCCCCTCCACGTCGTAGAGCCGGACGATGTCGCGGGCGGTGTGGCGCGGCCGGCCCTTCTCGTCCGGGCAGGCGAGCGCCAGGCCGAGGAGGCCGCCGGTCGAGGTGCCGACGATCATGTCGAAGAGATCGATGATGGGCCGATTGGTGCGGCGCTCGAGATCGGCCAGCACCATGGCGGGAAGGATGCCGCGAATGCCGCCGCCGTCGATCGACAGCAGGCGGAAGGGGCGCGTGCGGCCGCCCGGCGGCGCGGCGGCGGGACGCAGCGATCCCGGCACGCCCTCGGCAGCCAGCGGGCCTTCCTCTGACGTCGGCTTGCCGCCGAAGAGCCGTTTCAAGAAGGACACGGTCGCGACCCCCTGTTCCCGTCCGCCACGAAATCCGCCCAACCCGGCGCGGCCGAAGCCCAACCCGGCGCGGCCGAAGCAGAGACCGCGGCGGTGCCAGTTTAGCGAAAGTTTGCCGGCCATTGGTTAACAAGTTGGGCCTCGTGCCGCCGGGCAATCCGGGCCTCGAAGGCCATATCCTGCGCGGCGAAATCGACGGTGCGCCGGCTCGCCGATGGCGGGCAGCGGCCTTGGCCGGCATCGATCGGTTCCCGTGGCGCAGCCGCATCCGCCTTGCCTGTATCTGCGACAGCGCGCAAAGATTGGGCCTTGTCGCAGGAACCTGATCGAGTCGCAGTCATGACGTCCGAACCGCCGGCCACCGTCCGATTCACCGCACCGAAGCCGGCCGAGCCGGCGAAGGGCGAGCATCCCTGGCTGACGCCCGGCGACCCGGCGCCGTGGTTCAAGGCGCCGAGCAACGTCAATCCGAATTTCGACTTCGCCACCGCGGCCGGGCGGATCGTGGTGCTCTGCTTCTTCGGCTCGGGCAGCGATCCGGCGACGCGCCCGCTGATCGACGGCATCCTCGAGGAGGCGGGATTCTTCGCCCATCCGGACTATTATTTCTTCGGCATCAGCTGCGACCCCGCCGACCGCACCGACGGACGCCTCACCCAGCAGCGCCCGGGCATGGACGTGTTCTGGGATCTCGACGGACGGGTCAGCCGACTCTACCGCGCCCTGCCCGAGGCAGCCGGCGCCCAGGCCAAGAGCCCGGCCAAGACCCCGGCGGCGATCAAGGCGGCCTACCGCCCGGTGACCTATGTGCTGGACTACAATCTGCGGGTGGTGGCGACGGTCGCGCATCCCGAGGCCGCCCAGCATGCGGCGGCGGTGCGCCAGCTGCTGAAGCGGCTGCCGAAACTGCCGGCGCCGCGCCCGGCGGTGCTGCAGGCGCCGGTGCTGGTGCTGCCCAGCGTGCTCGAGCGCGATCTCTGCCGGCAGCTGGTCGACGGGTACCGGGCGAACGGCGGCAAGGAATCCGGCTTCATGCGCGACCGCGACGGCAAGACCGTGCTGGTGCTCGACCACAAGCACAAGCGCCGATCGGACTGGGTGATCGAGGACGCGGGTTTGCGCAGCCAGCTGCAGGATCGGATCAAGCGCCGCCTGGTGCCGGAGATCGAGAAGGCCTTCCAGTTCAAGGTCTCGCGGATGGAGCGCTACATCGTCGCCTGCTACGACGCCGAGCCCGGCGGCTATTTCAAGGCGCATCGCGACAACACCACCAAGGGCACGGCGCACCGCCGCTTCGCCGTCACTATCAATCTCAACAACGCCTTCACTGGCGGTGAGTTGAGCTTCCCGGAATTCGGCCATCGCTCATTCAAGCCGAAGCCGGGATGCGCAATCGTGTTTTCGTGCTCGTTGCTGCACACAGCGTCGCCCGTGACATCCGGTGCGCGTTACGCGTTCTTGCCGTTTCTGTACGACGATGCGGCGGCCGACATACGCTTGGCTAACCTGCCCTACCTTGCCGAACAGACGCCGTCGAACGCCGGTTAGCCGGCAGCGCGCTCTACGCGCCCAAGCCGGGCGTCGAGATAGGCAAAAACGCGCTGAAGCACCAAGGAATCTTCGGCGATCCGCGCCACACGTTCGAGTTCGTCGACCTCGTACGTGCTCAACGCAGCGGTCAGCGATCGCGGCG
>CAZKDH010000081.1:0-6026 GCA_964551505.1 uncultured Rhodospirillaceae bacterium
ACCCCGCCGCCTGGACGCTGGCTGACGGCATGCTCCGGGTCACCACCGATGACCGGACGGATTTCTGGCGCGAAACCCACTACGGCTTCATCCGGGACAACGGCCACTTCTTTGGCTTTGCCACCAACGGCGATTTCACCGCTGAGTTGAGGATTCGCGGCGATTACCGCACCCTGTACGATCAGGCCGGCATCATGGTGCGGATCGACGAGCGGCATTGGGTGAAGGCGGGAATCGAGCTTACCGACGGCACGCCCGGACTGGGCAGCGTGCTGACCCTCGGCACCTCCGATTGGGCGACCGGGGCGATGCCGGGCGACAGCCGGGACATCCGCATCCGCGCCAGCGTCGCCAAGGGGGTCCTGAAGCTGCAGGCCTCGGCCGATGGAAACCGCTGGCCGACATTGCGCCTTGCAGCCTTTCCAGCCGCCCGGAGCTACCAGGTCGGCCCGATGTGCTGCACGCCCGAGCATGCCGGCCTGGAGGTCGTGTTTTCTGACTTCCGGGTGCTGCCGCCACTCAATCGGGACCTCCACGACCTCACCTGATGCGCCGATCCGGCGCTTGGTCCTCGCTGGGAGTGCAGCCTGGTCAACCCTTCCGGCCAGCCGGCGTGGCCGCATGCGACATGAACCACGACATGTCCGCGCCGTCGCTGAATCTGGTAACGATTCCTGGGAGTTATGGTGGGCGCAGTAGGACTCGAACCTACGACCCGCTGATTAAGAGTCAGCTGCTCTACCAACTGAGCTATGCGCCCGGAAACCGGATCACGCAGTGATCGGATGGCTCCGCGATCGGATCGAACGCGGTTCAAACAAGCCACGGTTGGATCAAGATCGGGCGCGGTATAGCAAAGGGTTCCGGCTTTGTCGATAGCCAAATTGCCCAGGAATTTCCAAGCATTACAGGCGCTCAGCGATCGTCCCCGCCGGCCCGCCGGCCGATCTTCTGATCACGGTGGATGCTCACCGACATGACCAGGCCGAATCCGATGAGAACCGTCATCATCGCGGTGCCGCCGTAGGAGATCAGCGGCAGCGGTACGCCGACCACCGGGATCAGCCCCATCACCATCGCGGTGTTGATGAAGAAGTAGCAGAACAGGTTGAAACTGAGCCCGAAGGCCATCATGCGCCCGAACTGGCTGCGACATCGGATGGCGATCACGATTCCGTACAGCACCAGCAGCACATAGAGGGTCAGCAGGATCACGCCGCCCACCATGCCGAACTCCTCGGCATACATGGTAAAGATGAAATCGGTCTGGCGCTCCGGCAGGAAGTCCAGATGGCTCTGGGTTCCCTGGAGGAAGCCCTTGCCCCAGAGGCCGCCGGAACCGAAGGCGATCTTCGACTGGGTGATGTGGTAGCCGGTGCCCTGGCTGTCGGATTCCGGATCGAGGAAGATCTGCACCCGGGCCTTCTGATAGTCGTGCAGCACGTCGGAATTCCAGGCGTAATAGGCGCCGACCGTCACCACCGCCAGCACCACGGCGAACTTCCACCAGCGCACGCCGGCCGCGACGAACATCGCCCCTGCGACCAGCAACAGCATGCCGGCGGTGCCGAGATCCGGCTGCTTCAGCACCAGGCCCGCCGGCAGCACCGCCATCACGGTCGGAATGATCAGCGACAGCGGGCGGCCGATCTCCTCGTATGTCAGCCCGTGGAAATACCGCGCCAGGGTGATCACCAGCACCACCTTCATGATCTCCGAGGGCTGCAGCTGGATGAATCCGAGGTCGATCCAGCGCTGTGCGCCCTTGCCGATCTCGCCGGTCACATCGACCACCACCAGAAGCGCGATCGCCCCAACATAGAGCAGGTAGGCGTGGCGCATCAGGCGGCGGAGATCGAGCATCGCCGCGCCGAACATCAGGACCAGGCCGATGCCGAAGCGCGTGACCTGCCGGTCCATCCAGGGATCGACGCTGCCATGGGCGGCGGAATAGAGCATGGCGAAGCCGATCGAGGCGACGCAGGCGATCAGCAGCACCATGCCCCAGCTGATCTGGCGGAGCTTGTCTCCCCAGACCTGCCGCTTATGGTTCCGGCGGCCGCTGTGCAGCTCGATCCACATGGCGCTAAGGGATCCTCATGGCATTTCGCGCCGGCCGCCTTCGGCGTTCGGATTGCGGCGGGCGGGATCGCGGCGCTGGCATTCGATCAGGATGTCCCGGGCGATCGGGGCGGCATTGGTCGAACCGCCGCCGCCATGCTCGATCACCACCGAGCAGGCATAGCGCGGCTGGTGCACCGGGGCAAAGGCGACGAAGACAGCATGGTCGCGCTGCTTCCAGGGCAGCTGGTCGTTCTTCCGGACCCCGGTGGCGCGCTCCGCCATGGTGATGCGGCGGACCTGGCTGGTACCGGTCTTGCCGGCCATCTCCATGCCGGGAATGGCGATGCGCGAGCGGAAGGCGGTGCCGCGCTGGAAGTTGCAGACGCGATCCATGCCGTCCCGCACCACCCGCAGCCAGCTGTCGTCGATCGCCATCTTCGGATAGGGGCTCGGCGCATCGACCTTGGCGGGCTCCGCTGCGCGGGCGAGATGCGGCTTGACCGCATATCCGCCGTTGGCCACGCGCGCCGCCATGACGCAGAGCTGCAGCGGCGTCGCCTGCACGAAGCCCTGCCCGATGCCGTTCACCAGCGTCTCGCCGGGGTGCCAGACATCGCCCAGGGTTGCCTTCTTCCAGGCCCGGTCGGGAATGCTGCCGGGCTTCTCGCCGGGCAAGTCCAGGCCCTCGACCTGCCCGAGGCCGAAGCTGCGCGCCATTTCGGCGATCGCATCGATGCCGATGAGCCGGGCCAGCTCGTAGAAGTAGACGTCGCAGGAGAACTGCAGGCCGTTGACCATGTCGATGTGTCCATGGCCCTCCTTCTTCCAGCAATGGAAG
Source organism: uncultured Rhodospirillaceae bacterium (assembly GCA_964551505.1). Lineage (GTDB taxonomy): Bacteria > Pseudomonadota > Alphaproteobacteria > Dongiales > Dongiaceae > Dongia. Next base: position 2,903 of record CAZKDH010000081.1, read on the forward strand.
CGCATGTTGCCGAGCTGCACATAGCCGGGACAGAAGGCGCTATAGGCCGGGCTGACGCCGCTTTTCAGCGCCGCCAGCGAGGTCATCAGCTTGAAGGTGGAGCCCGGCGCATACTGGTCGCCGATCGTCTTGTTGGTGAGCGGACGGTGGGCATCGGCGTTCAGCTGCTGCCATTCCTCGGCGGTGAGGCCGCGGTAGAAGGCGGCCGGATCGAAGGACGGCGTCGAGGCCATGGTAAGGACGTCGCCGTTGAAGATGTCCATGACCACGGTCGAGGCGGAGAGCTCGGCCGAGAGCCGTTGCTGGGCGAACTGCTGCAGGCCGATATCGAGGCTGGTGACGAGATCGGCGCCCGGCGTGCCCTCCTGGCGCGACAGCTCGCGGATCACCCGGCCGACCGAGTTGACCTCCATCTCGCTCTGCCCCGCCTTGCCGCGCAGCGACTGGTCGTACTGCTTCTCCAGCCCGTTGCGCCCGATGCGGAAGCCCGGCAGGGCCAGCAGCGGATCGCGATCCTCGGTCACCTCGTCTTCCGACGGGGTCGCGACATAGCCAAGGATATGCGCGGTGATGCCGCCGAAAGGGTAGTAGCGCTTCTGATCGACCTCGATGCTGATGCCGGGGAGATCGGGCAGGTTCAGTTCGACCTGGCTCACCTCGTCCCAGCTCAGGTCCTCCTTGACCAGGATCGGCGTGAAGGCGCGGTTGCGGGCGCGTTCCTTCATGATCTTCCCGCGCTCGCGCTCGCTGATCGGCACCAGTTCGGCGAAGGTCTTCAGCGTGCGCTCCAGATCGGGCGTCTGCTCGGCGATCAGCATCGCGCGATAGTTGGGGAAATTGGCGGCGAGCGGCGTGCCGAAGCGATCCAGGATCAGGCCGCGCGGCGGCGGCAGCAGGCGCAGGTTGATCCGGTTCTCCTCCGCCAGCAGTCGGTACTTGTCGGCCTCGACGACCTGCAGGTAGTACATCCGCCCGACCAGCGTCGAGACCAGCAGCGCCTGGCCCGCACCGAGGATGGCGACGCGGCGGTTGAAGACTTTGGCCTGGCTCTGGGCTTGTTGCTTGTTCATTACCTAGCCGCAGCAGGCCCGGTCCAGCCCGAGGGGAATCGTGATGCCCATCAGACTCGCAGCAGGCGACGTTGAACTCCGGTGAAGAAATAGGACAACGGCGGATAACACACAACCGTCACCACGCAGAGAAACAGCGCCGGCTGCGGGTCGATGAAGGCCTCCTCGACCAGCGATGACAGCAGCCACTGCAGGATCGTGGTGATCGCGGCGATCAGCAGGAACCCGCCCCAGACCAGGACGAAGGGCGCCCCGGTCAGGATCTTGCGCTGGGCATTGGTCAGGCCGAAGGCGGTCAGCAGGACGACGGTTCCCACGCCGAGCGGCGCCGTGCCGAGGATGTCGCCGGCGATCCCGATCGCGGCGACCAGCCACATGTTCATCAACTGGGGCTGGTGCAACGTCCAGAAATAGACCGAGATCAGGACGAAGCCGGTGCTGATCGAGGACAGGCCGTGGATATGCCAGGGCAGCACCCCGACGAACAGCAGCAGCAGGGTCAGGATGGTCGGAATCCCGCGCCGGAGCCCGGTATCGAGCTGCTGCCATAAGCTGTTCTGGATCAATGGCTTGGCCCTCTTTCAGGGATGGCCGAGCTACTGCCCGCTGCTCATTCCCGGCGTCTTCGGCAGAGAACTGACCGCGGCTTCGGTATCGACGCCCAGGTCATCGGCGAGGATTCCCGGCAGGCTGTAGTTCACCAGCCGCAGATACTCGACCCGGTCCAGCTTGACGAACAGCTGCACGTAGATGCGCCCGCCCTCGATCCGGCTGACCTCGCCCACCGGCAGCGCGGCGGGGTAGTTGCCGCCGATGCCCGAGGTGACGATCCGGTCGCCGACCTTGATGTCGACGTCGCGCGGCAGGTAGCGCAGTTCCGGAAAATCCGAATTGTTGCCGGCCAGCACCGCCTGGTCCCGGGTGCGCTCGATCAGCACCGGTGCCCGGGCGTTGATGTCGGTCAGCAACAGCACCCGCGAGGCGCGCTCGCCCACTTCCAGCACCCTGCCGGCCAGACCGGCGCCGGTCATCGCCGCCTGGCCTTTGACCACCCGGTCCTTGGCGCCGGCCATGACGATGATCGAGCGCACGAAGCTCGAGGACGCGTCGGCGATGACCGGTGCGGTGACATAGGTCGCCTTCGGATCCGGTGTCAGGTGCAGCAGCTCGCGCAGGCTGGCATTCTGCGCCTGCAACTCGCGCGCCGCCTTCTTCCATTCCAGCAGGCTCTCGTTCTGCTTCAGCAGGGTGGCGTTCTCGGCCTTCAGCGAGAAGTAGTCCTGCACGTCGGTGGCGATGTCGCGCGCGGTGGCGATCGGCCGCGCCACCGCTTCCATCAGCGGCGCAACGGCGTCGATGAGGGCGCTGCGGGCCTTGGCGATGACGACGGTATCGGCCTTGCCGATCAGCATGATGCCGAAAGCGGCCGCGACCAGAAGAACAAAAGTGAAACGATGGGTCCAGGAGCGTGGCTGGGTCGCGACACCGATAGTACCGACACGCTGTCTCACCGCCAGGCCTCCTGCGGCGCGGGAAGTCGCCGAACCAAGGAATTTCCGTTGCTTAGCCTATTTTTCCACAGCTTTATTCGAGCCGCAACGGGAACATTAGAGGATATTGGTTAATACATGTTTATGAGGACGTGGCGATGCGCCTTGATATCTTCGAGGCAACGCCCGGTGCCGAGGGCGACGCAGGACAGGGCGTCGTCGGCGATCGAGACCGGCAGGCCGGTCGCGTGGCGCAGGATGTAATCCAGATTGGCGAGCAGGGCCCCGCCGCCGGTGAGCACGATGCCCTTGTCGACGATGTCGGCCGCCAGTTCCGGTGCCGTATGCTCCAGCGCCACCTTCACCGCCTCGATGATCGCGCCGACCGGTTCGGCCAGGGATTCCGCGATCTGCCGTTCGGTGATCACCAGTTCCTTGGGAACGCCGTTCATCAGGTCGCGGCCCTTGATCTCCATCACCCGGCCGTCGCCGTCTTCCGGCGGGCAGGCGGAGCCGATCTCCTTCTTGATCCGCTCGGCCGAGCCTTCGCCGACCAGCAGGTTA
>CAZKDH010000082.1:0-3186 GCA_964551505.1 uncultured Rhodospirillaceae bacterium
GTTTAGCTGAAGACAGGGAGGTGATACCGTATAGTTCTGTGTACATTTCTTCACTCTCGGCTGTTGGTGGCCAGCGGGGTGTGAGAAGGGTCGAGGACGATGACGGTTACGAACTCTCACGCCGAGCTGCCAGAGCGTGACTGGACAGAACACTTCCCCGAGCTGCGAAAGCTAGAAACTCGTCACAACTTGTCGCGAAAACCCCTTGCAGCGCAAGGGGTTTTCGGGGATGATACCTGTGTCAGGGGGAGTTGAGACCTCCCCCCGAACACCACCGCTGAGGTAAGCAGCAATGGCATCCACAGAATACGTCCCCGCTAGTCCGGCCTACCAATTCGAGTTCCGCGATGCCAAGGCTGGCGACCGGTTCTCACTCGAACCTGATGGCCCTCGCGTGACGGCTGTACAGGGCCAGTTTTCCATGACGGCCTCTGACGGGACGCGCCCCAGCTCCCGCGCCCCCATCTACGGGCTGGAGCGCAGGGTCACCACCCCCACCCCCGCAGCCGCGCCCGTCCAGACCCGCCAGCGCGTCAACTGCATCGCCTGTGGCGAGTTCCGCTACGGCCGCTATCGCAGCAACGACGCCGCCGTCTGCACGAGCTGCGAGCGTCAGGGCTACTAGGAGACTGAAGAAGTGAAGATTCCCAACGACGTCGAGACGCTGGCAGGGCTTTGGACCATCGACGAGCTGGTTGAGGCAGGAAAATGGCCAGAAGGACCTGACTTCTCCTTGGACTCGCTGTGGAGCATGTTCGGGCGCTTCTACGCGGGCAGAGGCGTGCTGATCGAGGACGCTTGGATGGTTATGGGCGCCAAAGAACGTCGTGTCACTCTCGCGGGACTCAGGGCCACCAAAGCGGACATCGATGCGGGATTCAAGGAGTCATGGGAGTGGGAAGAATGATGGGCGACTGCTCAAAGGAGCGGGCCGTCTCGATCACGGGCGCAGCAATCCGTCACCTCCTGCGGCCCGGCGAGAAGGTCTTGACGCGCGAATCCACGCCTCGCATCTGCACGGAACGGTTCGTCGTCTGGGACGATGGCCGGGCAGACCGCCGTTACGGGGCTATCGTCGAATGGCTCGGGACGTGGCCCGAGCACACCGACAACGGCGATGGCCGAGTAGCCCGGCTGCTCGATGGGCTGATCATGTACGGCGGCTACCGCCCGTGGATGGCCAACATCACCAGCATTGTCTCCGAAACTCGAGTGGACGGCCGCGTGTGGGGCATGGGGTCTCTGGGTCGCGGCGCCTCGAATGTGAGCCTCGTTACCGTCAGGGTCACGGAGCGGCTCGACGGCGGTGCACTCGCCGAGCACGACCGCCAGTTCTACCTCGCCACCCACGCGCAGGGCGACGACGTTTCGTCCGATACGGCAGACACGCTCGACGGTTTGTGGGCCCAGTGAGCGAGACGTACTACACGGCCTCGGCCGCCGCCCGGCAGCTCGGCATCTCCCGCCAGCGCGTGACCGAGCTGGCGGAGCTGCGCAGCATCGGCCAGCGGCCTGAGCGCGGCATCTGGCTGTTTTCGGCTGCTGACCTGGCGGCGTTGCGAGACCCCGCTCTCGCGGGCAAACCCGGACGGCCGCGCAAATCACCCGCCTGACGCGGGCTTGCAGCTCCACGGCCCCCAGCCGCTCCGCTCCCACGTCCACCGCGCTGCCGTGACCACGAACGACGGCTGCGTTGGCTGAGTGCATCGCCCAGGCGTTGGAGGCAGAGAAAAGCCCCGACTAAGCGGGGCTGGGGAACCATTCGGTGAGGACTTCCAGGAGCTTGGGTATCGGTGTCATCCCTCGCTCCCAACGGTCTACGGTGCGTAAGTGGACGCCGGCGAGGTTCGCGAGTTCCTTCTGAGTCATCCCGCGAGCCTCTCGCCATTCGCGCAAGGCGTCAGGAAGCATCAGCGAGTTCCGCCTGAAGCCACTGGCCGGTGATCGTTGGGTAATCAGCGTTGCTGATCCAGCCATACAGCGAGTCTTCGTCGGTCGCGTCCTTGTGGTAGAGCGGGCCAGCGGCGCGGATGATGGTGCCATCCTCATCGATTTCGCAGGCGTAGGTTTCGCCAGACTTCGGATGCTTGCGGGTTTCGTACGTCGTGGTCATTTCGGTTTGCTTTCTCCCTGTCTCATCAGCGCCGGACGGGAACCCGGCGGACCGCCGAAGCGGTTTCGACTTATGCAGCTACTCCCCCATGGTTCTCGCCGCCGCAGGAGCAGTCGCAAGCCTGCGAGACGGCCCCCATGCACTTGGCGTTGCACAGAACGGTGTTCACGTACCGGCCGTAAATCTCATTGACAACGCAGCGGGCGTGGCAGGCGACACAGAAGACTTCGTTGGGCTGGACATAGGCAAACTGCCGGTAAGCAGTTTCGTCCAGGCGGGCAACCACAACTCCGCAGGACTTACGAGCGCAGCGCAGGCTGGCCCCCTTGCGATCTCGACCAGACTTCGTAACCGTCATTTCGTTAGCACCTCCTACGTGCAGGGCAACAGTAAACCCGTGCTGACACGGTGTCAATACTCGCTTTACAATCTTTACCTAGGCAATCTGCTGACTGAGCGATCCATAGGCATTCCACGCGAAACCCGCAACGGATAAAGTGTTATTAGATGGTCTCCCGCAAGCTCGTTGAAACTAGCGGTGCATGGCGACCGACCGAGGAACAATCCCTGGTCGCGGACTTATTGGCGCGTGGCTACTCACAGCAGGCAGCAGCGCGGCTTTCGGGTGTCTCACAACCGCAGATATCGCAATGGATCAATCGCGACGTGACGGCCGCGCTATTCTGCGAACTCATAGCCGAACGGACGAGATTGTTTGCCGAGAACCTGGAAGCGGCCGAGGACCAACAGGTAGTGATGGCAACGGGAACGTTTCATCGTGCGCTACAGGGCGAGATAGAGCGCGATGACAACGGCAACCTACCCGTTGAGTACCTCGCTGCCGTTGAGCTTCTACGGAATACACGCTGGAAGCAGAAAGCAGGCGGACACAAACAGTTCGGCGCTCCCTGAGTCGTTCCCCGAACCCCACAAATCACAGCTCGCGGTTATCGAATCAGCCAAACGCTTCAACGTCCTCAACTGCGGCCGGCGCTACGGAAAGACAGAGATGGGCAAGCGACTCCTTGCTGAACGTGCCGCCCAGGGGCAGCGTACGGCCTACCTGGCCCCGT
>CAZKDH010000083.1:0-88299 GCA_964551505.1 uncultured Rhodospirillaceae bacterium
GCCGTTCGATACCGAGGCCGTCCTGGCCGGCAAGCTCGGCGACAACGGCAACCTCGCCATCAAGGTCGGCGACGTCACCGTCATTCTCGAAGGCTACACGGCGGCTGAAGGCCAGCAGCCCGTCATCATCGAAACCACCGAAGGCAGCCCGATCGTCCTCGCCGACGTGCTTGCCGCCGGCAAGGACCTCGACATCCAGACCGCAGCCGGCGGCGAAGCCGTTGGCGCGCAGGGTGCCGACAATACCGGCGCGATCTTCGGCGCCTTCGGCGCCGGCACCGGCATTGGCGGGTTCAATGCGATCGGCGCCCAGGTCGAGACTGAACTGCAATACGGCCTCATCGATGCCGAGCGGAAATTGTTTCTGGTCGAGCGCGAAGACGTCGACACCCATCCGACGGCGACCAACACCCCGGGCGAAGTCGACGAGGACGGGCGGCACCACCTGAAGGAGAATCCGTTCGACGACTGCTACGGCGGCATCAACACCGATCCGGCGCAGCCCGGCGACGAAGACCGTTCCTACAAGATGTCGGTGAAGATCGTCGATTACGGTCCGGATGGCCCGGCCGCGGTCAACCCGCTGGTCGGCGACGCCGGCGACGGCATCTGCCGCGATACCGACGGCAACCTGGTCTATTCCCACGGCGAGCAGGTTCTCCTGCAGTGGAACGCATCGGAGAACCGCCTCGAAGGCTATGTCGAGAGCGATCCGTGCGACTGCGGCCAGATCCCGGTCGAATTCCAGAAGTACTCGGCGGAAACCGTGTCCTATGACGAGGGCAAGGGCTGCTACATCCGCCTGGTCTTCACCGCGACGGTGGAGAACGGCGGCGCCGACGGCACCGTCTGCTTCAAGCTGCTCGGGCCCCTGGATCATCCGTTCAATACCGATCCCGATGCCGAGACGCCGGTCTATACGGCGACACTGGCCGATGCCGAGGGCGACGGCACCCAGGGCGACGGCGACGGCTGCTGCGATCCCTACGCGAAGTGGACCGAGTTCGAAGACAACATCAAGCTCGACCTGCTGTTCCAGGCCAAGGACGGCGACGACGCCTCCTACACGCCGATCCCCTTCGTGGTCGACGTCGACGATGATTCCCCCGCCTTCCTGGACTGCGATTTCGATCCGTGTGTCGGCTATACCCTGGTCAACGACGAGACCCATGGCGTGCAGTGCGAGACGGATGACGTCAGCGTCACCCAGTGCTTCCTGAACGCGCTGTTCAGCGAGCAGGTCGAGCCGGGCGAGAGCACGATCTATGACAAGTTCGTACAGTTCTTCGGCTGCGAGGCCCTGCAGGGCATCGAGAAGTGCGATGTCACCGCGGCCGAGACCAAGCTGAAGTTCGGCTACGGTGCCGACGGCCCGCTGGTGCACGAGATCTGCTGCGACGGCGGCGAAGGCAATACGGGCGGCGGCGGCAACACCGATATGCGCACCGAAGGCCTGCAGGTCGACGGCGGCCTGGTCAATCCCTACGACGTGGCCCATGGCGGCGATTGCGTCATCAACTGCGGCGCGCTGCTGACCAATTCCTGCGGCGACGTGAATTTCTGCGAAGACACCGGCCTGACCATCACCATCGGCGATTGCGAGAACACCACGACCGCCCATGTCTGGATGGAAGGCATCGGCAACACCATCTTCGGCTACGCTTATGCGCCGCAGGAGGAGGATCCGAGCCTCGCCAGCTTCCAGGGCGAAGGCCAGTACGGGAACAAGATCCCGGTCTTCATCATCACCATCGATCCGGACACCAAGGAGCTGACCTATGTGCAGCTCCACCAGATCAACCACGACAACCCGTGGGATCCGAACGAAGCCAATGACGGCGGCGAGGGTTCCTGCCACGTCCTCGAGCAGATCAACATCGGCCTCGCCATCACCGACTACGATCATGATTCGATCTGGACGCCGGTGCATGTGACGATCCTGGACGACGGGCCGAAGCTGCTTTGCGTCAGCTATGACGGCTGCGAGGGTGATGGTGACAAGTCAATCTACAGCAACGATTTCGAAGCCGATGATCTGAAGGGTGCAACGCTCATCGACGGCTATGGGTTTAGTGACGCTGCGCTGATCTCTGGCGGCCGGCTGGTGCTGACCGACGAGTCCGGGCTCGACATGCAATGGCTCAAGGTCGACGGGGGCCCGGACTTCAAGGGCAGCTTCCATGCGACCTTCGACGTGGCGCTGGAAGATTCCGGCGAGAACGGCAGCGCCGACGGCTTCAGCTTCCAGGTCGGAAACGACCTCGATACGACGATCGCCGCGGAAGAGCCCGCGACGACGACCGGTTTTGCTTTGACCTTCGATACCTTCGACAATGGGTCTCCTGATGTCATTGACGAAGTTGCGCTCTGGTTCAACGGCGTCAAGCTAGGATCGAACACGTCCTTCGGCGATCTGAATTCCGGTTCACCGTACAATGTCGTGGTCGACGTCGATGGTAGCAACAACTACAGCGTGACCATCAACAGCGTAGTGATCTTCAGCGGCACCCTCAGTGGGGCCCTGCCCAGCGACTCCGATTTCTACTTTGGTGCGCGCACCGGTGGCGCCGCCGACGTGCAGGCGGTCGATAACATCAACCTGACCGTGCCGGTCGAGTGCGTTGCCAAGATCGACGAGGATTTCCTCTGGAAGGGTAACCACGATTACGACGGTGGCGCGGGTGCGCATGGCGACGACGAGGGTTACGTCTGCGCCACCGGCCAGGTGCATGTCGATTTCGGCACCGATCAGCCGGGCAAGTTCGACCTCACCAACCTCAAGGTGACGGATGACGCCGGCAACGTGATCGTCGATCTGGCCTGCGACATCTCCTGCCTGAAGACCGCCAAGGGCGATCCCGTGGAAATCGATGTCAGTGATCCGACGCATATCGTCGGCTCCGCCTGCGGCAAGCCGGTCTTCAGCCTGACCATCGACTGCGACGGCAACTTCAAGTTCGAGCTGTGCCAGGCGCTGCAGCATCCGTTCAACGACAGCGACCACACCAATGACGGCAGCCCGGAATCCAACTGGGAAGACAACCTGCATTTCGTCTTCGGAGTGAAAGCAATCGATTGCGACGGCGACGCGATCTGCACCGAGATCAAGGTCGACGTCGATGACGATGCGCCGGCGATCTGCGAAGTCACCTATTTCAGCGAGGATACTGGCTACCAGGAGTCTGAAATCGAGGCCAGCCTCGTCCAGGGCGGCGGCACCTTCGAATCGAACGAGCACGGCTCGCTCGACGAGGACTTCCTGAAGGGCGGCAACCACGATTACGACACCGATCCGGACAACCTGAACAACCCGATCGGCGACGGCAACAACGGCGACGGCCCCGGCGGCCTCTGCGTCACCGGCCAGATCCACGCCAAGGTCGGCGCGGATCGCCCGGGCGAGTTCACCTTCGACGTCCCGGGCCTCTGCCATTCCGGCGACCAGGTGCAGTCGAACATCACCTCGGCCGACGGCTATCCGATCACCCTGACCCTCTGCCAGGAGGGCTGCAACTGGGTGATCAAGGGAACCTATGTCGACGGCGTGGAGGAGGGCGACGACACGGTCGAGGCCTTCATCGTCACCCTCGACAGCAAGACCGGCTGCTTCACCTTCCATCTGGAAGCGCCGCTCGGCCATCCGGACAGCGACGGCAACCCCGAGAACAACGGCGAAGACTGCTGCGTCGCCAGCTACGAGGACGACCTGCTGCTGTCCTTCGGCGTCAAGCTGACCGATGCCGATGGCGACTATGCCAAGACCTGCCTGGAATTCGTCGTCGATGACGATGCGCCGGTGCAGTGCCGGCCGATCGACTGGACCGTGGACGAGGACGCGCATCATCTCCCTGACAACTGGGAGCCGGGCGCTGGATTGCCCGGCGGGATCGAAGGCGGCCCCGGCGACAGCGGTACCGACTGGATCGGCTTCACCGCCAACCTCAATGTCAACTTCGGCGCCGACGGCCCGAAGGAAGGCAACCCGTACGCGTTCGCCGGCGTCGAAGGCGACCCGGTCACCGGCAAGGACAGCAGCGGCAACCCGATCGGCCCGCTGACCTCGCACGGCGTCGCCATCGTCTATCATTGGGACGAAGCCACCAGCACGCTGAGCGGCGTCGCCGGTCTGGTGACCGTCTTCACCGCCCATGTCGACCAGTCGAACGGCGACCTGACCTTCCAGCTGACCGGCCCGATCGATCATCCGGACACCAACGACGACAATTCCGACGATGCGACGGATGACGGCAAGAGCAGCTGGGAAGACGAGGTTTCCATCGATCTCGCCTTCAACGCCTGCGACCAGGACGGCGACGCCGTGGTTGCGATCGCCACCGTGCGCATCGACGACGACAGCCCGAGCCTGGGCTGCGTCACGGTCGACGGCAGCGAAGGCGGGCCGCAGGAAGGCCTGGCCGCGGTGCCGGAACAGGAAGTCTGCGCCGTTATCCATGTCGACGAGGACGCCAGCCTCGATCCGGCCAATCGCGCGCCGGGCATCGAAGGCGGCCCCGGCGATGACGGTATCGGCGGCAATGTCGTCACCGGTCATATCGCCTTTGCCTACGGGGCCGATGGCCCTGGCAGCTTCGGCTTCGACCCCTGCGAGCAGCCGGACTATCTGAAGTCCCATGGCGAGCCCGTGCTCTTCAAGTCGGACGGTGCGGGCGGCCTGATCGCCTATATCGCCACCGGCGACGAGACGATCTTCACCCTCACGGTCAATGAAGGTGGCGACTTCACCTTCACGCTGGTGCGTCCGCTCGATCATCCCGGCCAGGACGATCCCTCGACCGAAGGCGTCGAGACCAGCTACGAGGACAACCTCGGCTTCAAGCTTGTCTACACGGTGCAGGACTACGACGGCGACGCGGTGAAGGGCAGCCTGGTCATCGATATCGATGACGACAGCCCGACCGCCTGCCAGGTCCAGGCCGAGTGCATCGACGAGATCTTCCCGACCCATGAAGTGAGCATCGTCGCCGGGCAGCCGCTGCCCGCCGGCGTGACCCTCACTGCCGAGGACCAGAACACCGCGAACGGCAACACCTCGACGGTCGAGACCTCGAGCCAGGGCATCGGCGTGAACACGACGCCGGACGACGGCAGCAATCCGGACAGCGATGGCGGTGCCAGCGCGACTCCGGGGCACAACCGGTTCGACGAGATCAACTATACCGGCAACCTCTCCGTCGACACGCCGGGCAACAATTCCGAGCACCTGTTCGTCAATCTGGACGGCCAGCAACTCGCGACCCATGCGACGGTAAACCTCTCGGTGTTCTTCACCGGCGAGGGTGGCGTCGGCACCGAACAGGGCGCCTATCGCACCTGGAAGGACGGCGTCGCGGGCGACTGGGTGGTGTTCCAGGCGGAGAACGCGGGCGGCACCAAGACCCTGAACATCGACGACAAGAGCGGGTTCGACCGCATCGAGTTCGTGGCGCTTCCGGGCACCACCGATCCGAGCGGCAACCAGGGCGGCGACAGCAGCGACTACAGCATCGCCTCCGTAGTTCTCACCGTGCAGGACAAGCTGCACACCGCGGGCGACTTCTGCGCCGATTACGGCGCCGACGGCCCGGGTGCGGTGGCCCTCGTTCTGCCGGTCCTGCCGAAGGGCGAGGAACTGACCTCCGACGGCAGCCTGATCACCCTCGCCCTGTCGGACGACAGCCACAAGCTGACCGGCACCATCGACACGCTGGACGGCCCGGTGACGGTGTTCGAGCTCAGCATCGATCCGGATACCGGCAAGTACTGCTTCGATCTCTACCGGCCGATCGACGGCAAGGGTGCGGACGATCTCCACATCCCGGTCGACTTCACGGTCACCGATTTCGACGGTGACTCGGTCACCGGCAGCATCACGCTCTGCGTCGATCCTGACGACGTGCCGACCATCGAGATCGTCCCGGGCGAGCGCGTCCCGGTCCTCGAAGGCGGCATCATGCTGATCGACGAGGATGCCATTCCGGGCGCCGGCGGCAATCCGGGCGGCATTGGCGACGATGCCGGCAGCTTCTTGACCGGCGGCACCGTGGTCTATGACTTCGGCGGCGATGGCCCGGGCACCTTCGGCTTCGACACCGCCAAGGTGTTCGACAATGCAGATACCGGCCTGACGGACTTCGAGGGGCACAAGATCCTGATGGATTACGTGACCAGCCCGGGCAAGGAAGGCGTCGTCGGCATTGCCGATCTCGACAACAGCGGCGTCATCGAGGCCGGCGAGAACGTGGATGCCAACAAGTTCTTCGGCCTCGTCATGGATGATGCCACTGGGCAGTTCGTCTATGTCCAGACGAAGCCGGTCAATCATCCGGTTTCTGGAACCGAGGACAACCTGCCGCTCAGCTTCGGCGTAAAGGTCACCGATTCGAATGGCGATGCCGCCACGGCGGACATCAAGATCTCGATCGACGACGACACGCCGGAAGCGGTGCAGGCGAGCAAGACCCTCTCGGCTCAGGGCGTCGACACCAACCTGATGATCGTCCTCGACATCTCCGGTTCGATGGGCGATCCGTCGGGCCTGACCGCGCTGACCCGCCTGGATGCGGCGAAAGCGGCCATCAACGAGCTGTTCGAGCAGTACGACAATCTCGGCAACGTCATGGTCCGCATCGTCACCTTCTCGACCAGCGCGGCGGAGCAGGGCGGCGTCTGGACGGATCTCGCGACCGCCCACACGATCCTGAACAGCCTGAGCCCGACCAATACGACGAACTACGACGCGGCCCTGTCGGCTGCGATGGGAGCTTTCCCGGATGCCGGCAAGATCGTCGGCGGGCAGAACGTCTCCTACTTCATCTCCGACGGCAAGCCGAACGCCCCGTCGGGCAGCGAAGGCGTGAGCCCCGCTGAGCAGACGGCCTGGGAGAGCTTCGTCTCGACCAACCATATCGTCTCGCAAGCGATCGGCATCGGCACCGGCGTTTCGGCGACCGAGCTCGATCCCATCGCCTATAACGGCGTTACCAACAGCCAGATCCCGTCGATCATCGTGACGGATCTGAATAACCTGAACACCGCGCTGGTCGGCACCCTGTCCGGCGTCGTGGTCAATGGCGACCTGGACGGCGCACCGAGCAAGTTCGGGGCGGATGGCGGCTTCGTGAAGTCGGTCACGGTCGACGGCGTGACGCACGACTTCAACCGCGCGGCGAACAGCGTGACCAACACCGGCGGCGGCACCAGCTACGACGGCGTCAGCCACGTCCTGACCATCCACACGCTGCTCGACGGCGTGCTGGCGGTCAACCTGCTCGACGGCAGCTACAACTACACCCGCTCGTCGGACCCGTCGGACAGCGGCGTCGAGAACGTCGGCTATGTGCTGACCGACAACGACGGCGACACGGCTCCGGGGTCGCTGATCGTCAACGTCAGCGCCATCGACCTGCCGCCGATCGCCCGGGACGACCAGGTGATCACCAATGTCAGCGGCAGTGGTGCAGCGGTGACGGTTGCGGATGCAGCCCTCCTGTGGAACGACAGCGATGCGAATGACGATGCCATCTCTGTTACTGCGGTCGGTGGATCGAGCAGCTTGACGGCAGTGCATGGCGCGTCGAGCGTCGCGCTGACCGACAACAACTCGAATGGTGGCTCGTTCGATTACACTGCGACTGCGAACGGCAAGACCGATGTCGGGCATGTGGTATGGGATCGTGGCCAGTCGGGGGAATCGACCCTGGATGGCAACGGCCTCGACAACATCCTGATTGATCGCGACGGCCAGAACGACACGTTGAAGGGCTATGAGGGCCGTGACGTACTGATCGGTGGCACCGGCGATAATCTGATGATCGGCGGCACCGGTGACGACCTGATCGACCTTTCGAAGGGTGGTAACGATACCGTCCGTATCGAGAGCAAGCTCGACGGCAACGACATCGTCGTCGGCTTCTCGACCGGCAATGCCGCCAGCAATGACCAGGTCAATCTCGATGCCCTGTTCGACAGCTACGGTCCGATGAGCGGCACCCGTGCCGACCATGTGACCACCTCGACCGCGGGCAGCGATGTGAACGTCAATGTCGACCTCGACAACAACACCGGGAACGGCTTTGAAATGACCATCACCCTGAAGTCGGTCACCCTGGCCAACATCGAAGTCGGTGTGTCCGGCGGCGACAACGAGGTCATTCTTGGTAGCTGATATCTAAAATTCGAGCCGATAATCCTTTGAATTCGTCTCGATAGAATCTGAAACTCGGCTCAAAAGTCAGCGGGCGCTTCCTTGGAAGCGCCCGTTTTCTTTGCCGCAATCCCCGGCGGCGACCCCGAAATCCCGGCCGCCGGCGGCGTGAGCCCCGTCACGATTAACCATTTTTCCTATTGCGCTTTCTTAAGATCTTCTCTTTAACCTTTGTCCCTTAGGGATAAAAGTCTTGGCGTCCGGAAGTGGGGAAGAGCATGTCGACCGACGGGAACTGGTCTCAGGGCTATGTCACGGATACCCTGTATACGGAGAGCTTCTTCCGCGAACTGTCTCCCGTCTGGCTGAACTATGTCGCCGTCCTCAACGGCTGCCATCCGCGCCGCCTCGACAAGGATTTCACCTATATTGAGCTCGGCTGCGGCCTGGGCCAGTCGGTGAACGTCCTGGCCGGCGCCTTTCCCCAGGGCGCCTTCTACGGCGTCGACTTCAACCCGGCGCACATCGATGCCGCCCAGCGCTATGCCGCGCGGGTCGGCATCCCCAACGCGCAGTTCATCGAGCGCAGCTTCCAGCAACTGGCCAGCATGGATCTGCCGAGTTTCGATTTCATCGTCCTGCACGGGGTCTACAGCTGGATCAGCAGCGAGGCGCGCCAGGCGGTGCAAAGCTTCATCTACGATAAGTTGAAACCGGGTGGCCTGGTCTACAACAGCTACAACTGCCTGCCGGGCTGGGCGGCGGACGCCCCGATCCGCCGGCTGGTCTATGAGTTCGGCGCCGAGGTCAGCGGCAGCAGCACCCATCGGGTGGAAGAGGCGACCAAGCAGATCACCGAACTGCGCGATCTCAAGGCCGGCTATTTCCGCGTCAATCCGCAATCGGCGCAGCAGGTCGACAACCTGCTTAAGCGCCAGACCAACTACCTCGCCCACGAATACCTGAATGCCGACTGGAACCTGTTCTATGCGGCGGACGTGGCCGACGAGATGGCCGCGGCCAAACTGGATTTCCTGGGCTCGGCGACGCTGATCGAGAACCACCTGGACCTCATCCTGGCCGAGGCGCCGGCGGCCTTGGTGCGCAAGCAGCCGACCGAGCGCCTGAAACAGATGATGCAGGATTTCTGCAGCGGCCAGCGCTTCCGCCGCGACGTCTTCGTGCGCGGCCATGCCCATCTCAATCGGGGGCAGATCACCCGCAATCTTTGGCAGACCCTGTTCGGCACCACCAAGACGCCCGACGAATTCACCCAGAAGGCGAAAGTTCCGCGCGGTGAGATCGCCTTCGAGGCGGCGGTGTTCCCGACATTGAAGGAGACGCTGGCCCTGGGCTCGCTGCGGCTGGAAGAGGTGGCCGAGGCGGTCCAGCGGCAGAGCGGCAAGGCCGGCGACGCCGAACGCGCCGTCACCCTGTTGTGCGCCGCCGGACATGTGGTGCCGATGGCACAACCGTTCCGCGCGCCGAAGATGCCGGCCACGGTCGCCAAGGCCAAGTTCCGGCAACCGGTCAATCAGGCGATCCTCGGCCTCGCCGCCGAGACCGTCAGCCGGCGGGCCCTGATCTCCACCATCGCCGGCACCGGCATCAATATCGAGCCGGTGGATGCGCTGGTCCTGGCGGTGCTGACCGGGCAGAAACCGACACCGGATCAGCTGGGCGAACGGGTCGCCGCTGAACTGAAGCGGCGCGGGGTGCGGGTCAACAAGCAGGGCGAGGAGTTGAAGGACGAGGCGGCGGTGGTCGAGCATGTCAAGGAGCTGACCGCCGGATTCCTGGGCAAGGGCCTGCCGCTCCTGGCGCGGCTCGGCGTCGTCGACGTTTCCTAGCCGCCCGGCCGAGAACCTCCCGCGCGCCTGCCGCGACAGAACCCAGGCAGGCCCGCCCAAGGGGCGCGGCGAGAGGGGCGAAGTTCCGGGCCATCTATGGTACAAAGGCGCCGCGGGCGGGGACCCTGAGTTGCTTAACCAAATGCAAAGTATTGTAGTTAAATACTAAATCTCAAGACTGGTCAGGTTCGCGAGACATGGAAGCTGCTAAACCCGCCAAGCCCGGCGCCCCGACCGGTGCCAAACCCGGCGCATCTCCCGCTGGATCCCCCGCTGCGGCGACGATCAGCCCTGCGACCGCGGCGCCCGCCGCTGGAAGCGCGGGTGCCCCGAACCCCGGAAACGCCGCGCTGGCGGCGGCCGTGGCAGCCGCCAAGGCGGCGCAGATGAACCAGCAGGCCGGCAAGGCCCCGGCGCCTGCTGGCGGCCAAGCCCCTGCGGCCCCTGCCGCTTCCGGAGCGGCGCCGGCCGCGCCGATCCAGGGCAGTCCCCAGGCAAATCCGCTCGGCGGCGACGCCGGCGACCTCGGCCATGCCTTGGCCAAAATGGAGCAGGGCGGGGTGCCGGCGGAGTATTCCGGTCCGATCATGCGCGAGGACGCGCTGCTGTCCTGCCTCGTCATCCTGACCCGGATCTTCGGCAACCCGAAATCGCCGGCGGCCCTGGCCGCCGGACTGCCGATCGCCGGCGAGGGGATGACGCCCGACCTGTTCCTGCGGGCCGCCGACCGCGCCGGGCTGAGTGCCAACCGGATCAAGCGCAAGATAGACCAGGTCAGTGCCATGGGCGTGCCTGCGGTCCTGCTGCTGAAGGACCGCAAGGCCGTGGTCATGCTGTCGCCGGCCAAGAACGGCGTGGTCGAGATCGCTACGCCGGACAATCTCGACGGCAGCCAGCGCTACCCGCTGGCGGAACTGGAGGCGCTCTATTCCGGCTTCCAGATCGTGGTGCAGACCAAGATCCGCCTCGACACGCGCTCGGCCGATCTGACCGAGGCGGCGCCCCGCAACTGGTTCTGGAGCAACGTCCTCAAATACACCCCGGTCTATGTCGAGGTCGTGGTTGCGGCGCTGCTGATCAACATGTTCACCATCGCCACTTCGATCTTCTCGATGCAGGTCTATGACCGCGTCGTGCCGAACAAGGCGGAAGAGACCCTGTGGGTCCTTGCCATCGGCGTGATCGCGATCTTCGGCTTTGATTTCCTGCTCCGCACCCTGCGGGCGCATTTCCTCGACCGCGCCGGCAAGGCCCTGGACCGCAAGGTCTCGTCGGCGCTGTTCGAGCACATCCTTTCGATCCGCATGGCGGCCGGCCCGCAATCCGCCGGTGCCTTCGCCTCCAACGTGCAGTCCTACGAGACGCTGCGCGATTTCTTCACCTCGGCGACGTTGTCGGCGATCATCGACCTCCCCTTCGTCATCATCTTCATGATCATCATCTTCGTCATCGCCGGTCCGGTCGCCATCGTGCCGGCGGTGCTGGTGCCGCTGGTCATCCTGGTCAGCGTGCTGGTGCAGATCCCGATGAAGAAGGCGGTCGAACGGTCGTACCGTGAATCCGCGCAGAAGCACGCCACCCTGGTCGAGGCGATCAACGGGCTGGACATGATCAAGGCGAGTTCGGCCGAGGGCCAGCTGCAGCGCGACTGGGACGGCTATGTCGCCGCATCCTCCGCCTCGTCGATGGAATCCCGCTTCTGGTCCACCATCGCCATCAACTTCGTGATGATGTCCTCGAACCTGGCCTTCGTCGGCGTCCTGCTGACCGGCTGCTACGAGATCTTTGCCCATGTGCCGAGCGATCCGCGTCCCGCGCTGACCACCGGTGCCCTGGTCGCCGCCTCGATGCTGACCAGCCGCGCGATGGCGCCGCTCGGCCAGATCGCCGGGCTGATCGTGCGTTTCCACCAGTCCTGGACCTCGCTGAAGGGCCTCAATCGCCTGATGGCACTGCCGGTCGAACGCCCCCGCGGCAAGGTGTTCCTGCGCCGCCCGCGGATCGAGGGATCGATCGAGTTCCGCAATGTGGTCTTCAAGTATCCCAACGCCCAGACGGCGGCGCTCGACGGCGTTTCGTTCAAGATCCAGCCCGGCGAGCGGGTCGGCATCGTTGGCCGCATCGGCTCCGGCAAGACCACGATCGAAAGGCTGGTGCTGGGACTGTTCGAGCCGACCGAGGGCGCGGTCCTGGTCGACGGCACGGATATCCGCCAGCTCGATCCGACGGATCTGCGCCAGAGCATCGGCTGCGTGCTGCAGGATGCGCGGCTGTTCTTCGGTTCGGTGAAGGACAACATCATTCTCGGCGCGCCCTATGTCGACGAGGAATCGGTCATTCGTGCGGCGACCCTTGCCGGCGTCGATCATTTCGTGCGCCAGCATCCGGCCGGTTACGACATGCCGGTGGGCGAGAACGGCCGCTACCTCTCCGGCGGCCAGCGCCAGTCGGTCGCCGTCGCCCGCGCGCTGCTGCTGAATCCGCCGATCCTGCTGCTCGACGAGCCGACCAGCTCGATGGACAACAGCACCGAGAACGCCTTCAAGATGCGCCTGGGCGAGATCGTCCATGGCAAGACCATCATGCTGGTGACCCACCGCAACTCCATGCTGTCGCTGGTCGATCGGCTGATCGTCCTGGATCGCGGCAAGGTGGTCGCCGACGGCCCGAAGGCCGGGGTGCTGGATGCCCTGATGAAGGGCCGCATCCGCGCCAACGAAGGCTGATCGATGCCGCATGGAGATGAACTGACATGTCGCTGACCAATCGCGATCTCTGGATCGATCCCTCGGAAACCGAGCGCGACGGCACGCGCCTGTTCGGGCACATCCTGTTGCTGGTGATCCTCTCGGTGGTTGCCGTTTTCCTGGTCTGGTCGTATTTCGCGGTCCTCGACCAGATCACTCGCGGCGAAGGCAAGGTCGTGCCGTCGAGCCAGACCCAGGTGATCCAGAGCCTCGACGGCGGCACGCTGGCAGAGATGAACGTGCGCGAAGGCGACATCGTCGAGAAGGACCAGGTGCTGGTGGTGGTCGAGAATTCGACCGCCAAGTTCAGCCTGTCGGAACTGAAGCAGCGCTACTACATCGCCACCGCGGCCATTGCCCGGCTGCAGGCCGAGATCAACGGCGAGAACGATCCCGCCCGCATCGCCTTTCCGCCGGAGGTGCTGGCGGATGCGCCGGAAAAGGCAGCCCAGGAAAAGGCCCTGTTCGTCATTCGCCAGAGCCAGCTGTCGTCGCAGCAGTCGACCCTGCGGGATCAGGTGACCCAGCGGCAGCAGGAGATCCAGGAGATCGGCACCAAGATCTCGACCTCACGCTCCAGTCTCGATTACGCCAACCAGCAGGTGGACATCCTGGAGCCCCTGGTCCGGGCGGGGGCCGCTTCCAAGGTCGACCTGCTGAAGGCCCGGCAGGAAGTCCAGAACTACCAGTCCGAGGTTTCCAACGCCCAGGCCTCCCTGCCGCGCGCCCGGTCGGCGCTGCAGGAGGCGCAGAGCAAGATGAAGGAGGCCGTCGCCACCTTCAAAGCCGAGGCGGCCGGGGAAATGGCCAAGCAACAGGCGGACTTGGCCACTGTTACCGAATCCATGAACGAGGCCCAGGCCAAGGTCGGACGGACCGAGCTCCGCTCGCCGGTCAAGGGAACGGTCAAGGAGATCAAGGCGCGGACCATCGGCGGCGTGATCCAGCCGGCAGCCGACATCATGGAGATCGTGCCGATCGAAGAGAATCTTTTGATCGAGGCGCAAATTCGTCCTCAGGACCGTGGCTTTATTGCACCAAATCAACACGCGAAAGTTAAGATCACGGCTTACGATTACAGCATCTATGGTGGGCTGGACGCTCAGGTGGAGCAGATTTCCGCTGACGCCATCGAGAACGAGAAGAAGGAACTGTTTTTTCGCGTAAGGCTCAGAACCGACAGGAATTTTCTGGTCGGAAAGCAGGGCGAGCAGTTGCCGATTATCCCGGGCATGACTGCAACCGTAGATATATTAACGGGCAAGAAGACTGTCCTGGAATACCTGCTAAAACCCATCCTCAAAGCCCGCCAAACTGCTTTGACAGAACGATGAATCCATCCCGGGTGTGGGAAGAAAAATGATGCGTGAATGTCCGGAAACTGGTAAAAACGACCTTGGCAGTTTGGCTTAATTTAGTGTTAACTAGTTGAGTCTTCTAAAGTCTTGGTGCGCGTAGGGTAGCGAGGCGCGTAGCAGGACCTAAAATTGGGGGTACCGATATGTTGGCAGGAACACTGTTGCGCTCGCGCAAAGCGCAATTTCTTGGTGCGGTTTTTGGAACGGCCTTCGTGCTCGCCATTGGTGGCGCGCCAGCGGAAGCGATGTCGCTGAAGGACGCGATATCCCTGGTCATCACAACCAACCCGGATGTCGGGGTTGTGGTTAAGGACCGCCGGGCGATCGACTACGAACTTCGGCAGGCCTGGGGTCTGTACTACCCGCAGATCGACGTCCGGGGTGATACCGGAGAAGAGTTTTCAGAGAACGACACGACCGACCATGGCAGCGCCACGACCAACCAGGGCGCCCATGACAACGGTCGCTGGCTGTGGCGCAGCGATGCGCAGGCGACCCTTACCCAGCGCATCTTCGACGGGTTCTTCGCCGCCAGCGAAGTCGGTCGCCAGAAGGCGCGAGTAAAATCGGCCGCCGAGCGTGTCCAGGATCAGGCAGAAGTCTCCGGCCTCGATGCGACTGATCAGTACCTGAGTATTATTCGCGACCGTGCGCGGTTGGTGAATGCCGAGGAAAACATCAAGAAGCACGAAGAAACCCTGGGCCTGGTGCAGAAGCGCGCCGAACTCGGCGGCGGTAACGTCGCCGACGTCAGCCAGGCGGAAGCCCGTTTGGCGACTGCCCGTTCGACCTACACCGACATTCAGGGCGAGTTGCGGGAAGACGAGACCAAGTTCCTGCAGATCATCGGCGTTCCGGCCGGGGAACTGGATTCCGTGACTCTCGATGCCAGCCTGGTCCCGGAAAATGTCGATCTTTCGGTGGCCCGCGGTCTCGATGTCAACCCGAAAGTACGCCTGGCGAAATATGACGTCGAGCGTAGCGATGAAGATATCCGGCAGCAGGAATCCAGCCTTTATCCGCAGCTGAACTTTGAATCCATCGCATCGACCAATCATCACAATAATGGCCGCGAGGACACCACCTACAACGCGCAGTTCCTCTTGGTCCTGCGCTATAATATCTATCGTGGTGGTGCCGATATCGCCCGCGTGAAGGAGTTCAAGGAGCGCCGCTCGGAAGCTCTGGAAACGCTGCGCGCGGCGGAGCGTGAAGTCGAGCAGGAAGTCCGGAGTTCTTGGGCGACCCGCCAGACCCAGCGCGAGCGGATCGAAACCCTGGAGCAGCAGGTCGCTGCCAACCAGCAGACGTTCGACGGCTACGTGCAGCAGTTCGACATCGGCCAGCGCGGCCTGCTCGACGTGCTCGATGCTGCGAACGAGCTGTTCACCTCCAACGATCAGCTGATCTTTGCGAAGAATGAGGAGCTGTTTGCGAACTACCGCATCCTCGCCGCGCAGGGCCAGTTGGTTGAGTCGGTCGGCCTGTCCTATCCGCTTGAAGGCACGCCGGGTCCGGTGGACTACGAGGCCAACAAGGCGGAAGAAGAGTAAGCTCGACCGCGCTTATCGTTCGGCAGAGGGCCCCGCAGCATCGCTGCGGGGCCCTTTCGCTTTCCGGCGCGGATCGAAATCGATTGCCGGTCCGGCGCTAGGACCTGCGTCGGTGCCGGTGTTGCTTGGATCGGGAAAGCGGGCGCTCCGAAGATGGAGGCCCGGGCCGGAATCGAACCGACGTACGAGGATTTGCAGTCCTCTGCATGGCCACTCTGCCACCGGGCCCGGAATAGGCGCTGGACATTAAAAACCGTCCCTGGGCGCGCCTGGGGAGCGACGGGACGTATAGAGTGCCTGATCCCGAGGGTCAAGCGCCCGCCGGACGGGCCCGGGCGCAGCATTGTCAGGGTCCGTCGCAGACAGTATAACCACAACCATGGCCCGAGGAGGGCCCCGGGGCGCGGTCGGAACCCGCGATGACGCTTCGCCGGGGTCGGTTTTCAAGAGGATTTCGATGGACTACGCCGCAGCTCGGCAACACATGATCGACAGCCAGATTCGCACCAGCAAGGTGACGGATGAAGGCCTGATCGCCGCCTTCGCGACCGTTCCGCGCGAGCTCTTCGTGCCGGACACGTCGCGCGGGCAGGCCTATATCGACCGCCCGGTGCAGATCGGCGCGGGTCGATGGCTGGCGGAGCCGATGGTGCTGGCCCGCCTGATCCAGACGGCGCAGCCGCGGGCGAACGAAAGGGTTCTGGTGGTCGGCAGCGGCGTCGGTTATTCCGGCGCTGTCCTGGCGCGCTTGGTCGGCACCGTGGTGATGCTGGAATCCGACCCGGACCTCGCGGCGCGGTCGCGCGCGGTGCTGTCCGGTCTCGGCGTCAAGAACGCCGTCCTGGTCGAGGGCCCGCTGGACCAGGGTCATGCCAAGCAGGCGCCCTACGACGTGATCCTGATCGACGGCGGCGTCGAGGCCGTGCCGGCTGCCCTGACCGACCAGCTGGCACCCACCGGCCGGTTGGTGACCGTGGTCCTGGAAAAGGGGATCGGGCGCGCAGTGGTGATGCAGAAGACCGGCGCAACCGTCTCCAGCCGGATCGTGTTCGACGCCGCTGCGGCGGTGCTGCCGGGCTTCGCGGCTCCGGCGCGGTTTGTTTTCTAGGTGGAATCGATGGCATCGGAGTCACCGCTGCAGATCGAACCGCAGGCCCTCTCCGCGCTGATCGCGCGCGACGAGCCGGTGACCGTCCTCGATATCCGCGAACCCTGGGAACGCGACCTCTGCGCGATCGCCGGCAGCGCCTTCGTGCCGATGGACCAGTTGCCCGCCCGCGTCGCCGAGTTGCCGAAGGATCGCGCCCTGGCGGTGGTTTGCCATCACGGTATGCGAAGTTTTCACGCTACAATGTGGCTCCGGAACAACGGCTTTCCGAAGGCGGTCAACCTGGCGGGCGGGATCGATGCCTGGGCCGTCGCCGTCGAGCCGGGGATGAACCGTTACTAGGGCCGGATTTGCGAAGGATCGACCGATGAATGCCATGGTCTTCACCACTTGGAAGCGGCGAACCGTCCTGGCGGCCGGCGTTGCGGCCTGTGCACTTGTCGCGGCCCAGGCCCATGCGGTGGACCTGAACGACGCCCTGACCCAGGCCTATGTCGGCAACCCGACCCTGGATTCCGCCCGCGCGCAGCTGCGCGCCACCGACGAACTGGTGCCCCAGGCGCTGAGCGGCTGGCGCCCGACCGTCCAGGGTCAGGTCTCCGCCGGTCACGAGTGGTTCCAGGACAAGAGCAAGGCGGCGCCCGGTCAGCAATTCGCCTCGATCGATCCCAATCGCAGCTTCTGGCCGCGGACCTATGGAGTCAGCGTTTCGCAGCCGATCTTCAGCGGCTTCGGCACGGTTTCGAGCACGTCGCAGGCGGAGAACCAGGTGGAAGCCGGTCGCGCGCAACTGGTCGATGCCGAGCAGCAGATCCTGTTGCTGGCGGTGCAGTCATACATGGCCGTGGTCCGCGACCAGGCGGTGCTCGACCTCAACATCAACAACGAGAAGGTCATCGCCGCCCAGTTGCAGGCGACCAAGGACCGCTTCGAGGCCGGCGAGGTGACCAAGACCGACGTGGCCCAGGCGGAATCGCGCCTACAGCAGGCACATGCCGATCGGACTGGTGCCGAGGGCAAACTGATCGCCTCCAAGGCGACCTACCGCCAGATCATCGGGCAGGAACCGACCGACCTCAGCATGCCGGTCAGCGAGGTGACCCTGCCGGCGAATGTCGAGGAAACCGTCATCCAGTCCCAGGGGGCGCCCCAGGTGGTCGCGGCCCAGTTCACCGAGAAGGCGGCCAAGGACGCGATCGACGTGAATTTCGCGGATCTGCTGCCGGAAGTGACCCTGGAGGGTAACTTCGTGCATACCGACGAGGAAGGCAGCGACCGTGGGTCCGCCAACGACGGAACCGTCCTCGGCGTTCTCCGCATCCCCCTCTACCAGGCCGGGGCCCCCGATTCCCGGGTCCGGGAGGCCAAGCAGCGCTATCAGCAGGCCCGCAAGGACCTCGACCAGGCGCGCCGGGCGGCGGAACGCGAGGCGGTCGACGCCTACCAGGCCCTGGATACCGCGCGGGCACAGATCACGTCCTTTGAGGAGCAGGTCAAGGCCGCCGACATCGCCCTGGACGGCGTCAGGCAGGAGCAGCAGGTCGGCGCCCGTACCGTGCTGGACGTCCTGGATCAGGAGCTCGAGGCTCTGAACGCCAAGGTGAGCCTGGTCCAGGCCAGGACCGCCCATGCCGTAGCCAAGTACCGGGTCCTGGCGGCGGTCGGCCGGCTGACGGCCAGGGATCTGGCCCTGAACGCCCCGCTTTACGATGCCACCGAGCATTACCACGAGGTTCGCAACAAGTTCTGGGGTACCGGGCCGTCGGTCGAATAAGGGAGGATTTCCGCCCTGGCGACTCGAGGATGCCCAAATATTGTGAGATTCTAGGGGGCTTCCGCCATTTCTTGAGAAGTTTCTTCGGACTCGCTAGGATATTTGATCCGGGTAGCGGGAGGGGCATGGCGCGGTGTCGCTGAGGCCGTCGACCCGGCAAGGGATGCGGGAATGAGCGAAGCAGCGAAGGCCAGTCAAGAACCGTCAATGGAAGAGATCCTGGCGTCCATACGCCGGATCATCTCCGAAGACGGGACCGATGCCAAGGAGGAGGCGCCGGCCGTGAAGGCGGCGCCGGCACCGGCGCCCCAGCCGGTGCCGCCGGCCCCCGTTAGCAGCGCCGCCCCCGAGGAAGAAGAGGATGAACTGGTCCTGACCGACATGGTGGTCGGCGACAGCAATGTCGTCGAACTGGTCGACGTGCCGGAGCTGCCGATGGCGGTTGCCGAGCCGCCCCCGCCGCCGGTCCATGCCGTCACTGCCCCCGTCGAAATGTCCCCACCGGTGCAGGCGGCCCCGCCGGCCGTGCCGGTCAAAGCGGAGCCGGAACCGATGGATACGGAACTCGTCTCGCCGGTGGTCGCCGCCGCCTCGGCAAGCGTCATGGCCGAACTCGTCGGACGCCGGCAGCTTCCCGCCATTGAGGCCGGCCTTCAGGGCGACGGCCTCCTGGTCGAGACCCTGGTGCGCCGGGCGGTCGAGCCGATGCTCAAGGAATGGCTGGATCTGCACCTCCAGGATATCGTCGAACGCCTGGTCCGGCGCGAGGTCGAGCGCATCGCCCGCCGGGCCGAACTGGGCTGATCGCCGCAGGATCCTCCGTCACTCTTCGCTTTGACCGGCTTCCGGCTGCGGCTATAAAGCCACGGCCGCGCCAGGTCGGCTCAGTTAGACACCCGAATTCCATAGGACCCCCAGCAATGCTGGAAAAGACGTTCCGGCCCGACGAGGTCGAAAAGCAGCGCTATGCCGAGTGGGAGCAGGCCGGGGCCTTCGCCGCCTCCGTCGCCTCCAACAAGCAGCCCTATACTATCATGATGCCGCCGCCGAACGTGACCGGCAGCCTGCATATGGGCCATGCGCTCACCTTCACCCTGCAGGACGTCCTGACCCGCTACCAGCGGATGCGGGGACGCGACGCGCTCTGGCAGCCGGGCACCGATCATGCCGGTATTGCCACGCAGATGGTGGTCGAACGCCAGCTCGCCGAGAAGGGCATCAAGCGGACCGACCTCGGCCGCGCCAAGTTCCTGGAGAAGGTCTGGGAATGGAAGGCGGAATCCGGCGGCACCATTACCCGCCAGCTGCGCCGCCTCGGCGCCTCGCCCGACTGGCCGCGCGAGCGCTTCACCATGGACGAGGGCCTCAGCGCCGCCGTCCGCAAGGT
This sequence comes from uncultured Rhodospirillaceae bacterium, assembly GCA_964551505.1. Lineage (GTDB taxonomy): Bacteria > Pseudomonadota > Alphaproteobacteria > Dongiales > Dongiaceae > Dongia. Next base: position 19,921 of record CAZKDH010000083.1, read on the forward strand.
CTTCGTCGACCTGCACCGCCAGGGGCTGATCTACCGTGACAAGCGCCTGGTGAACTGGGACCCGAAGCTGCACACGGCGATCTCCGACCTCGAAGTGGTGCAGAAGGAATCCAAGGGCAAGCTCTGGCACCTGAAATTCCCGGTCGAAGGCCAGCCCGACCGCTATCTGGTGGTGGCGACGACGCGGCCGGAAACCATGCTCGGCGATACCGCCGTCGCGGTGAATCCCGAGGACGACCGCTATCGCGACCTGGTCGGAAAGCACGTTCTGCTGCCGCTGGTGGGCCGGCGCATCCCGGTGGTCGCGGACGAATATGCCGATCCGGAGACTGGCTCGGGCGCGGTCAAGATCACCCCGGCGCACGACTTCAACGATTTCGAGGTCGGCCGCCGGCACGCCCTCGAGATGATCAACATCTTCGATCGCGACGCCAAGCTGAACGACAACGTGCCGGCCGCCTATCGCGGCCTGGATCGCTACGTGGCGCGCGAGAAGGTGCTGGCGGATCTCGAGGCGCTCGGCCTGATCGAGAAGATCGACGATCACGCCCTGACCATCCCCCACGGCGACCGCTCCGGCGTGGTCATCGAGCCCTGGCTCACCGACCAGTGGTATTGCGACGCCAAGACCCTCGCCATCCCCGCCATCAAGGCGGTCGAGGAGGGGCGGACCGTCTTCGTCCCGAAGCAGTGGGAGAACACCTATTTCGACTGGATGCGCAACATCCAGCCCTGGTGCATCTCGCGGCAGCTGTGGTGGGGACACCAGATTCCGGCCTGGTACGGGCCGGACGGCGAGGTGTTCGTGGCCATGGACGAGGCCGAGGCCCTGGCCCTGGCGGCGGCGCATTACGGCAAGCCGGCGGCGCTGAAGCGCGACGAGGACGTTCTGGATACCTGGTTCTCCTCAGCGCTGTGGCCGTTCTCGACCCTGGGCTGGCCGGAGGCGACGCCGGAACTGCGGCGCTACTATCCCGGCGACGTGCTGGTCACCGGCTTCGACATCATCTTCTTCTGGGTCGCCCGGATGATGATGATGGGCCTGCATTTCATGAAGGACGTGCCGTTCCGCACGGTCTACATCCATGCCCTGGTGCGCGACGAGCATGGCCAGAAGATGTCGAAGTCCAAGGGCAACGTCATCGACCCGCTGGACCTGATCGACAAGTATGGCTGCGACGCGCTGCGCTTCACCCTGGCCGCCCTGGCGGCGCAGGGGCGCGACATCAAGATGTCGGAGAACCGGGTCGAGGGCTACCGCAACTTCGCCACCAAGCTGTGGAACGCGACCCGCTTCTGCGAGATGAACGAATGCCGAGCGGACCCCGGCTTCGATCCGCGCCGGGTCAAAGAGACGGTCAACCGCTGGATGATCGGCGAGCTGGCGAAGACCGCCCGCGCCGTCGACCAGGCGATGGCGCTCTACCGCTACAACGACGCCGCCGGCGCGCTGTATCACTGCGTCTGGGGCCAGTTCTGCGACTGGTATCTGGAATTCACCAAGCCGATCCTGCTGGGCGGCAGCGACGAGGCGAAGCGCGAGACCCGCGCCGCCACCGCCTGGGTGCTGGGCCAGCTGCTGCACCTCATGCATCCCTTCATGCCCTTCATCACCGAGGAGCTCTGGTCCCAGGTCGGTCCCGCGGGATCCGGCCTGCTGATCAAGGCGCATTGGCCGGAATTCGGCGACGACGCGATCGATGCCGCGGCCGGCGCGGATTTCGACTGGGTGATCCGGCTGGTCAGCGAGGTCCGCGGCCTGCGCGCCGAGATGAACGTGCCGCCGGGCGCCCAGGTCAGCCTGCTGATCAAGGACGCCAATGCCGATTCCCGGCGCCGCCTGGCCAGCTACGGCGACCTCATCCGGCGCCTCGCGCGGGCGCAGTCGATCGAGACCATCGAGCAGGACGGGCCGAAGGGCGCTGCCCAGATCGTGCTCGACGAGGCGACTGTGTTCCTGCCGCTGGCCGACGTCATCGACATCGCCAAGGAAACGGCGCGGCTGGCCAAGGAACTGGAGAAGACCAGGGCCGAGGCGGAAAAGATCGGCAAGAAGCTGGGCAATGCCCAGTTCATCGCCAAGGCGGATCCCGCGGTGATCGAGGAACAGCGCCAGCGCCTGGCCGAGGCCGACCAGGCCCGGGCCAAGCTGACCCAGGCCCTGGAGCGGCTGGCCGCCATCTGACCGGACTCACCCGGACGGTCGCGCCAGCCCCTCCGGCAGGCTGATTCGGGCTAGGCGCGGCGCCTTCCCGACGCGATAATGCCGGGATGCACCTGCGGGCCGCGATCGCGTCTTGGATGTTGCTTGCGAGCGTCGCGCCGGCGGCGGCGACGCCGCTCACCCACGAGGGCCTGACCTTCTCCGACGAGGCCGGCGGCTTCCGCCTGCTCAGCGTCACCGGTACCGGCACCCTCGTCGATCCGATCGTGGTGACCGAGGAGATCACCGGTTCCCAGGACGCCGTGCTGCTGATCAGGGGCTTCAGCCGCGAATTCGGCAACCGCATCGGCAGCCACCACATCGCCGCCTTCGCCATGACCAAGGTCGTGATCAACCGCACCGACAAGGTGTGGCAGAATTTCCAGATGGAACTGCGCGAGGTGCCGACCCGCCACAGCCCCTACGAGGACGGGCTCAGCTTCGGGCAGAATTCGCAGATCTCCGCCGCCTATACCAGCAGCAGCTTTCCCGACTCGCAGCGCTTCGACGAGCCGGAGGACACCCTCGGCTTCAGCGGCGCCCAGGTGCCGCCGGGCGGCACCGCCACGTTCCGCTTCATCGTCAGCGACATGTCGCCGACGGCCAAGTTCTACCTGTTCCAGGAGCCGCTGCAGCCGCTCTCCCGGCTGGCACCGGCACCGGCCGGGGCGACGCAGTCCGCCGGCCGATAGCCGGTCTTGCCGCCGGCAGGGAATCGGGCAACACTCCGGACCATACGGGATGCAGGCGGGGCATGTTGGATACGCTTGGCCAGGATCTGATCGACCCACGCCTGCAAAGGCTCTTCGCCTACTGGAACGCGAAGCGCGGTGAACGGCCGTTCCCGACGCGGGCCGAGGTCGACCCGGTCGATTTCCCCTATATCCTCGGCTATGTTACGCTGGTCGAGGTCGAGTTCTCGCCGCGCCGCTACTTTTTCCGCCTCGACGGCTCGATCCTGGTCGAACTCTCCGGCATGAACTATACCGGCAAGTATCTCGACCAACTGCCGATGGAGGAGTATTCCGATTTCATCAAGCAGACCTACGATGCGGTGGTCGACACCGGCGCGCCCTACCGCTACCTGAAGGAGGGGCTGTTCGACCGCCAGGTGTTCTCCGAGGAGACGCTGATCCTGCCGCTCGGCGACCACAAGCAACCGGTCGACATGCTGCTGGTCGCGGTCATCCCGGGCGACCTGCCGCAATCGCCCGACGTCAAGGTCCTGATCTAGCTTGCGATCGAAGATCCACCGCGGTCCCGTTCCCGAAACCCAGCGCGAAGGCTTCCTGTCATGTCGATGATCTTCTATTACGGTTCCGGTTCCCCCTATGCCTGGAAGGTCTGGCTCAGCCTCGAGCACAAGGGCATCGACTATACCTTCAAGCGCCTGCAGTTCGACAACGGCGATACCAAGACGCCGGAATTCCTGGCGATCAATCCGCGCGGCAAGGTTCCGGCGATCCTGGATGACGGCTTTGCGCTGTGGGAATCGACGCCGATCGTCGAGTATCTCGAGGACCGCTATCCGCAGAAGCCGCTGCTGCCCAAGGATGCGAAGGGACGCGCCCGTATCCGCCGCATCATGGCGGCGGCCGACAACTACCTGCAGCCGCCGATCGGCGACCTCGCCGAGGAGATCCTCTACAAGTCGGACGGCGGCGATGCCCAGGCGATCGCCAAGGCCAAGGAAGGCATCTTCGCCGAACTCGCCCGCTTCGAGGCGGCCCTGCCGGGCGACTATTTCCACGGCGACGACCTCACCTTGGCGGATTTCACGGTGTTCCCCCACATCCGCATGCTGGTGCGCATCGAGGAACGCAAGCCCGGCCAGGGCGTCGGCGGCAGCATTCCGCAGCGCCTCGTCGCCTGGATGAAGCGGATCGAGGCGCTGCCCTATTACGCCAAGACCATCCCGCCGCATTGGAAGGGATGAGGGCGATGCTGCAGACGGGAGTGGTCATCTGATGCGTGGAGTCGGCATTTTCCTGCTCGTTGTCCTGGCGATCGTCGTCGCGGTCGGGATCTGGGCCTACGGCTCGGTCAACAACATCCCCAGGTTCGAAGAGGCCGCCACGGCGCAATGGGCCGAGGTGCTGAACCAGTATCAGCGCCGGGCCGATCTGGTGCCGAACCTGGTGGCGACGGTGAAGGGCGCGGCGGATTTCGAGAAATCCACCCTGGAAGCGGTGGTGGAAGCACGCGCCAAGGTCGGCTCGATCCAGCTCGGCAAGGATGCGCTGAACGATCCCGCCGCGATGAAGGCCTTCGGCGACAGCCAGGCGGCGCTGAGTTCGGCCCTGTCGCGCCTGCTGGTCGTGGCGGAGCAGTACCCGAACCTGAAGGCGACCGAGAATTTCCAGACCCTGCAGGCGCAGCTCGAAGGCACCGAGAACCGCATCCAGGTGGCGCGCCGCGACTTCATCCTGGCGGTGCAAGCCTACAACACCGAACTGAAGACCTTCCCCGGCGTGCTCTGGCACAAGTTCCTCTATGCCGACCGCGTGCCGATGCAGCAGCTGCAGATCGAGCCGGAGAAGATGGATGTGCCGAAGGTCGATTTTGGCACCACCGGGAACTGATGCGGCGCGGCCGGTGCGCGGGCTCTTGCGCATCGCCCTGGTCCTGCTGCTCGGCCTGGCTGCCGGATCGGCTGTGCCGGCCTTCGCCGCGCCGCCGATCCCGGCGCTGACCGGGCGGGTCGTCGACGATGCCCATGTGCTCAGCGCCGGCACCATCGGGTTCCTCACCTCGAAGCTGCAGACCTTCGAGCGGCAGACCACCAACCAGCTCGTCGTCGTCACCGTCCCCGACCTGAAGGGCTATCCGATCGAGGACTGGGGTCTCGCCCTCCTGCGCGGCTGGGGCATCGGCCAGAAGGACAAGAACAACGGCGTCGTGCTGCTGGTGGCGCCCGTCGACCGGCAGCTGCGCATCGAGGTCGGCTACGGCCTGGAGGGCGTCCTGCCCGATGCCACCGCCTACAAGATCATCCAGGGCGAGATCATCCCGCGCTTCAAGTCGGGCGATGTTGATGGCGGCGTCACCGCCGGCGTCGATGCGATCATCGGCGCGGTCGGCGGCACCTATCATCCGGTCGAGCAGACCTTCGCGCCGTCGCTGAATGTCCCTTGGTTCATCCAGTTCCTCTCCACCAAGGGCTTCATCTTCGTCTTCATCCTCCTCGCCGTGGTCAGCAGCATCCGGCGGCGCTGGGATCCGACGCGCAACCGCTATGTCTGGTACCTGAGCAGCCGCAGCGGGCGCGGCTCGTCGGGCAGCGGCTGGTCCTCGGGCGGCGGCTTCTCCGGCGGCGGCGGCAGCGGCGGCGGCGGCGGGGCGAGCGGCCGATGGTAGGCGGGGGTCACCGATGATCGACAGCGACACCCGCGGCCGCATCGAGGCGGCGATCAGGACGGCCGAGGCCGGCACCCGCGCCGAATTCGTCGCGGTGATCGCCCATCGCGCCGACGACTACGCGGAAACCGGCTACCTCGCCGGCCTGGCCGCCGGCGCCCTGGCGGGCATCGCCGCCTGGCGCCTGGTTCCCTGGGTCGGCGGCGGCGAGATCCTGACGGCGTTCTTCGCCGCCTTCCTCATCGTCTTCGCCGCGATGCGCTTCACGTCCCTCGGCGTGCGCCTGACGCCGCGGTCCCGGCGCGAACGCGCCGCCCGGCGCCTGGCGCGGCTGGCCTTCCTCGAGCGCGGCCTTGCCGCCACCGACGAGCATTGCGGCGTCCTGTTCTTCGTGGCGGCTGCCGAGCGCTATGTCGAGATCATCGCCGACCGCGGCATCGACCGTAAGGTCGAGGCGGCGGCCTGGCAGCGGATCGTCGACGGGTTCACCGCGGCGGTCCGCGAGGGGCGGGTGGAGGCGGGATTCCTCGGGGCGGTTGCCGGGCTCGCCGGGATTTTGGCGCAGCACTATCCGCCCGACGGCTCCAATCCGAACGAGATCGCCGACCGGCTGATCGAGATCTAGCCGCCCGGAGCGCTGGTCCGTCCCTAGGCGGCCGGTTCGCGCACGACGCGGTTTCGCCCCTGGTGCTTGGCTTCGAACAGGGCCGCATCGGCGCGGCTGACGAAGGCCTCCAGCGGCTCGTCGGGGCGGAAATGGGCGATGCCGATCGAGACCGTGACCTGGCCGTAGTTGTCGCCGGTCGCCTTGTTCTTCAGGTAGTGGCTGCCGAGGCTGGTGCGCAGCTTGTCGGCGCGGGCCACCGCATCCTCGATCTTGGTGTTGGGCAGCAGCAGGGCGAATTCCTCGCCGCCGTAGCGCGCCGGCGTATCGCCGTTGGTCGCCGCTTCCCGCAGCTTGAAGCCGACGACCTTCAGCACCTGGTCGCCGATCCGGTGACCATAGGCGTCGTTGAACTTCTTGAAGTGGTCGATGTCGAGCAGCAGCAGGCAGAGGCCGCTTTCGCTCTTGCTGGATGCCTGCTTGCAGTAGTCCATCAGCGCCAGGTCGAAGCAGCGCCGGTTGCCGATCCCGGTCAGAGCATCGGTCAGCGCCTCGCGCCGCATCTGGGTGAGGCGGCTTTCCAGCGAGGTGATCTCCTGGCTGGAGCGCTGCAGCTGGCCCTCGAGCGCGCGGTTCTTGGCGTTCATCTCCTTGGTGGCGGAGAGCAGCCTGGCGACGATCTCGCGGATCGCCGCCGGGTCCTGCGCGCTGGAACCGCCCAGCGACCCGGTGACCTGGGTCAGGGTGGCGCCGTAGGAGGCGGTATCGACCCCGGCCTCTCCGACCCGGGTCAGGATATCGCCCATGCTGGCCCGCAGTTCCTCGCCGGCCTTGCGGAGCTCGGCATTCTCCTGGTCGATGCCGAAATACTTGTAGAAGAGCTGCTGGTTGACCTGCGGCGTGAAATCGCCGCCGGCGGCGATGATCGCGTCCACCTCGCGGCGCAGCCCGTCGACGGTCATCGCCAGGTAGTTGTACCAGACGCAGAAATTCGGCGGCGTCGGCGAGATGTTGCGCCGCGCCATCTCCTCGAAAGCGGCAGCAGCCACCCCGGCCGCGTGGTCGATGTCCTCCAGCATGCTCTGCTGCGCTTTAGCCATGGGCGTCCCAACCATAAGTTTATTATTTGATTATTCGCGCAGCATTATTATAGCAATGGCCCGAGTCGCCAATAAGAATGAAATCGGAAATTCGCATGGCGCAGAGCCGCCGCAGTCGAGGATAACCATGGCCCGCATAGCAATCGGCGGATTCCAGCACGAAACCAATACTTTCGCCCCGGTGAGGGCGACCTACCGTGATTTCGAGCAGGCCGACGGCTGGCCGGGGTTGACGCGAGGTGCCGAGATTCTCTCCACTTTTCGTGGCATCAATCTGCCGATCGCCGGCTTCATCGACCGGGCATCCGCCGCCGGCCATGAACTGGTGCCGCTGCTCTGGTGTTCGGCATCGCCGTCCGCGCACGTGGAACGCGACGCCTATGAGCGGATCGCCGGCGAGATGATCGGCTTGCTGCGCCGCAGCGGAAGCGTCGATGCCCTTTATCTCGACCTCCATGGCGCGATGGTGACCGAGCATCTGGAGGACGGCGAGGGCGAGCTCCTGGAGCGCCTGCGTGGCCTGCTCGGCCCGGATCTGCCGATCGTGGTCAGCCTCGATCTGCATGCCAACATCACCGAGCGGATGGTGCGGCATGCCTCGGCCCTGGTGGTCTGCCGCACCTATCCCCATGTCGACCTCGCGGAATCCGGGGAATGGTCGGCGACGCTGCTCGATCGCCTGATCCGGCGCGGGCCGCTGAAGAAGGCGATGCGGCGCACCGATTTCCTGGTACCGCTGACCTGGCAATGCACGCTGATCGAGCCGGCCCAGAGCATCTACCGCCAGGTGGCCGACGCGGAATCCAGCGGCCGCGTCGCCGGCGCCTCCTTCGCCTTCGGCTTTCCCCCGGCCGACATCGCCGAATGCGGCCCGGCCGTCGTCACCTATGCCGAAACCCAGGAGGCCGCGGACCGGGCGGCGGCGGACCTGATCGCCGCGGTGCGGGCGGCGGAACCTGCCTTCGCCGGCCGGATCTGGGCGCCGGACGAGGCCGTCGCCTATGCCCGGGCCCGGCGCGACGCGGCCGATCTGCCGATCATCCTCGCCGACACCCAGGACAATCCCGGCGCCGGCGGCAACTCCGATTGCGTCGGCCTGCTGGAGAGCCTGGTGCGCGGCCATGCGGAAGGCGCCATCTTCGCCAATCTCTACGATCCGAAGACCGCGTCGATCGCCCATCAGGCGGGGGAGGGGAGCGAGATCACCCTCGGCATCGGTGCCTGGTCCGGCATGCCCGGGCACCAGCCGTTCCACGGCACCTTCAAGGTCGAGCGCCTGGGCGACGGCAGCTTCGACGCCACGGGCCCCTTCTACCGCGGCAACCACATGCAGCTCGGCCCGATGGCGCTGCTGGCCATCGGCGGCGTGCGCATCGTCGTCGTCAGCCGCAAGCAGCAGGCAGCCGATCAGGCCATGCTGCGGCATCTCGGGGTCGAGCCCCGCGCGCAGAAGCTGCTGGCCCTGAAGAGCTCGGTGCATTTCCGCGCCGATTTCCAGCCGATCGCCAGCGAGATCCTGATCGTCGCGGCGCCCGGCGCCAATCCCGTCGACAACCGCGATCTCCCCTACCGGCATCTGCGCAAGGGCCTGCGCCTGATGCCGCTCGCCTCCGCCTGACGCCCTCTCCCAGACCCTCCCCCGCAGGCGGGGGAGGGGACTGGCTGGAACGGGTTTCTCCGGCAGGCGGCCACAGCTGCATGGAATTCCCTCTCCCGAATCGGGGGAGGGTCAGGGAGAGGGTGACAGCGGCAGACCCGATCGCAGCTGGGAACTTGCGCCGCTACTTCGTCCCGAAGAACCGGATTTCGGGCGAGCGGCAGGCATCCGGCACGCGGCCGCAGGGATGCGGATCGAGGTCGGCATCGTAGCAGACGCCGATCTTCTCGATCGCGTCGCTGACGCCGCTACCCTCGCAGATGAGCGCGATGTTCTCCGGCTTCAGCCCCGGATTGGCGGCCACCATTTCGGCGATGAAGGCGGTCGCCTGGACGGTCCGGTCTTCCGGGAAGGGCTGCCGGAACTCCGGCGGGATGTTCAACTCGGCGAAGAGCTTCCGGGCGGTGGCGAAATAGGCATCGTCGTCGAGCCCGGTGCAGGTCCCTTCCTTCTTCCAGGCGCATTGCACCACGCTGGCATTGGGCATGATGCACATGTTCTCGGCGACCATCGTCGCGGGCAAAGCGGGAACGTTCTGCCCGGCGCAGTATTGCGGCTGCTTGCCGCTATTGCGGATCGGCCAGAGGCCGTCGACGACGAATCCGAAACTGTTGGCCTTGCACTGGAAATCATCGCCGGCTGTCACGTCCTTGCCGCGGCAGTGATGCGGCGACCAGCCGAGGACCAGCGCATAATAGTCGAATTTTCCGGCCCGGCCCTTGGGCTTGCCGTCCTTCGGGCAGGCCAGGGCCTGGATCTCGCTCGCGGCCGGCGGCTGGCAGGCGCTGTCGGCGGCGCGGGCGGCGGTTGGGTGAAAGGCGGTGGCGAGAAGCAGCGCGGCGCAGGCCGCCGCGAGAAATCTAGGCATCGGTCCCCATCACAAATCGAGTGCGCACCAGATCGGCGTGTGATCCGACGGCTTCTCGAGTTTGCGCGGGCCGCGATCGATTTCGCAAGTATCCAGTTGATCCGCCGCCTGCGGCGACAGCAGCAGGTGGTCGATGCGCAGGCCCTCGTCCTTCTGCCAGCGCCCGCCCTGGTAGTCCCAGAAGGTGTAGCGGTGGATTTCCTGGTTCACCGCGCGGAACGCATCGACATAGCCGAGATTGAGGATCTGGCGATAGGCGCCGCGGCTTTCCGGCCGGCAGAGCGCGTCCTCGGCCCAGCCCACCGGGTCGTAGACGTCGTCGTCGGTCGGCGCCACGTTGTAGTCGCCGCCGAGGACGACGGGCTCCTCATGCGCCAGCAGGTCGCGCGCATGCGCCTGCAGCCGCTTCATCCAGGCGAGCTTGTAGGTGAATTTCTCGCTGTCCGCGGGATTGCCGTTCGGCAGGTAGATGGAGGCGACGCGCAGCGCCTTCCAGGTCTTGCCGTCCGGCACGTCGATGACGGCCTCGACATAGCGTGCCTGCTCGTCGGCATGGTCGCCGGGCAGGCGCTCCAGTTCCACCGACATCTTGTGCCGGCTGAGGATCGCCACGCCGTTATAGGTCTTCTGCCCGACCGCGGCGACGTTGTAGCCGAGTTCCTCGATCTCCATCCGCGGCACCTGGTCGTTCAGGCACTTGATCTCCTGCAGCAGCGCGACGTCGGGCTTGGCCTTCTTCAGCCAGTCGAGCACGTTGCCGAGATGCGCCCGCAGCGAATTGACGTTGAAGGCGGCGACCTTGATCACTGAGGAATTCTAGGCGATGGCGAAGGAACTGCCGCAGCCGCAGGAGGACGTGGCATTGGGGTTGCGCACCTGGAAGGCGGCCCCCACCAGGTCCTCGACGAAATCGATCTCCGCCCCGGCCAGCAGGTCGAGCGAGGTGTCGTCGACCACCACCTTGACGCCGTCGCGCTCGAAAAGGTGGTCATCCTGCTGCTGGGTCTTGTCGAAGGAGAAGCCGTACTGGAAGCCGGAGCAGCCGCCGCCGGACACCGACAGGCGCAGCATCAGCCCGGTATCGCCGTCCTGGGCGATCAGGGTGGCGATGCGCTTGGCCGCGCTTTCGGAAACCGTCAGGCGACGGTCTGCGGCAGGGGCGGGCGTCATGTCGTTCATCTCGGGCAACCTCGAAACCTTCTCGGCTTGCCGGTAAATGTAGGGCGGCCAACGGAAAAGTCAAACCCCGCCGGGGCTGGGCAGGCCTGCGTGCAGGGCCGGCGGGGCGCCGCTAAACCCCTATTCTATCACGGATTCCGAGGCGACCGTGGCGAAGGCGGGCAGCCCGTCGGCGAAATGCAGCCAGGGCAGCCGCTCACGGGTATAGGCATGGCATTGCGGCGCGAAATGCTCGGGGTGGTCGGCGGTCCCCAGCAGCACATGCACCTCCGTCGGCCAGCGCGCCGAGGCATAGGTGAGAGAGGTGCCGCAGCGCGGGCAGAAGCTCCGCGTCACCCCGTCGGAGGAGGCGAACAGCGTCGGCCTGCCGGTCTCGAAGCGGAATTTCTCCGCCGGGAACCCGGCATAGGCCACCGCCGCCCCGCCGGTCGCCCGGCGGCAGCTGGCGCAATGGCAGAAGGCGGCCCAGTTTGGCGCGCCCTCGGCCCGGTAGCGGATGGCGCCGCAGAGGCAGCCGCCGGTATGGACCTGGTCTTTGCTCATCCCCGCATCCTGGCGCCGAAGGGCGGCCGGCATCAAGGGCAAGTGGGCTGGCTCCCGCGGGGATGCCCCTGGGGATGCCAGCCGAGGGCAAAGCTGCTACCGTCAGCCGATGAGTCTCGCCCCCTATGCCTGCCATCCCGAGCAGAGCCGCGGCCGCTTCCACGCTGAGCCGGAAAGCGCCACCCGCTCGGTCTTCCAGCGCGACCGCGACCGCATCATCCATTCCGCCGCCTTCCGGCGCCTGAAGCACAAGACCCAGGTCTTCGTCTATCACGAGGGCGATCACTACCGCACCCGGCTCACCCACAGCATCGAGGTGGCGCAGATTGCCCGCTCGATCGCCCGCGCCCTCGACCTCAACGAGGACCTCGCCGAGACCCTGGCGCTCGCCCACGATCTCGGCCATCCGCCTTTCGGCCATGCCGGCGAGGAGACCCTGGCGGTCTGCATGGAGCCCTTCGGCGGCTTCGACCACAACGAACAGACGTTCCGCGTCCTGACACATTTGGAACGGCGTTATGCCGAGTTCGACGGGCTGAACCTGACCTGGGAATCCATCGAGGGCATCGTCAAGCATAACGGCCCGCTGCAGGGGCCGCGCGCCACCGCCAAGGCCCGGGCGAAGCCGGTGCCGGCCGGCATCGCCGCGCTGTCCGCGCGCTGGGACCTCGAACTTGCGGATTTCGCCGGCGCCGAGGCCCAGGTGGCGGCGATCTCCGACGACATCGCCTACAACAACCACGACATCGACGACGGGCTGCGGGCCGGGCTGTTCGAGATCGCCGAGCTGGCCGAGGTGCCCCTGGCCGGGCCGATCTTCGGCGAGGTGGCGGCGCGCTATCCCGGCCTCGAGGCGCCGCGGCTGATCCATGAATCCGTGCGCCGGATGATCGACCGGATGGTGGGCGACGTCATCGCCGAGACCCGGCGCCGGATTGCCGCGGCGGCACCGGCCAGCGCCGGCGATATCCGCCGTCTCGACCGGGAAATCGCCGCCTTCTCGCCGGAGATGCGCGGCCACGACGTCGGCCTGAAACGGTTCCTGTTCCGGCGGATGTACCGGCATCCGCGGGTCAATGCGATGACCGACCGGGCGCGGCTGGTGGTGGCGGATCTCTTCGCCTGGCACCTCGCCGATCCGGACCGGCTGCCGGCGGATTGGCGCCCCGGCGCCGACGGCGCAGGCGGCCGGCAGACCGCCCGCCTGGTCGCCGACTACATCGCCGGCATGACCGACAAGTTCGCCCTCGAGATCCACCAGCGGATGAGCGCCGAGCGCGGGGCGGCCTGAGCGGAAAAACCCAAGCGATTCCGATTGTTAATGCCTGGGGCCATTCTGGGGCAGGGGCCCTTTTCCTTGACCGACTCGAAGCAAAATTGGTCTGATGTCCGGCGTGTCGATGGGCGCGTCGCGATCGGCGCGTGCCGCCGCCGAAGGAGACCAGGGCATGTCCTCAGAAGCACCGAAATCCGAGCAGATCCAGGCCAATGTCGCGGCGGCGCTGAGCCGCCTGCGCGGCGATCTCTCGGCCTCCTCCGTCGCCTCGGCGGTGGTGACCCTGGGGGCCCCAGAACCTGCGCATGCACCCGCGCCTGCGCCCATGCCGATGGTCGAGCCGGCGCCGGCCGAGCCGCTCCAGGTCGCCATGCCGGAAATGCCGGGAAGCCCCGCCGATGGCGGGTTGCAGGCCGATCCGGCGATGGCGACCCATGCCAGCGGCGAGCACCGGATGCGGGCACCCGAGCCGGAACGGACCACGCCGCTGCAGCGCATCGCCGGCCTTAAGATCGAGCAGCCGGACCTCCTCGCCACCGTCGAGCACACGCCGCCACCGCTGCCCGACCTGGCGGATGCCGACCCGGTCGCGGCGACGGCGGCCCGGCGCCTGCGCAACCGGCTCATCCTGGGCGGCAGCGTCGCCGCGGTGGTGCTGATCGGCGCGGTCTGGATCCTGCTGAGCGGCGGCGGCGAGGAAGCCGCCAGCCCGCCGGTGATCACTGCCGATGCCACCCCGGAAAAGGTGAAGCCCGAGGACGAGGGCGGCATGCAGGTGCCGAACCTCAACACCACCATCCTCGACCAGCAGCAGCCGCAGCAGGGCGAGACCGTGATGCCGGCCCCGGAAACCCCGGTGGCGCCGCCGCAGCCCAGCCTGACCGATACCCCGCCGGACGGCGCCGCGGCGGCCCCGGCCACCGATGTGCCCGCGGTGCCCGCCCCGGCCGCGCCGGAGGTCCCCAGCGTGACCGCGCCCGATACCGCCGCGGCCCCGGCCCCTGTGGCCCCGGAGCCTGCCGCGGCGGCCCCCGCTGCCGCCCCGGCCGCAGCACCTGCTCCGGCTCCTGCCCCGGTGGCCCAGTCGACCGCGCCGGAACCGGCGGCGACCCAGACCGCCTCGACCCAGACCGCCTCGGCGCCGGTTTCGGTCCCGGCCGGCAGCATCCGCATCCAGTTCGCCGCGGTGAAGTCCGAGGCGGCGGCCCAGGACGTCTGGGCCAAGCTGCAGAAGCGCTATCCCGCGGTCCTCGGCGGGCTCGGCCTCAATGTCGAGAAGGTCGACAAGGGCGGCAGCGTGCTCTATCGGGTGCAGGCCGGACCCTTCGCCGACAAGACCGCGGCGAAACAGGCCTGTGTAAAATTAAAAGCGCAAAATCAAGACTGTATCCTCGCGCGCTAAGAGTCTGCTCGAGTAACATGGGGATGGCATCATGGCTTTGGCGGCGATCCTTGGCTGTGCCGGAACCAGCCTGACCGAGGCGGAGCGGGCCTTCTTCCGCGGCGCGGATCCGCTGGGCTTCATCATCTTCGCGCGCAACATCGAGACCCCGGACCAGGTCCGGCGCCTGACCGCGGACCTGCGCGCCTGCGTCGGCCGCGCCGAGGCGCCGGTGCTGATCGACCAGGAAGGCGGCCGCGTCGCCCGGCTGCGGCCGCCGCAGTGGCGCGCCGCGCCGCCGGCCGCCCGCTTCGGCGAACTTGCGGCGCGGGACCGGGCGGCGGCGGCCCAGGCGGTCCGCATCAACCATGAACTGCTCGCCGGGGAGTTGCATGCTCTCGGCGTCACCGTCGATTGCGCGCCGCTGGTCGATCTGCGGTTTCCCGGCGCCCATGACGTGATCGGCGACCGCGCCTATGGCAGCGACCCGCATCTGGTGGCCGATCTCGGCCGGGCGGCGGCCGAGGGGCTGATGGCGGGCGGGGTCATGCCGGTGATCAAGCACATCCCCGGCCACGGCCGCTCCATGGTCGACAGCCATCACGAGCTGCCACGGGTGACGGCCGAGGTCGACGACCTGATCGACGCGGATTTCGTGCCCTTCCGCAAGCTCAACGACATTCCCTGGGCGATGACCGCCCATATCGTCTACGAGGCGATCGACCCGACGGCGCCGGCCACCCTGTCGGCGAAGGTCGTCGCCGAGGTGATCCGCGGCGAGATCGGCTTTCGCGGCCTCCTGCTCTCCGACGATCTCTCGATGAAGGCCCTGGCGGGCACCCTGGAGCAGCTGGCGGCGGGAAGCCTGGCGGCCGGCTGTGACGTGGTCCTGCACTGCAACGGCAACATGGATGAGATGCTGAGGGTGGTGCAGGGGAGTTCGGCCTTGTCTCCGGCCGCCCAGTATCGATATGAACAGGGGCAATCCCGCCTCAACCGGCATCCCGACTTCGACATGGCCGATCTCGCCGCGGAGCTGTCGGACCTGCTGGCCTGATCCCGTCATCTCTTCCGCCCCAAGGAGACCCTGTTTGGATTCCGAGCTCATCCGCACGATTTCGGTCTGGGCCCTGCCGGTCATCGTCGCGATCACCTTCCACGAGGCGGCGCACGGCTTCGTCGCCTGGAAATGCGGCGACGACACCGCCTATCTGCGCGGCCGGGTCACCTTCAACCCGCTGAAGCACATCGATCCCTTCGGCACCATCCTGCTGCCGGCGCTGCTGTTCATCGGCGGCGGCTTCCTGTTCGGCTACGCCAAGCCGGTGCCGGTCAATTTCCGCCGCCTGCACCATTTCCGCCGCGACATGATCCTGGTGGCCGCCGCCGGGCCGGGGGTGAACCTGCTGCTGGCCGTCACCTCGGCGGCGCTGATGCATGTCGCCCAGCTGCTGCCGGGCACGATCGGCGAATGGTCGATGGATACGCTCGAGGTATCGATCTACATCAACGTGATATTGGCGATCTTTAACATGTTTCCTCTGCTGCCGCTGGATGGCGGGCGGGTCCTCGCCGGCCTGCTGCCGCCGGCCCTGGCGCGGCCGTTCTACAAGACCGAGCGCTACGGCATGCTGGTCCTGCTGGCGCTCATCTTCCTGCCCAGCCTGATCGAGCGCCAAACGGGTGTGGATATCAACATTTTGGGCTGGATTTTGGGCCCGGCACGAGACTATGTGGTTCATCTGATCAAGCTCATCACGGGACTCGGCGGCTGATGGCGGACCACATTCTCGACGGGGACAGGCGGGACGAGGCGGCGATGGCCGCCGGCGACCCGATTTCCCCCGAGGGCATAGGCGAGACCATGGGCGAAACCGGAGCCGAGGCTTTCGACGCGCCGGCCCCGCAGGTCGCCAATGACGACAACGAGTTGGTGCTCGATCTTGACGGTTTCGAGGGGCCGATCGACGTCCTCCTCAACCTCGCCCGGGACCAGAAGGTCGATCTGAAGAAGATCTCCATCCTGGAACTCGCCGACCAGTACCTGTCCTTCGTCGCCCGCGCCCGCAAGCTGCGGCTGGAGCTTGCCGCCGATTACTTGGTGATGGCGGCCTGGCTCGCCTATCTGAAATCCCGCCTGCTGCTGCCCGAGCCGCCGGCCGACGGCGAACCCACCGGGGCCGAGCTTGCGGCCGCCCTGGCCTTCCAGCTGCAGCGCCTGGAGGCGATGCAGAAGGCCGGGCAGTCGCTGCTGGCCCTGCCGCAGCTCGGCCGGGACGTCTTCCGCCGCGGCTGGCCGGAGCCGCTGAAGGTGGTGCAGATCCCCGTCTACGAGCTCACCCTCTACGACCTGCTGAAGGCCTATGGCACCCATCCGGGCCGGCGCCGCGAGGGCCTGCTGCAGATCCAGCCGCTGAACCTGTTCTCGATGGACGATGCCCTGAAGCGGATCGGCGATCTGCTCGGCCAGAGCCTGGACTGGACGGTCCTCAAGAAGTTCCTGCCGGACGGGATGTTGAACCCGCTGCAGCGCCGGGCGGCGGTCGCCGCGACCTTTGCGGCCAGCCTGGAGATGACGCGCTCGGGCCTGCTGGAGCTGCGGCAGGACGGCACCTTCGGGCCGATCTATCTGCGCCGGGCGGCGATGGCGCAGGCCGCCCAGCCTGAAACCGGGGCGCGCGAAGCGGAAGCGTGAGCAGCGGAGTTGAGACCATGAGCGATGACAGATTCGAACTGCTGCGGCTGCTGGAGGCGGTGCTGTTCGCCTCGGCCGAGCCGCTGACCGAGAAGGTCCTGGCGAGCCGCCTGCCGGAAGGCGCCGACGTGCCCGGCCTGCTCATCGAGCTCAAGGACCTCTATGCCAATCGCGGCGTGCATCTCATGCAATACGAGGACCGCTGGGCCTTCCGCACCGCGCCCGACCTCGGGCCGCGGTTGCAGATCGAGCAGAAGGTGGTGCGCAAGCTGACCCGCGCCGCGGTCGAGACCCTGGCCATCGTCGCCTATCACCAGCCGGTCACCCGCGCCGAGATCGAGGAGATCCGCGGCGTCGTCATCTCCAAGGGCACGCTGGATCACCTGCTGGAAGCCGGCTGGATCAAGCCCAAGGGTCGCCGCCAGACGCCCGGCCGCCCGGTGACCTGGGTGACGACGGAAGCCTTCCTGGAATTCTTCGGCCTGGAGAGCACCGAGGCGCTGCCCGGCGTCGAGGAACTGCGCGCCGCCGGCCTGCTCGATGCCCGCGCCGGCATCTCCACCCTGGGCACGCAGGCGGATGCCGCCGGCCGCGCATTGCCGCCGGACGACGACGGCGAGGAGGAAGCCGCCGCCGAGGAACTGCGCGGCGAGGCCGCCGACGACGGCTACGAGGAGGAAGTCCTGGCCCGCCTCGGCGCGGGCGAGGCGCAGGACGCGGCTGCCGAGGGAGTGGGCTCGGAGGACGAAGGCGCCGGGGACGAGAGCGCCGATGCAGACGACGA
Source organism: uncultured Rhodospirillaceae bacterium (assembly GCA_964551505.1). Lineage (GTDB taxonomy): Bacteria > Pseudomonadota > Alphaproteobacteria > Dongiales > Dongiaceae > Dongia. Next base: position 37,568 of record CAZKDH010000083.1, read on the forward strand.
CGATGAGTCTGATGATAACGACGCCATCGACGCCGACGATGAAGACGATGACGACGAACCCGTCGCCGAGCCTGTCGACGAATCCGCCGAGACGCCCGAAGGGGAAGAGGACGAAGGCGACAAACCCGTCGACCTCGTCGCCCGCGACAACGCGTAAATCAAAGTTTTTTTGCTGAGGTTCGCCAGTAATAAGTACACACCAATCAGAATTGAGCTGCTTATTCGACTATGTCAGAAGTTCAATCCAGGTTGGTACGTGACTTCCTCTAGGCTGAGCGAATGGATATTTTTGATATCTATAAGCCGCTACGAAACTGGGTCGCCCAATTAGATTTGCAAGACGCATTGTATGTGGTGTGGGCCCACTCCCAGTTCCTGCAAGTTCGTGGTTTCCAACTACCTGACGATATTGAAGTGAACCGGCTCGTAATGCAGGCGCCTCAGTTGAGGAAAGCCTGTTCAGAGTGGGAGCTAGAATTTCTTGCAAAAGAGTTGGTAATCAATTGTGCACCAACTGCGCGCGGATCCAAGTCAATTCGCGAATGGAAATCGTTTGCCAACACAATCAATCATTTGAGAGCATTTGAAGATAGGGTATTTGAGCGGGTTGGTCCAGAAGCAGATATTCAGATCGAGATTCTGAGAATTGCCCACCGACAATTCTCTTGGCAGGTAGAAAGGCCGAACAAAGCAAGCATTGCTAGGTACTATCGAATCTTTAGCGATACGTTGATCGATCAGATTTGTGTGGAGCGCCTCGGTATACCGGTGCGGCATATTTATGCTTTGGGTCTAGCGCTGATTGGGCACTATTCGAAAGAGTTTTCATACAACCTCCCATTTTCAAGTTCGCTCGAGAACATATCAGACGCTTCATGTGCAGCCTTTCTTGCTTTTTCTAGCCGCCATTTTGATTTACTAAGAACTAATTTGCGGTCTCAACAGAGTTATGATGAGCGATTCATTTACTCATACAATGATCTGCGGGCATTTCCGCTCATACAAATGGCATATCGAGGTCGTCATTCTTTAGTTTGCCCCATCCCGACATTGCTATTCTGGCGGATTACTAGCGGCCTCTACTATGAGCTAGTTTTTGACGAAAGGTTCGCAAATCCCTTTGGTGCCGCATTTCAAAAGTATGTTGGAGAAGTAATCCGGCGAGGCACGGCAGGGACAACGGCCAAATTCTATTCAGAACACGTCTACGGTTCCGTGAAGTCAGATCGAAAGCTCTCTGCAGACTGGATCATTGCGGATAGCAACTCGGCCATTTTTGTCGAATGCAAGGCGAAAAGGTTGACTTGGAGTGCCAAGAGCGCTCTCAGTGATCCCACTCCTTTTCGACGAGATTGTGATGAATTGGCTTCTGCAGTTGTGCAACTTTACAGAACAATTTTGGACTATCAGAAAAATCAGTATGAATTTCTTCAATATAGCAAACATCGAGAGGTTTTCCCAGTCGTCTGCACTCTCGAGAACTGGCATCTCCTAGGGCCGAGGGCCCGCAAAATCCTGGATGATTTGGTGAAGGCCAAACTCGTTGTGGCAGGATTACCTAAGAGCTTACCTGACGAAATGCCATTCTCAATTATGCCAGTGGCAGCAATGGAGACAACCGCACAGGCAATTCGAATCTTTGGTATTCGTGACCTATTCCGAGGAAAAATGCTTGATGCCGAAAGGCGAGAGTGGGCCTGGGATACATATTTGCATAGTGTTCCTGGCTATTCACAACCATCAGGATTTTTGTTTGATGACGCTCTCGACGAGATCGCACATGGAATGTAGATATCTGATACAGTAACGCGCTTGAGTTTCTTAGTGGTTTAGGTTGAGTTTGCTCAAGATTGGAGAGGCCGCAAATGTGACCTCAATACTTTGCGGCATACAGTAAGAGATTGAGAAGAAGTGCCGACTGAGAGATCTATGGGCCTTTGCCGATTTAGGTATTGAGCGTACGACCTTCACCACTACGGATTTGGAAGTTCCCGTATAAACCTTGGTACATCCCGTGGCATAGGTCTGCGAATGGCGAACTAGGTGAAATTGGCGTTCTATGAGCCGTCCTAGGAAGAAACCTCTCGAAGTTGCCGCGGCCGACTGGCGTGCGGTCGCCAGCCCGGCGATTCCGGCGGAACTGATGGCGAAATTGCGTCCGGCTGCCGAGGTCGTGCCCGATGTCGTCGCCGGATTCAAGAAGGCGCGGGGCCGGCCACGAGCGACAGTCAAGAAAGTGCCGGTGACGATCCGGCTCGATCCGGATGTGGTTGCTGCATTCAAGGCCGGGGGTGCGGGCTGGCAGACCAGGATCAACAGCATTCTCGCGGCCGTCACGCATCGCGAGGACGCCCGCAGGAAATCGCCCCGGAAGCTCAAATCGGTTCCGGCCCCTGCGCGCCGGGCCCGGATCAAGGCCTAGCGGCCCTGTCCAGGAAGAGGAGCCGGCCTTTTCGCCGGCGCCGCAGATCTTGAACCCGCCCCGATACCCCCAGAGCTGCGTCATGCCAAGGCTTGGCCTTGGCATCCACGAGTGCCCTCGCTTCGTCGCCGGCGCTGGGGCATGCGAGAAAGAACAACTCGTGGACCCCAAGGCCAAGCCTTGGGGTGACGCTGGGTGAGGGAGGGCCGCTCTCGATCTGTCTCCGTCGCGCGCTGGATCGACCATTCGATGGTTCTTGCAGCAGCGTTCCCTCGCCTCTTGAGGGAGAGGGACAGGGTGAGGGGTCGATGGGTGGGTGGGCACCTGCCTGGGGCGTGAACCCGGGCATCTGCCGGGGGCGGACTGCGGCTATTCGCCTAGTTTGCAATTCAGAATAAATCTCAATATTCTGAGGCGGTTGGTGGGCGGTCCGGCGGGCGGATCGCGGCTGATGGAGCGCATGTGACCCAAACCGGCAGCGGCGGCCTTGCAGTGGCGGGGGCCCAACACGGCGGTATCCAACCCGGCGGCATCCGGCCGGCGGGTCGGCGCCTGGGCGGCTGGCAGTTCGGCTGGCCGAGTTCCTGGACGGTCTTCGCCTGGATCGTCGCCGCTGCGGTGGCGACGCCGGTGGTCACCGTCTTCTTCTACGTCTTCCAGCCGAAGGGGGCGATCTGGCTGCACCTGGCCGAGACGGTGCTGCCGCGCTATGTCGGCAATTCGGTGCTGCTGCTGATCGGCGTCGGGACCGGCGTGCTGCTGGTCGGCGTGCCGGCGGCCTGGATGGTGACGCTCTGCCGCTTCCCCGGCCGGCGCCTCTTCGAGTGGTCGCTGCTGCTGCCGATGGCGATGCCGGCCTATGTCGTCGCCTATACCTATACCGGGCTTCTCGACCATGCGGGGTCGGTGCAGTCGGCCCTGCGCGACCGCTTCGGCCTCGATCTCGGCTGGCTGCCGGACGTGCGCTCGCTGGGCGGGGCGGTGCTGATGCTGGTGCTGGTGCTCTACCCCTATGTGTATCTCCTGGCCCGTGCTGCCTTCCTCGAACAGTCGAGCTGCGTCCTCGAGGTGAGCCGCACCCTCGGCTGCTCGCCCTGGCAGGCCTTCTTCCGGGTGGCGCTGCCGCTGGCGCGCCCGGCCCTGGCGGCGGGCGTCGCCTTGGCCTTGATGGAGACGCTGAACGACTACGGCACGGTGCAGTATTTCGGCGTCGATACCATGGCGACCGGGATCTTCCGGGTCTGGCGCGGCCTCGGCGATGCGGAGGCGGCGGCGCAGCTTGCCGCCTTGCTGCTGGTCTTCGTCTTCGTGCTGCTGGGGATCGAGCGCTGGTCGCGCGGGCGCCGGAGCTTCGCCCATTCGACCTCGCGCTACCGGCCGCTGCCGCGCTATCGCCTGCGCCGCTGGCGGGCCTTCGGCGCCATCTTCGGCTGCGCCCTGCCGGTGGTGCTCGGCTTCGTCGTGCCCGGCGCCATGCTGCTCGACTGGGCGATCGGAAATCCGCAGCACTGGCTGAAGCACAGCTTCCTGCTGCTGATCCGCAACAGCTTCGGCATGGCGGGGATGGCGGCGGTGCTGGCGGTGATCCTGGCGCTGCTGCTGGCCTATGCCCTGCGCCTGCATGCGACGCGGCTCACCCGGATCGCGGTCCGCGTGGCCTCGATGGGCTATGCCATTCCCGGCGCGGTGCTGGCCATTGGCGTGCTGCTGCCCTTCGCCGGCCTCGATCACCTGGTCGATCGCTGGATGCGCCAGGGCTTCGGCATCGGCACCGGCCTGCTGCTGAGTGGGACGCTGTTCGCGGTGACTTTCGCCTATCTGGTGCGCTTCCTCACCGCCAGCCTGAACGTCGTCGAATCCAGCCTCGGCAAGGTGACGCGCAGCATGGATTTCGCCGCCCGCAGCCTCGGGCGCGGCCCCGGCGGCACGCTCGCGGCGGTGCATCTGCCGATCCTGCGCGGCAGCCTGCTCACCGCCGGCATCCTGGTCTTCGTCGACGTGCTGAAGGAACTGCCGGCGACCCTGGTGCTGCGGCCGTTCAACTTCGACACCCTGGCGACCAAGACCTTCGACCTTGCCTCGGACGAGCGACTGGCGGAGGCCGCCGGGCCGGCGCTGGCGATCGTGCTGGTCGGCGTGCTGCCGGTCTATCTGCTGTCCCGCGCCATCGCGCGCTCGCGGCCGGGCCTCGACCTGGCGGGTGTCGAACAGGCGGGTGTCGAGCAGGCCGGTGCCGACCAGGCCGTCCCGGATCCGGCCCGCGCATGACCGAGAATATCCCCGCTTTGGTCCTGGATGCGCTGAGCCACGCCTATGACGGCGTGACCGTGGTCGAGGACTTCGGCCTGTCGGTGAGGGCGGGCGAGCTGGTCTGCCTGCTCGGCCCCTCAGGCTGCGGCAAATCGACCGTCCTGCGCCTGGCGGCCGGGCTGGAGCCGCTGCAGAAGGGCGTCATCCGCCTGCGCGGCGCCGTGGTGGCGGACGGGGCGAGCGCCCAGGCGGTGCCCCCGGAGCAGCGCAGCGTCGGCCTGGTGTTCCAGGATTTCGCCCTGTTCCCGCATCTCACCGTCGCCGGCAACGTCGCCTTCGGGCTGACCGGGCTCGCCGCCGGGACCCGGGCCGGGCGGGTGGCCGAGACCCTGGCTCTGGTCGGCATGGAGGCCTATGCCGAGACCTATCCCCATGCCCTTTCCGGGGGCCAGCAGCAGCGTGTGGCCCTGGCCCGGGCCCTGGCCCCCCAGCCCTCGGTCCTGCTGCTGGACGAGCCCTTTTCCGGCCTCGATGCGCGGCTCCGCGAGCAGGTGCGCGACGAGACCCTGCGGGTGCTGAAACGCATCGGCACCGCCACCCTCCTGGTCACCCACGACCCGGAGGAGGCCCTGTTCATGGCCGACCGGATCTATCTGATGGCGCGCGGCCGGGTGGTCCAGAGCGGCCCGCCGAGCGAGATCTATCATCACCCCGCGACCGCTTTTGCGGCAAAATTCTTCTCCAATATCAATGAATTATCGAGCGTCGTTGAAGCTGGATCGGCTGTCACGCCGTTGGGGAAGGTGCCGACCCCCGGCCGGCCCGACGGCACGCCGGTCGATATCCTGCTGCGGCCGGAATTCCTGCATGTCCTGCCAGAGGCGGCCACCGTCGAGGCCGGGGTCGAGGCCAGGGTCGAGGAGGTGCGGTTCATCGGCGTCGCCCGGCTGCTGCGGGTCTCCGTCGCCGGCCCGGACGGCCGCCGCCAGGTCTTCCAGGCGCGCACCGACGGCGGCTTCGCGGCGTCGGTGGGGGCCACGGTCCGCCTGCGCATGGAGCCCGGCCAGGCCTTCGTCTTCCCGGCCGGGCGGGCAGCGGGCGGAGCGCCCGGATAAATCCACCGCCCGCACCCTGCCGGGGACTTGAACTCGGCCGCTTAACCACCTTGTAAGATCAAAGGGATTCGTTGCAGCGCCGGGGCGATTTTGCCATAGTCCGGCCAGCCACGAGGCGACGTGTTTAGAATAGAACAGGGAGAGGCCCACCATGGGCAGTTTGAGCATTTGGCATCTTCTGATCGTGCTGGCCGTGGTGCTGGTGCTGTTCGGCGGCGGCGGCAAGATTTCCCGCCTGATGGGCGACCTCGGCACCGGGATCAACTCCTTCAAGAAGGGGCTCAAGAAGGAAGGCGAGGGCGGCGAGGTGGCCGAAAAGGCCGAGAGCAAGCCGAGCCAGACGATCGAGCGCAGCTGAACGAGCGGACGAGCGTGCCCGGCCCGGGGTGACCCGGGGCGCCGGGACGCGGGGTGAATCAGATGTTCGATCTCGGCTGGGACGAAATGGCGGTGATCGCCGTCGTGGCGCTGGTCGTGTTGGGTCCCAAGGAACTGCCCAACGCGCTGCGCACCGTCACGTCCTTGACCAAGGCGGCGCGCAAGCTCGCCGGCGAGTTCCAGAGCGGGGTCAACGAGATCATCCGCGAGGCCGACCTCGAGGACACCAAGAAGAAGCTGACCGAGCTGCAGTCGATCAGCAAGAACTCGATCCAGAAGGCGGTGGAGAAGGCGGTCGATCCGACCGGCGAGATCAAGACGGCGATGAAGGTGGACGAGACGCCGGCGGCGCCCGCGCCCGCCTCTGTGCCCGCGCCGGTCACTGCGCCAGCGGCCGTCACTGCGCCAGCGGCCGTCACTGCGGCCGTCGCCGCGCCGGCGGCTGAGCCCGCGGCACCTGCTCCGGCAGCCGAACCCGCCGCCGCTCCCCAGATCGCACCCGAGAGTCCCTCCCAGGCGGCCGCCGCGCCCGCGGCCGAGAAGGATCCCGCGGCGTGACCGGGGCGGAAGACGACAAGAAGATGCCCCTGCTGGAGCATCTCATGGAGCTGCGGACGCGGCTGCTCTATTCCGTCGTCGGCTTCGTCCTCGCCTTCTTCGTCTGCTTCTATTTCGCCCAACCAATCTTCGACTTCCTCGCCAAGCCCCTGGCCGACATCCTGGCCAGCCTGGGCGAGACCCGGCGCTTCATCTATACCGACCTCACCGAGGTCTTCTTCACCCAGGTCAAGGTCGCGGCCTTCGGCGGACTCTGCCTGTCCTTCCCGGTGATCGCCTCGCAGATCTACATGTTCCTGGCGCCGGGCCTCTACAAGGACGAGCGCCAGGCCTTTCTGCCGTTCCTGATCGCGACGCCGGTGATGTTCGCCATCGGCGCGAGCTTCCTCTATTACGTCCTCCTGCCGCTGGCGTGGCGCTTCTTCCTCGGCTTCGAGACCCTGGGCGGCGCCGGCAAGCTGCCGATCGAGCTCGAGGCCAAGGTCGGCGACTATGTCAGCCTGGTGATGAAGCTGGTCTTCGCCTTCGGCTTCTGCTTCGAGCTGCCGGTGCTGCTGACCCTGCTGGCCAAGGTCGGCATCGTCTCCTCGGCCGGGCTGCGCGCCAAGCGCCGCTACGCGGTGGTCGGCGTCACCGTGGTGGCGGCGATCTTCACCCCGCCGGATGCGATCTCGATGACGGCGCTGGCCGTGCCGCTGATCGCGCTCTACGAGGTCTCGATCTGGCTTGCCTTGCTGGTCGAGAAGAAGCGTGCCGCGAAGGAGGCGGGCGATGCCGCCGAAGACGCCGCCGAGGAGAGTGCCAAGGACTCCGCCAGCGGTTCGGGCAGCGGTTCAGGCAGCATCACCCCCGCCTGATCCGGCCCCCTGCCGGCCCAGTTCGCTTTACCGAATCCCCGAACCGTCCTATAAGTTTTGCTGAGTCGGGGAACTTGGACGCAGCGGCGCTAAATGTTTGACATAAAATGGATTCGTGACAACCCGGCGGCCTTCGACCAGGGCCGGAAGCGGCGCGGTCTGGCGCCGCTCGCCGCACAGGTGATCGAGCTCGATGCCCGGCGCCGGGCGGCGCAGACCTTGTGGCAGGAAGCCCAGGCGCGGCGCAACGAGCTCTCCAAGCAGATCGGCCAGCTGAAGGCCAAGGGTGGCGACGCCGCGCCGGCGATGGCCGAGGTCGCGGCGCTGAAGGATAAGATGGCGGCGGCCGAGGCGGAGGAGCAGGCGCTTGCCCGCGCCCTCGACGACCAGCTGGCGCGCGAGCCGAACCTGCCCGCTGCCGACGTCCCCGACGGGCCCGACGAGAGCGCCAACCGGGTCGAGCGCACGGTCGGCCAGCGCAAGAATTTCGACTTCGCCGCCCGGCAGCATTTCGAGATCGGCGAGGCCCTGGGGCTGATGGATTTCGAGGTGGCGGCGAAGATCTCCGGCGCGCGCTTCGTGGTGCTGCGCGGGGCGCTGGCCCGGCTCGAGCGCGCGCTCGGCCAGTTCATGCTCGATCTCCACACCTCCGAGAACGGCTATATCGAGGTGGCGCCGCCGCTGCTGGTGCGCGACGCGGCGCTCTACGGCGTCGGGCAGCTGCCGAAATTCGCCGAGGACATGTTCGTCACCAAGCAGGACCTCTGGCTCATTCCGACGGCGGAGGTGTCGCTGACCAACCTGGTGGCCGATACCATCGTCGACGAGGACAGGCTGCCGCTGCGCTATACCGCGCTGACTCCCTGCTTCCGCTCCGAGGCGGGTGCGGCCGGCAAGGACACCCGCGGCATGATCCGCCAGCACCAGTTCATGAAGGTGGAGATGGTCTCGATCTCCCATCCTGACCAGTCGGAGGCCGAGCATCAGCGGATGACCGCCTGCGCCGAGGCGATCCTGAAGAAGCTTGAGCTGCCCTACCGGGTGATGGCGCTCTCCACCGGCGACATGGGCTTCGCCTCGCAGAAGACCTACGACATCGAGGTCTGGCTGCCGGGGCAGAACGCCTATCGCGAGATCTCCAGCTGCTCCAACTGCGGCGAGTTCCAGGCGCGCCGGATGAAGGCGCGCTGCCGCAAGCCGGGCGAGAAGGGGACGCGCTTCGTCCACACGCTGAACGGCTCGGGCCTCGCGGTCGGGCGCACCCTGATCGCGGTGCTGGAGAACTACCAGCAGGCCGACGGCTCGGTGATCGTGCCGGCGGCCCTGCGTTCCTACATGGGCGGGCTCGGGGTCATCGCCCGTGCTTAAGGCGCCGCTCAACCTCCGCAAGGCGCGGATCCTGGTCACCAACGACGACGGCATCCACGCGCCGGGCCTCAAGGTGCTGGAGAAGATCGCCCGCAGCCTGAGCGACGACGTCTGGGTGGTGGCGCCGGAAAGCGAGCACAGCGGCGCCTCCCATGCCCTGACCCTGCGCCGGCCGCTGCAGGTGCACCGGATCAACCGCCGGCGCTTCGCGGTCTCCGGCACGCCGACCGACTGCGTGCTGCTGGCGGTGCATCACATCGTCGAGAAGCGCCGCCCCGACCTGGTGCTGTCTGGCGTCAATCGCGGCGCCAATCTCGGCGAGGACGTAATCTATTCCGGCACCGTGGCGGCGGCGATGGAAGCCTCGCTGCTCGGCATCCCCGCCATCGCCTTCAGCCAGGTCCGCGCGGGCCAGGTGCTGCACTGGAAGACCGCCGCCGCCTTCGCGCCGGACGTGGTGCGCCGGCTGGTCTCGATCGACTGGCCGAAGACGGTGCTGATGAACGTCAACTTCCCGCCCTGTCCGCCCGAACAGGTCACCGGGATCGAGACGGGCGGCCAGGGGCGGCGGATCTCCACCGTCGAGGTGGTGCGGGCGAAGGATCCCTTCGACCGCGAGGTGCTGTGGATCGGCGACTTCCCCAATGACGAGGCCGAGGATCCGAGCAGCGACCTCTCGATCATGCTCAGGAACGCGATCTCGGTGACGCCGCTGCATTTCGACCTCACCCACCAGGCGCTGCTGCGGCGGATGGACGGGCTGTTCGCCGCCGGCCGCAAGCCGAAGGCCGCCGGCCGCAGGCAGGCACGCAAATGAGCCTCGCCGCGCGCAAGATTCGCATGGTGATGAACCTCCGCCGCTCCGGCGTCACCGATACCGCGGTGCTGGCGGCGATCGAGCGGCTGCCGCGCGAGCTCTTCGTGCTGCCGCATTTCCACGACCAGGCCTACGAGGACCAGGCGCTGCCGATCGCCCAGGGCCAGACCATCAGCCAGCCGCAGATCGTCGCCATGATGACCGAGGCGCTGCAGGTGAAGAAGACCCACAAGGTGCTGGAGATCGGCACCGGCTCGGGCTACCAGGCGGCGGTGCTCTCCAAGCTGTCGCGCCGGGTCTATACCATCGAGCGCTTCAAGTCGCTGCTGCAGGAGGCCGAGGCCCGGTTCCACCACCTGCGCATCCACAACATCACCTCGAAATGCGCCGACGGCTCCAAGGGCTGGAAGGAGCAGGCGCCGTTCGACCGCATCATCGTCACCGCCGCGGCGGCCGAGATCCCGGCGACGCTGGTTGAGCAGCTCGCCGTCGGCGGCATCATGGTGGTGCCGCTGGGCGCCGAGCGCGGCGACCAGGTCCTGGTCAAGATCACCAAGCTCGAGGACGGCAGCATCAAGCAGGAGACCCTGGCCGAGGTGCGCTTCGTGCCGATGATCTCCGGCCCGGTGCCCGAGGACGAGGCGCGGCCGCTGCTGAAGATGGCGGAGCTGTGATGCCAAGGTCCGTCGTCGCGGCGCTGCTCGCCCTGCTCCTCGCCCCGGCCCTCTCCGGCTGCAACCAGAGCGGCCGCCCGGCGCCGGTGCCGGTGGTCGGGCCCGACCAGGCGGCGCTCAACCGGCAGATGGGCCAGGTCGTCGGCGGCGCTTATGTCGTGGCGCCGGGCGATACCCTGGCCGTGGTCTCCGAGCGGACCAACACGCCGATCCGCACGCTGATCGATCTCAACGGCCTGGTGCCGCCCTATGTGATCGCGCCCGGCCAGCGCCTGGCGCTGCAGCAGCGCAGCCAGTACGTGGTGCGGAGCGGCGATACCGTCTCCGGCCTCGCCCGGAAGCTCGGCATCACCCAGAGCGCGCTCATCCAGCTGAACAACCTGAAGGCGCCCTATGCGCTGCGGATCGGGCAGCGGCTCAACCTGCCGAGCCAAATCGAGGCGGCGAGCGATCCGGCGCCGGCCGCATCGCCCAGCGGCAGCGTCAGCCAGTCCGCCCTGCCGCCGATCTCGGCCGCCGCGCTGCCGCCGGCAACCGCCGGCACCGCTGCCGCGCCGGGTCCGGCCCAGGTATCTTCCGCCGCGGGCCAGCCCCAGCCGGGCGCAAAGCCGCTGGCCACGCCCGAGCCCGCGCCGGCCGCAACGACAGCAGGCGCCGCGACGACGGCTGCAACGATGCCCGCCTCGATCCCGTCCTCGGCATCCACGACCGCGGCATCCACGACCGCCGCGGTCCCGGCGTCAGCCGCTCCGGTGCAACCGGCCCCGGCCGCTGCGCCCACCCCAAGCCAGCCGGCGCCAAGCCAACCGGTGCCGAGCCAACCCACGGCGACGCAAACCGCGGCGACGCCCGCTGCTGCACCACCTGCGGCAGAGGCGCCGGAAGCGCCCACCAGCAAGGCGGCCGTGAATGGCGGCAAGGGCCGGTTCGGCTGGCCGGTCCAGGGCAAGGTGATCGGCAAGTTCGGCGGCGGCAAGGACGGGCTGAAGAACGACGGCATCAATATCGCCGCGCCGATCGGCGCGCCGGTCAACGCGGCGGCGGACGGCGTCGTCGCCTATGCCGGCAACCAGCTGCGCGGCTTCGGCAACATGATCCTCATCCGCCATGCCGACGGCTATGTCACTGCCTATGCCCATAACCAGTCGCTGCTGGTCGAGAAGGGCGCCAAGGTGAAGCGCGGCCAGACCATCGCCCGGGTCGGCAGCACCGGCAGCGTCGACAGCCCGCAGCTGCATTTCGAGATCCGCAAGGGCACCGAACCCCTCGATCCCCTGACCCTGCTCGGCACCTGAACCCTTACTGCCGCCGTCTTCCGTTGCAACGCCACCCCATCCACGCATTCGCGTGGTCGAAGGGAACTCGTGGATGGCAAGGCCAAGCCTTGGGATGACGCCCGGAGCGGTGGGAAGCGCCTATGCAACCCCCGCCGTCTCCGGCACCAATCCCACCCCATCCGCGTCATGGCAAGACTTGGACTTGCCATCCACGAGTGCGCGCGCCACTGACGCCAATTCGTGGGTGGCCGGGCCAAGCCCGGCCATGACGGGAATAACTTGACGCACCTATCCCTCGATGGCCTTGCCGAGGCGGCCGGCGAGGTCCTGGATGAACTGCCAGGCGACGCGGCCGGAGCGGGCGCCGCGGGTTACCGACCATTCCACCGCCTGGGCGCGCAGGTCGTCGCGGCCGATCGGCAGCTTGAAGGTATCGGCATAGCCCTGGATGATGGCGAAATAGGTGTCCTGGTCGCAGTTGTGGAAGCCGATCCAGAGTCCGAAGCGGTCCGACAGCGAGACCTTCTCCTCGACCGCCTCCGCCGGGTTGATCGCCGTCGAGCGCTCGTTCTCGATCATCTCCCGCGGCATCAGGTGCCGGCGGTTCGAGGTGGCGTAGAAGATGACGTTCGCCGGCCGGCCCTCAATGCCGCCTTCCAGCACCGCCTTCAGCGACTTGTAGCTGGTGTCGGCGGTGTCGAAGGAGAGATCGTCACAGAACAGGATGCAGCGGCGCTTCTGCCCGCGCAGGATGCCGAGGAGCCTCGGCAGGCTGACCAGGTCCTCGCGATGGATCTCGATCAGGGCGAGCGGCGGCTTCGCCTTCTCGTTCACCAGGGCATGGGTCGCCTTCACCAGCGAGCTCTTGCCGGTGCCGCGCGCACCCCAGAGCAGCGCGTTGTTCGCCGGCAGGCCCTTGGCGAAGCGCCGGGTGTTGTCGATCAGCATGTCCTTGGCGCGGTCGATGCCCTGCAGCAGATTGATATGCACGCGCGAGACGCTGGGGACCGGTTCCAGCCAGCCCGGCTCGGCCTGCCAGACGAAGGCATCGGCCGCGGCGAGGTCGTTGCGCTTGCCGGCCGGCGGCGCCAGCCGCTCCAGGCTGGCGGCGATCGAGGCCAGCAGCGGCAGCAGGTCCTGCTCAGTGTTGTTCTTTGACATCCGTCGTCGCTCGGCTGGTTATGCGCTGGCCGTCATTGTGACCGCTTTGCCGGCACCCGTCGACCCCTCAGGCCGGGAGATCCGAGAGGGTCGCCGTGCGCGTTTCCGGGACGATCGCCAGGCGCATCCGGTGGTAGCGCGCCACCGCCGGGCGATGGGCGATGCTGAGGATCGTCGCCGCCGGCAGGCGCTCGGCCAGCAGCGCATACATCAGCTGCTCGTTGGCCTCGTCGAGCGCCGCCGTCGCCTCGTCGAGGAACAGCCAGTCCGGCTTCAGCAGCAGCGCGCGGGCGATGGCGAGGCGCTGCTGCTCGCCGACCGAGAGCGCCATCGACCAGTTGCCCGCCTCGTCCAGCCGTCCGGTGAGATGCTCCAGCTTCACGTCGCGCAGGGCGGCTTGGATCTCGGCGTCGCCGTGGTCCTCGGCCCGGCCCGGATAGGCGATCGCCTGGCGCAGGGTGCCGATCGGCAGGTAGGGCCGCTGCGGCAGGAACAGCGCCCGCGCATCCGCCGGCGATTCTACGCTGCCGCTGCCGAAGGGCCAGAGGCCGGCGAGGGCGCGGAACAGGGTGGTCTTGCCGCTGCCCGAGGGGCCGGTGACCATGACCCGGGCGCCGGCCGCGATCTCGGCCGAGAGGTTCTCCAGCAGCACGCGGCCGCCGGGCAGGCCGAGTTCCAGATCCGTCATCCGGATCTGCCGCGCCGGCGTCTTCGCCACCCGGATGCCGGAGGTGAGATCCTTGGTGCCGGCGATCGCATCGACGAAGCCGGTCAGGCGGTCGACGGTCGCCTTCCATTCGGCGAGATCGGTGAAGGCGCCGACGAACCAGGACAGCGCGCCCTGGACCTGGCCGAAGGCCGAAGCGGTCTGGAAGATGCCGCCGAGCTGGATGCTGCCGGCGAAATACCGCGGCGCCACGACGAGCACCGGGAAGATGTTGGCGAGCTGGTTGAAGCCGGCGGTGAACCAGGTCAGGCGCTTCTGCTGGCGCATCAGCCGCCACCAGTTGCCCCAGATGTTGTCGAAGGCTGCGGACAGGCCCTGGCGCTCGATCGGCTCGCCGCCGTAGAAGGCCACGCTCTCGGCATTCTCGCGCAGGCGGGTCATGGCGAAGCGGAAGGAGGCGCCGAAGCGCTGCAGCAGGAAGTTGATCTGCACCAGCGGCCGGCCGATCCAGTAGGTCAGCAGCGAGCCGACCAGCGAATACAGCAGCGCCGCCCAGACCATGTAGCCGGGGATATTGATCTCGTGCCCCAGCAGCGTGAAGCCGAGCGGTCCCGACAGCGTCCAGAGAATGACGACGAAGGTCACCAGGCTGACCACCGAATTCATCAGGTCGAGGGAGAGCACCAGCGAGCTGCTGGTGAACTGGCTGACATCGGTCTCGATGCGCTGCTCGGGATTGTCGGCGCCGCGGTCGCCGAGCTGCAGGTGATAGTAGCTGCGGTCGGCCAGCCACTTCGCCAGCAGGTCCTGGGTCATCCAGCGGCGCCAGCGGATCTGCATCATCTGCCGCAGGTAGATGTAGTAGACGGCGACGACGATATAGGCGACGGCCAGCATGGCGAACTTCTGCAGCTGCTTCCAGAACTCGGCCAGGTCCTTGTTCTGCAGCGCGTTGTAGAAGTCGTTGTTCCAGTAGTTGAGCTGGACGTTGATGTAGACCAGGCCGAGGCTGAGCGCCACCACCACCGCCAGCAGGCCGCGGGCGATCCAGCGTTCCTCCGACCAGAAATACGGCCAGGTGAGCGCCCAGAGCTTGCCGAGGAAGGTGTGCTTGCGGGCGATGGCGAACGTGGTCGCGGACGAATCGGAGGACATGGCAGATTTCACCGTGGATGGGGGACTCGATCGGGCGTAAGGGCCGGCCTGCGGCCGCGCCGGATGATAGGCGAGGTGATCGCGGGCTGCAAAAGCGAAACCGCCGCCCGGGCGGGGCGGCGGGGTGCCGAAGGTCAGGTGCCGGAAAGGTCCGCCGATCCGGCGGCGTCAGATCTGGTAGTCGGCGGTGTGGATGCCGCATTCCGTCTTGTCGAAGCCGGCCCAGCGGCCGGCGCGGGCATCCTCGCCGGCCTCGACCCGGCGGGTGCAGGGGGCGCAGCCGATCGAGGCATAGCCTTCGTCGAACAGCGGATGCGGCGGCAGGCGGAAGCGCTTGAACGCCTCCTGCACGTCCGCGGCCATCCAGTTGGCCAGCGGGTTGATCTTGATCCGCCCGTCGCCGACCTCGACCAGCGGCAGCGCCGCGCGGGTCGAACTCTGGTAGAGCTTGCGCCCGGTGATCCAGGCGTCGAAGGGCTTCAGGGCGCGCTCCAGCGGCAGCACCTTGCGGATATGGCAGCAGAGGTTGGGGGTGATCGACCACAGATCGCCCTTGGCATCCAGCCGGGCAAGATCGGCGAGGTCGGGCTTGATCTCGCGCGCATCGGTGAAGCCGAAGCGATCGATCAGGATGTCGCGGTACATCAGGGTCTCGGTGAAATGCTTGCCTGTCTCCAGGAACAGGATCGGCACGCTGCGGTCCACCTGGGAGACCAGCTGCAGAACCACAGCGGCCTCGGTGCCGAAGGAGGAAACCACAGCAAGGCGCTGTGGGAAGATTTCCCGGATGGCTTCCTCGATGACCCGCTCGGTCGAGAGGCCGGCGAGGCGTCGATTGAGCTCACCTGCCAGATGCTGCAAGTCGCCGTCGGAGACCGTGGCGGCGGTCCGGGTCGCGGCGGGGAGTTCCTGGGAAATCTGCTCTAGCATCATGGTCTTGCATCCAAAGCGGGGACGGGGCGGCGGCTCGATCGCGGCGCTCCGCTGCTACATATACGCATGGAAAGATGTGATATCATAATCGCCATGTTAAATAGACGCCTGAAGCATATCGGAAAGTCAATTTAAAACGTCAATGGGCTGTTAAAAATATTCATATCACAGTAGTAGAGTGTTATAAATAAACCGAGCAATGCCGCCGGGATGGCGTCCCGGCGGCATCGGATGGGTGCGAAAAGCTGTCAGGCCTTGCCGCTGTTGCGGAAGACGATGACGGCGAAGATCAGCATCGACAGGACCACCAGGATCGAGCCGAGGCCGACCAGGGGTTCGCCGGGTTCGACTTCGCTGACCGCCAGGGCGACGCCCGGGATCATCAGGACGATGCCGAAATGGGCGACGAGCGCATGCACCACCGGCAGCTTTCCCGCCGCCGCCCGGGGGAAGACGGCAAAGAACAGGCCGTAGAGAAACACCGAGACCCAGCCGAGCAGGTTGAGATGGGCGTGGGCGGGGAACAGCGTGTGGTCGCCGCTCATGCCCATGTGGATGCCCCAGACCATGCCGATCAGGGCGTAGACGGTTGCAGCGCGCAGGTGAAAGGACGCGATGCCATTCATGATTGTCCGTCGTGACAGTTTGCAAGGGCGCGGAGACTAGTGTCGGCGCGAACCCGTCGCCAAGCCAAAAACCGAAGCGGGTGACGCCACTGTGACCGGGCTCACTCTGACAGCGGTTTCATGTCTCGATACAAGGCCGGCGGCTATGGAAAGGCGGCGATGAAACAGCCGAGCGACGCCAGCGAGCCCAAGGTCCGCAGGTGATTCCAGGCGGTCCAGCGCTCGACATAATGCCGCCAGTGCGGCGCGGTCGAATCGGCCGCCGCGTCGAGGGCGGCGAGCCTCTCGTTGAGCGGCACGTTGCGCAGGACCGTCACCCCGAAGCTGCCGAGCAGATAGAGGAGGCCGCCGGCGAGGAGATAGGGCGCAGCACCATCGTCCCAGCGCAGGAGGGCGGCAACGACCAGGGCCAGGCTGACCGCGGCGGTGCCGAGGAAGACGCCGAGGAACAGGCGGTTCAGCACCGCCACGTTGATCGACTGCATCGCCGCGGCGCCCGCGGCCGGCGCCAGTCGCGCCAGGGCCGGCATGACGAAGGTGGAGAAGGCGAAGAAGGTCCCGGCGATCAAGGCGGCGCCGATCGTCGCCAGGAATACCATTGTGTTCACGACAGGCTCGATCATTCCCGTTCCTCCGA
Source organism: uncultured Rhodospirillaceae bacterium (assembly GCA_964551505.1). GTDB lineage: Bacteria > Pseudomonadota > Alphaproteobacteria > Dongiales > Dongiaceae > Dongia. The sequence continues at coordinate 54,463 of CAZKDH010000083.1, forward strand.
TGCGCGGCAGAAGGCGCGGGGATCCTGATAGACAAGCCCTTGCCGGCCGGCAAGCGCCTATCGGGTCAGGGTCTCAAGATAGGCGATGAGATCGGCGCGGGCCTGCGGATCGGCGACCTTGACGTTCATCTTCTGGCCCGGCACCAGCGCCTGGGGATCGGCCAGCCATCGGTCGAGACGTTCCGCGGTCCAGGTGAAGCCCGCCGCCTTCAGGGCCTTCGAATAGGCGTAGTCGGCGAGCGACCCGGCCTCGCGTCCGACGACGCCGCGATGGCGCGGGCCGACCCGGTTGGCTTCGGCCGAGTGGCAGGCGATGCAGCGGCTGGCGTAGATCTCCTGGCCCCGGGCGGGATCGCCCTCGGCCAGGCAATCGCGGGCGCCGGCGGCAAGCAGAAGGGCGAGCGACATGGTCAGGCGAAGCGACATGGTCAGGCGGGGAGGCATCGGGATCACGCGTGCAGGCAGGGGCGGGGGTGGTCCCGCCGCGCCGGCCGGCTTCGACCGGAGCGGCGCGACGGAACCGCGGGGCGGGGGATGGCCCCGGTGTCACGCCCCGAAGGTGAGGGCCTTCTCCGGCAGGGCCTCGCCGAGCGCCGACGCCAGCGCCGTCCAGTGCATGGTCTCGTCGGCGGCGAGGCGGCCGGCGACCTGCGCCAGGGTCTTGTCGGCGAAGGCGGGGATGACGCCGAGATAGGCGTTGGCCGCACCCTTCTCGAGCCCGGCCGCCAGCATCAGCACGTCGGCCTGCGACTTCAGGCTGCCGGCATTCAGCGCCGCCGCATAGTCCTGCAGCGACCTCTCGGCGACCGGCTGGCCGCCCATCTGCCGGATGGCGGCGACCAGGGCGTCGCGATGTGCCTTGTGGTGGCTCTGGAACTGCACCGCCACGGCGAGCACCGGCTTCTGCAGCAGGCCGCTTTCGGCGCCCAGCTGATAGGCGTTGATTGCCTCGTGCTCGAGGCCCAGGGCGACGTTCAGGGTCTCGACATCTCCCGCCGAGGCCATGGTCGCGTTGGCCATCGACTGGCAGCCCCCGAGCACGGCGATGGCCGCGGCGGACAAGGTGGTCGCCCCGGCGGCCCGGATGAGCTGGCGGCGGTCGAGGCGCGCCGGCGTCGCCGGCATCTGCAGTCGTGGCGTCATGAACTTGGACATCTGATCGGCTCCCGTTTCCATCTTCGGCGGTGCCGGATGTGGCCGCGCCGTACCCAGGAAACGCAGCGCGCGGCCCGGCGGATGCAGGGCGACGGAAATCGGTCGGCGGGTCGGGAAGATCAGTTGCCGGTGTCGGTGAGGTCGAGGGTTCCGGTATAGAGCACCGGCCCGGTCGGGGCGCCGGTCTTCGATCCGCCGGCCGGCTCCAGGCTGATCGCCAGGGTGACGTCCTGGGCGACCAGGGGCACGATCTCGGCCGGGATGCCGCGCTCGTCGCGCATGCCGGCCAGCACCACGCCGAGGGATTTCGGCTTGCCGCCCTCGGGAATGATCCAGAGCTCGTAGTCGCGCCCGGCGCCGGCCTCGGGCATCGAGGCCTTCACGACCAGCTCCTTGTGGGCGTGGTCGACCTGGAAGGCCAGCACCGACTTCCCGCCCTTGTCGCGCAGCATGGCATAGCCGCCGATGTCCGGCGCCTTCGGCCAGATCAGGAAGACGATGAGCGCCGCGGCGACGGCGCCGAGGGCGGAAAGGCCGAGGGTCCAGGCCAGCCAGCGCTTCGCCTCGCCCGGGCGCAGCGGCGCAACATCGCCTGCCACCGCCCCGAGGATGCGCCGGCGCAGGGCCGGTGCCGGCAGGACGGGATCGACCGAATCCGCCAGCGGCTGCAGCCGGACGGTCCAGGCGGCGACCGCCTGCTGCAGTCCGGGATCGGCGCGCAGCCGCGCCTCGAAGGCCTGGTGCACCTTGCCGCTCAGCGTGCCGAGCACGTATTCCCCGGCCAGCGCATCGCGTTCCTCCGGCTCCATCGGCTGACCCGGCGACGTGGTATCGCTCATGGCTCCAGACAACCTTTCAATCGTGTCAGGCCGCGGCGGACCCAGCTCTTGACCGTTCCCAGCGGCGACTTCAGCCGGACCGCCAGTTCCTCATGCGTCAGCCCGTCGAAATAGGCGAGGAGGATCGCCCGCTTCTGCGTCGCCTCCAGCGCCTCGAGGCAGTTGTGCAGCTGCCGCGCCGCCGAGCCGGCCAGCGCATTGTCGAGCGGCGAGGGCGCATCGTCGGCGATCTCCGGCAGGGCATCGCCGCCCTCGGTCACCCGGCCCTTGCTCTCGCGGCGCAGCCGGTCGAGGGCGCGGTTGCGCAGGATGGTGCAGAGCCAGGCCTTGGCCGAGCCGAGATCGCGCCGGTACTCCGCCGCATGCCGCCAGGCCGCCAGCAGCGCCTCCTGCAGCACGTCCTCGGCCCAGTCGCGCCGCTTCAGAATACGCAGGGCGAGGCCGAATAGTTGCGGTGCGGCCACGTCGTAGAGCGCCGCGAAGGCGGCCTGCTCCCCCTTGGCGCTGGCGCTCAACAGGTCTTCGAGCGAATCCACGGGTCCTCGACATTCTGTTGCCGGCCCTAGATACTTAACTGCCGGGCGGATGGCAATCCTAGGCCGCGGCCGCAGCCGGCCATGTCGCCCGGGATCGAGCGAATGTCGTATTCCCTCAATTCGCGCTTCCGGTGCATGATAGCGGTTGAGACATCCGATTTCCCCAGGAGGCAAAGATGCAAAATCCCGTCAAGGTCGAACGCCGCGGCCATGTGCTCGAGGTCACCCTCGACCGGCCGAAGGTGAATGCGATCGACATCGAGACCAGCAAGCGCCTGGGCGAGGCCTTCTGCACGCTGCGCGACGATCCGGAGCTCCGGGTCGGCATCATCACCGCGGCGGGGGAGAAGATCTTCTCGGCCGGCTGGGACCTGAAGGCGGCCGACAAGAACCAGGAGGTCGGCAAGTGGTGGCATACCGACTACGGCCCGGGCAGCTTCGCCGGCCTCACCGAGCTCTGGGACCTCAACAAGCCGGTGATCGCGGCGCTGAACGGCGTGGCGCTGGGCGGCGGCTGGGAGCTTGCCATCGCCTGCGACCTGATCATCTGCGCCGAGCATGTCGAGTTCGCGCTGCCGGAACTGCCGCTCGGCATCATCCCGGATTCCGGCGGCATCCAGCGGGTGCCGCGGCGCCTGCCCTACAACATCGCCATGGAGATGCTGCTGATCGGCCGGCGCATGTCGGCGCAGGAGGCGCATCACTACGGCATGGTGAACAAGGTGGTGCCGAAGGAGAAGCTGATGGAGACGGCGCGCGACTGGGCGGAGATGATCGCCGGCGGCGCGCCGCTGACCATCCAGGCGCTGAAGGAATGCCTGCGCGAGATGGATTCGGTCAGCATCCAGGACTGCTTCAAGCTGATCCGCAGCGGCAAGATGCAAACCTACGAGCGGGCCCTGGTCTCGGAGGACGCGAAGGAAGGCGTCAGGGCCTTCGCCGAGAAGCGCAAGGCGAATTTCAAGGGCAGGTAGCGCGCGACCGCGACCGGCGGCGGGCTCAGCTGACGGTCAGGCTGAGCTCGTTGCTGACCACGATCACCGCCTGGTGCACGCCGTTGTCGAAGGCGACGGTGGTGAAGGCGGCGTCGCTGCCGGTCACCTGCCAGTGGCTGGTGCCATCGCCGACCAGGGTCAGCGAATCGCCGGTATTGCCAACCACGGTCAGGTGGTGCTTGCTGTCCGACATGGTCAGCACGTCGTCGATCGAGAGCGTCACCACGTTCTTGCCGTAGCCCGAGGCGTCGATCGCCTCGACGTTCTGCAGCTTGGCCGCATCGGCATGGCCGAAGCCCATGTTGGCCTGCTCGAACTTCACCGTATCGTAGCCGCTGCCGAGATCGAGATGCGACGACATCGTCTGGTTCAGGTGCAGCGTGTCGTCGCCGGCGCCGAGCGCCGTCCGCCCGCCGAGCTGGCTGGCGGAGATGTCGTAGCTCGCGGTCAGCTGGATCTGGGCGTCGCCGATGTTGGAATGGGCGCCGCCGGCATCGGTCACCGCATAGTGCACGGTCCGGCTGCCTTCCTCGATGCTCGAGGAGGAGAAGAAGATGCCGTTGAGGAAGTTCTCGAAGCTGGCGATCGATTCCGCGCCCGACTTGGCGACGACCTGGATGACGGTATCGTTGCCGTTGGCGGTGACGGTGACGTCGAACAGCGCGCTGCTGGGAACGTTCAGATGGTCGCCGGCGTGGAAGCCGGTGGTGGTCACCGTCGCATTGGCGAGGGTGGTGCTGTCGACATCGGTGATGTGGACGGTGGGCTGGGCGACGCCCTGGGTCAGCCGGTTCACGTTGTAGCTGCCGATGTCGACCGCGATGATGATGTCGTTGTAGTCCTTGTCGCCGCCGCCGGCCAGGTCCTCGAAGCCGATGTAGAGCTTGCCGTCGTTCTTCGAGGTGATGCCGGAGATCGCGTGCAGCATGTCGTTGCTGTTGGCGTCGGTGTTGAGCACCGCGTCGTGGGTGAAGTAGGTGTTGCCGTTGAGCGCCGTGCCGTTCACCGTGATGTGGCCGTTTCCGTAGGCGTCCAAGGTGACGCCGAGCTTCTGGTTGATCGCGGCAAGGTCGCCGGCATAGTTGTCGCTGCCGGCATTGACCCCGGCGACGCCAGCGATCAGCGCCTTGTTGGCGGCATTCGACGCGCCGTCGGAGATGATGAAGAAGCCGGTCTGGGTGCCGGCCGGCAGCTGGCCCAGCGATACCGTGCCGGGCTGGCTGTTGCCGAGGAAATCCTTGACCATGGCGGAATTGGCGGTGTTCTCCTTCACCGCCGTGCCGTCGAGCCAGAGCAGCTTGAGGCTGGCCGGATCGATGTTGCCCTTGTCGTCGAAGGTATAGGTGCCGACCATGCTGCGGTAGCCGGCGCCCTCGCTGAGGAAGCTCACCTTCATCTCGGTGGCCTGGCTGAGTGTCAGGCTGCTGGTGTCGACGCCGTTGACCATGTTGGCGTCGATGGCGGTGCTCTCCTTGCCGGCGGAGGCCAGGTAGTCGCCGATCGAGTAGGTGCCATACAGCTTCTGAGCATTGTTGATGTCGACGATATGCACATCGCCATGTGCATCGACGGCGGTGACCACCGGCGCGTCGTTCACCGGCTTCACGGTGATGTCGACCTTGGCGGCGTTGCTGACCAGGCTGCCGTCGGAGGCGCGATAGGTGAAGGTGTCAGTGCCGCTGTAGTTGGCGTTCGGCGTGTACTTGAAGCTGCCGTCGGCGTTGAACTGGACGGTGCCGTGCTGCGGGGCGTCGACGATGGTGTAGCCGAGCGCCGGGCTGTCGACGTCGTGGGCGACGACCTGGCCGGAGACCGGGCTGTCCTCGCCGGTGGCGAGAGCCGCATCCGCCGCCACCGGCGCGTCGTTGACGCCGACGACGGTGAGGTCGATCTTCGCGGTGTTGCTGTCCAGGCTGCCGTCGCTGGCGCGGAAGGTGAAGCTGTCGCTGCCGGCATAGTCGGCATCCGGCGTGTAGGCGAAGCTGCCGTCGGGATTGAACAGCAGGATACCGTGCAGCGGCGCGTCGACCAGCGTGTAGCCGAGCGCGTCGCCGTCGGCGTCCTGGGCGTGGACCGCGGCGAAGAAGGTGGCGTCCTCGTAGAGCACCAGGGCGGCGTCGTCGGCCTCGGGCGCGTCGTTGGCCGCGGTCACGGTGATGTCGATCCTGCCGAGGTTGCTGTCGAGGCTGCCGTCGGATGCGCGGTAGGTGAAGCTGTCGCTGCCGTTGAAGTCGGCGTCCGGCTTGTAGGTGAAGGTGCCGTCGGCGTTGAAGTCGATCGCGCCATGCAGCGGCGCATCGACGATGGCATAGGTCAGCTTGTCGCCGTCGACGTCGGATCCGTTCACCGCGCCGGCAAGGTCGACGTCCTCGGCGATGGTGAAGGCATCGTCGACCACCACCGGCGCATCGTCGATCGGCGTGACCGTGATGTTCACGGCGGCGACGTTGCTGTCATGGCTGCCGTCATTGGCGCGGTAGGTGAAGCTGTCGGTGCCGCTGAAATCGGCATCCGGCTTGTAGGTGAAGGTGCCGTCGGCGGCGAATTGCAGGCTGCCATGCGCCGGGCCGTCGACCAGGGTGTAGCCGAGCGGGTCCTGGTCGCGATCGGTCGCCAGCACCGCGCCGTTGACGGGGCTGTCCTCGCCGGTCGCGACGCCGAGGACCTCGGCGATCGGGGCATAGGTCGATGCCTCGCCGGCGGCGGGCAGCATCTTGTAATAGGCGGCGCGGTCGGCAAAGGCCTGGCCGTCGGTGAATTCGGTCTCGCCGAAGCCGAGATCGGTGGCGTCCAGGCGGCCGACGGCGGTGAGGCCGCCGATGCTGACGCCCGGGACATAGGCGGTGAGGCCGAGTCCGCCGTCGCTCTCGACGCCGGTGGCGGCTACCGGCTCGGCGGCGCCGGCGGCGGTATCGATCTCGGTGATCCGCGGGTTCAAGAGGGCGTCAGCGAGGGCGGCGGCGCTGATCGTGGTGCCGTCGGGGAGGCGCACTTCCGACCCGGTCTCGACGTTGTCCATGGTCTCGACGACCTGGCCCTGCTGGTCGCGGACCACCAGGCGGTGTCCGTCGATCTGGAGCTGATAGTGACCTGCGAGAATCTGCTGCGCCATCTTGCTAACCGGTAACCTCGCGTCTGTGCCCCCTATAACTGCGCTTGGCGCTGATGGCGATCAATCGGCAGCTAGGACTAAAGCACACACAATTGGGTCAAGTTTGAAAGGATTTTACTACGCATGAGCTTAAACCATGGGGCGTTAAGGTCTCGTTAACGTAGTTGGCCCCGGTGCCGGGCAGGCGGATGAAAGCGTTGCCCGGCAATCGGTTAAGCAGGGAGTCCTAAGCCGATGCCGTCAGGCGGCCTGGACCAGGTGGTTGGCAAAGCCATGGTTGACGTCCCGATGCCCGGCCTCGTCGGCGCGGACCACCAGCACGACATCCCGCAAGGTCGCCCCCGGCGCCAGACCCCAATAGTCGATCGCCAGCTTCGGTGCCGGCAGGTTGGCATGACGCCCGGCATCGATCTCCTGCAGATACTGGCTGTAGCTGAACACCGCCTCTTCCTCGAAATAGCCGACCACCCGGTGCGCCGTCTTCGGCGCCAGCAAGTAGAGGACGAAGAAGGCATTGAAGAAGATCCCCTGGACCAGGAGCACGAGCTGCCGTTCCAGCCAATTGGGCTTGGCGATCTCGATGAAGGTCATCAGATGCATGCGCTCGTTCTCGGCCTCGTCGAGGAGGGTCTTGATCCAGCCGTGATCGTCCTGCATGCGGCGCAGGGAGCGCAGATGGGTCAGCATGCCACCGATCATGCCGGGGACCGCCGCAACCGTCTCCAGCACCACGGCCCGATGGCCATAGCGCTTGGAGAAGAAGGTATCGGCGAAGAAGCGCAGGAACTTCACGAAGAGGAAGGCGAAGCGGTCGGAAAAATCCACCGGCACGAAGTGGCGATCGAGATCGATCTTGCCAGGATCGGCATTGGTGATGGCCGGCATGATCGGCGCCTCCGTTCGGCCGGCGCAATGGCACCGGTCACGGGATGAATCTAGGTGCAAACCGACCTCAGGGGAACCGCCGCGTGGCGCGCCAAAACGCCTCTGCGGCGAGATAATCCAGATGGCGGTGAGGGGCATTCCGCCGCCGGCAGGGCCTTGCCGTCGGCCGGCGGCGGAAGTGGGGGCGTCGGAAGCGGGGCGGATCAGCCGGCGATGCGCCAGCTGCCGTCCGGCTGCTGGCAGGCGGTGCCGTGGATGCGCTGGTTGCGCCCGCCGATCTTCGCCTTGGCGGTGTAGTCGCGGCAGGGCAGGCCATAGGCAAAGTACTGGCGCACCGGCACCACCTGATAGGCGATGCCGGCACCCGGGTTCTCCCAGTAGATCGGCCGCCCGACCGGGGCATAAGCCATGGCATTGCCGGCGCAGGCGCGGTCGTCGTCGTCGATCGCCCCGCCGACCGTGGCGCCGAGCAGCACACCGAGGATGGCGCCGCCGGCGATCACCGCGTCCTTGCCGTGGCCCAGTTCCGAGCCGAGCACCGCGCCGGTCGCACCGCCGACCGCCGCACCCGCCAGCGCGCCGCGGCAGCGCAGCAGGTTTCCGCCGTAATAGACCGGCTGCTGGTAGACCGGGACCTGATAGACCGGGACCGGCTGGTAGACCACGTAGCCGCGGCGGTAGTCGTCGTCATCGTCGCCGCGCTCGCCGCCTTCGCCGCCCTCGTCGTCATGGTGCTTGGCGTGATGATTGCCGTGGCCGTTATTGCCCTGCGCCCAATAGGGCTTGTCGGCATGGGCGGCAGATGCCATCTGGCCGAGAAGCAGCGCCAGGGTCGCGGCGCCGGTGATGGTGGATTTGAGAGTGCTGGTCGGTCGTTCCGGATGCATGATATCGCCCCTCGCTACGATCCGCGTTCTTCTGCGCGGACCCATGCCGGAATCATTAGGTGAGTCGACGGCATCCGGCCCGTGACAAAGCTGTTACGTCACAGGCTCGTGAAGGGTCACGAATGCGTGAGGATGCGCAGGGTTTTTCCGATCGACCGGAATAGCACCGCCCCGTCGCTCGTTGCAGCGGGTCAGGCCTCGTGCGGCCGCAGCAAGGCGCGGGAGATGATGTGGCGCTGGATCTCCGAGGTGCCGTCCCAGATGCGCTCGACGCGGGCGTCGCGCCACAGCTTCTCGATGCCGGTCTCCTCCATCAAGCCCATGCCGCCGAAGATCTGCACCGCCTGGTCGGTGACCCGGGCCAGCATCTCGGTCGCATAGAGCTTGGCGATGGCGTAGTCCTGGTCCTGCACGGTCTTCTGGTCGGTCTTCCAGGCGGCGAGCAGGACCAGCAGCTCGGCGGCCTGGATCTCGGTCGCCATGTCGGCGAGCTTGAACGAGACGCCCTGGAACTTGCCGATGGCCTGGCCGAACTGCCGGCGGGTGGCGGCCCATTGCGTCGACATCTCCAGCGCCCGCTGCGCCCGGCCGACGCATTGGGTGGCGACGGTCAGGCGGGTGGCGCCGAGCCAGGTATTGGCGACGTCGAAGCCGTGATGCACCTCGCCGAGGACCTGGCGCTTGTGCACCCGGCAGTTGTCGAAGGCGAGCTCGCAATGCTGGAAGCCGCGGTGACTGACCGAGCGCGAGCCGCGGGTCACCGTCAGGCCCGGCGTGTCCTTGTCGACCAGGAAGCTGGTGATCAGCTTCTTCGGCCCGCGCTTGGTCTCCTCGACGCCGCTGGCGGCGAACAGGATGATGTAGTCGGCGACATCGGCATAGGAGATGAAATGCTTGGTGCCGTTGATGACGAAGTCGTCACCCTGCGCCTCGGCCCGGGTCTGCATCGAGCGCACGTCCGAGCCGGCATTGGGCTCGGTGATGCCGAGGCACTCGATGCGCTCGCCGCGGATGGTCGGCAGCAGGTAGCGCTGCTTCTGCTCGTCGTTGCAGGCGCGCAGGATGTTGCTCGGGCGGTGCACAGCGTATTGCAGGGCGAAGCTGGTGCGGCCGAGTTCGCGCTCGATCAGCGTCAGGCCCATGTGATCGAGGCCGCCGCCGCCGAGCTCCTCGGGCATGTTGGCCGCATAGAAGCCGGCCTTGATCGCGCGGGCGTGGATCTGCTTGATCAGCTCCGGGCGGACCTCGTCGGTCTTCTCGACCTCGTTCTCGTAGGGCACGAGCTCGGCCTCGACGAAGGCGCGCATCGCCTCCACCAGCATCTGCTGTTCACTGCTGAGCGCGAAGTCCATGTTTTCGTTTCCTCACCCTGTCGCCTTCCCGTCCCGGAAGGCCCGTCCTCGTTGCCGCCTTCCGGCATCTAGCCGGCCTTCACCGGCATGGCGATCGCCCGCCCGGCATTCCGCGGCCGCGGCAGGTCCCGGTGCGCCTCCCAGATCCGCTCCAGGATCGCCTGCACGTTGGCCTGGAACGGCGCGGTGCGCGGCCCGCTCATGTCCATGTGCAGCAGCATCTGCTCGTTGGTCGCCGCCGCCTCGGCCTCGTCGCCGCGGTGCAGGGTGTGAAAGATGTGCAGGCGCTTGGCGTCGAAGCCGAGCATCTGGGTCTCCACCCTGACCTCGGTGCCGCCCTTCACTTCCTGCAGGTAGTTGATGTGGGTCTCGGCGGTAAACAGCGAGCACCTGGTCGCCGCGCGCTGGCGCTCGCCGAGCTCGATGTAGTCCATCAGCGCGGTGGTGGCGTTGCTGAAGATGACCATGTAGTAGCCGTCGTTCAGGTGGTTGTTGTAGTCGACATAGGCCGGCTGGACGATTTCGCGGTGGAGGACTAGGAGTTTGCCGCTCATGTCGCTTCATTCCCGATGCGCGCCCTCCCGGTGGCGGGGAGGGCGGGGTCCGTGGCAGCCGCCGGGCCCGCTTAGGGGGCGCGCCCGGAGATGGCCGGTTCAGTCCTCGTATTTCCAGCCGTGGCGGCCCTTCGCCTCGGTGATCGCGCCGATGACGCTGATGATGCAGTCGTCGCGCAGCCGCTCGAGCTCCTTGATCGAATGCTTGCCGGCCTGCTTCTCGGTACCGTCGACGATCTTGTCGATGATTTCCGGGGTGAGCTTCGGCGCCTTCAGGTGGGTCCAGGGCAGGTCCAGGGCCGGGCCGAACTGCTCCATGAAGTGCCGCATGCCGGCCTCGCCGCCGGCCATGTGGTAGATCATGTACATGCCGAAGAAAGACCAGCGGATGCCGAAGCCGAAGCGGATCGCATCGTCGAGCTCGCCGGTGGTGCAATAGTCATCGTTGACCATGTGCATGCCCTCGCGCCAGACCGCCTCCAGCAGGCGGTCGGCGAGGAAGCCGGGGACCTCCTTGCGGACATGCAGCGGCCGCATGCCGAGGCTCTTGTAGAAGGCGATCGCCGTCTGCTTGGCGGCGTCGGTCGTCCACTTGCTGCCGCAGACCTCGACCAGGGGCAGCAGGTAGACCGGGTTGAACGGATGGCCGACCAGGCAGCGCTCGGGATTGCGCGCGTTGACATAGAAGTCGGAGGGCAGCAGGCCCGAAGTGGAGGAGCCGATGATCGCGTCCGGCTTCGCCGCCGCGGTGATCTCGGCATGCAGCTTCTTTTTCAGCTCCTCGTTCTCCGGGGCGCTTTCCTGGATGAAGTCGGCGTCCTTCACCGCCTCGGCGATGGTGGCGACGAATTTGAGGCGGCCCTGGGAGGCGCCCGGCTTCAGCCCGACGCGCTGGAGTGCGGGCCAGGCATTGGCGACGTTAGCGCGCAGCTGCGCCTCGGCGCCCTTGCCCGGGTCCCAGGCGACCACGTCGAGGCCGCTGGCGAGGAAGCGCGAGGCCCAGCCGCTGCCGATGACGCCGGTGCCGATGATGGCGCAGGTCTTGATGTTTTCCGCTTGGATCATGGGGGACTCGCTTCGCTCTGGTTCGGTTACTTGCGGGGCTTCAGGCCGAGCTTCTTGCGGCCCTCCGCCGGGGTCAGCGGACGGGCGCCGAGGCGGTGGATGATCTCGACCGCGCGCTCGGTCAGCGAGGCGTTCGAGGCATGCACGCCCTTGTCGAGCCAGATGTTGTCCTCGAGGCCGACGCGGACGTTGCCGCCGAGCAGCATCGCCTGGGCGACCATCGGCATCTGCATCCGGCCGATGCCGAAGCCGGCCCAGAGGGCGCCTTCCGGCAGGTTGTCGACCATCGCCTTCATCGTCGTGGTATCCGCCGGCGCGCCCCAGGGGATGCCGAGGCAGAGCTGGAACAGCGGGGCGCCGTCGAACAGGCCTTCCTTCACCATCTGCTTGGCGAACCACAGGTGGCCGGTGTCGAAGATCTCCAGCTCCGGCTTCACGCCCAGTTCCTTCACCTTCTTTGCCCCGGCGCGCAGCATGTTCGGGGTTGAGATGTAGGTATAGTCGCCGTCGCCGAAGTTCAGCGTGCCGCAGTCCAGCGTGCACATCTCGGGCAGCAGCGCCTCGACATGGGCGAGGCGGGTCATCGGGCCGACCAGGTCGGTCGCCTTGCCGTACTTGAACGGATCCTCGCCGGCGCCGATCTCGAGATCGCCGCCCATGCCCGCCGTCAGGTTGATGATGACATCGGTGTCGGAGGAGCGGATCCGGTCGACCACCTCGCGGTAGAGGTTGACGTCGCGGCTGCCCTTGCCGGTCTGCGGATCGCGGACGTGGCAATGGGCGACGGTCGCGCCGGCTTTGGCGGCCTCGATCGCCGCCTCGGCGATCTGCTTCGGCGTCACCGGAATGGCGGGGTGCTTGCCGACGGTGTCGCCGGCACCGGTCACGGCGCAGGTGACGATCACTTCGTAGTTCATGCTGGTTCTCCCGTGGATGCCGGCCCGGCCTGCCGCCGCGCGTCTGCCGTGCAGTTGGGCCGAATCTACCGGCATTGGCACCGGCCTGGATTGATTGATCGCGACACCGCCTTGCAGAAATCCGCCGCGGCGCCGGGAGCCTGGATTTCGCCCGACCCGCTAGCGCATCGCCGGCATGATGCCGGCCTCGACCCGGCGCCGCTCGGTCGAGGGCGCCTTGTCGGCCCAGGCGCGGTAGGACCGGGAGAAATGCGCCGCCGAGCCGAAGCCGCAGGCGACCGCGATTTCCACCACCGGCAGGTCGGTGTACTGCAGCAGGGCCCGGGCGCGCTGCAGCCGCAGGTCCAGGTAGTAGCGGCGCGGGCTCATGCCGAAATGCCGGTCGAAGACCCGCTCGAGCTGGCGCAGCGACATGCCCGCGGCGGCGGCGAGGGCCTCCGAGCCCAGCGGATCCTCGAGATTGCTCTCCATCAGGGCGATGACGCGGGCGAGGCCGCTATGGGTGATGCCCTGGCGGATGCGCGGCTCCATGCGCTGCCGGTCGCGGGGATCGCGGATCTGGGCATGGATGAACTGCTCGGACACCGCCGCCGCCAGGCGATGCCCATGCTGCAGCGAGATGAGATGCAGCATCATGTCGAGCGCCGCGGTGCCGCCGGCACAGGTCAGGCGGTTGCGGTCCATGATGAAGAGGGCGTTCTCGGCCTCGACCTTGGGGAAGGTCTCGCGGAAGCTATCCAAGCTTTCCCAATGGGTTGTCGCCCGGTAGCCGTCGAGGAGGCCGGCCCTGGCGAGGAGGAAGCTGCCGGTGTCCATGGCCCCCAGGTCGGCGTTCTCGCTGTTCAGCCGCTGCAGCCAGTTCTTGAGCCGCCGGTCATAATATTGCTCGGGGTCGAAACCGGCACAGATCACCGCCAGCGGATAGCCGGAGGCGTCGGCGATCGAGCGGTCGGCGACCAGGGACATGCCGTTGGAAGCGGCGATCGACTGCCCGTCGCGGGAGATGATGTCCCAGCGATAGAGATCCCGGCCGGCTAGGCGATTGGCGACCCGCAGCGGCTCGATGGCGGAGACGAACGCCAGCATGGAGAACTGCGGCACCAGCAGGAAACCCAGCCTCTGCGGCGCATCGATGGTCGGGGCGACCAGCATCCGGTATCCTCCATGGCTATGTCGATATATCTAATGCCCGTGTCGCAAAATGGCAACCCAGGCAGCGGCAGGCGGAAGCGGGCGGAAGCGCGCCGCCGGAAATCCCGCATTCCGGCGGGCAAAGCCCGCGGCATGGCGCAGAAGCACCAGTGTCCGACGCTGACGATTGAATGCGGCCGGACTTCGCCTTTAGGATCTCCCGCAATCAAGCGGGCAAAAAAATCGCCCGTCTACCGGCTGGGGAGCGGTATGGTGCGTCACGAGGGGATCCGCGCGGCTAGGACTGAATCACGTTGCGGCGGTGACGGGATCGTCCCTGTCTTGGGCTCGGCGCCGGCGCTGCCGGTCGCCGCAACACACCTTACGAACGCTGCGGCAGCGGACACGATCTCGTGTGCGACGGCTCCTGCGCGGCCGCGGGAAATGCATCCCGCCGCTGCAGCGGGCATGACCCGCGGTCATGAGCCGGTGATTAATTGGAATGGCAGATTCTGCAGTATTGCGGGGTGTGCAGTCTTTCTGCATAGTTGAGATTAAGAAAACGTAACACGACACACAAAGTGTCGCGAGGCTTGGCCGCCGCTCGGGTATGGGATCCGTCGGTTTGGCGCGAAGGGAGAGAAAATCGATGAATCAGTGGGAAGTATTGCAACAGGCTGCCCTGTCGGGGCGTGCCAGCCGGCGCGAGTTTCTGCGCGGCGCCGCGGCTCTGGGCATCTCGACCGCCCTTGCCAGCGGGATCATGGTGAAGGCCGGCTGGGCCGCCGAGCCGAAGAAGGGCGGCACGCTGAAGCTGGGCATGGAAGGCGGCTCGCCGAGCGATTCGCTCGATCCGCGCACCTATGCTGACTCGGTGATGATTGCGGCCTCCTTGGCCTGTATGAACTGCCTTATCGAGTTCGATGCCTCGGGCAATCCGACCGGCGAGCTGTTCGAGAGCTGGGAAGTGAAGCCGGGCGCCGCCGAATGGGTGTTCAACGTCCGCCAGGGCGTGAAGTTCTCCAACGGCAAGGCGCTCGACGCCGACGACTGCATCTATTCGATCCAGATCCATCGCGGCGAAACCAAGTCGCCGGCGAAGGGCATTCTCGAGCAGATCAAGGAAATCAAGGCGCTCTCGCCGACCCAGGTCGGCATCACACTGTCCAGCGGCAACGCCGACTTCCCGGTCATCCTCGGCGACTACCACCTCGTCGTGGTGCCGAAGGACTTCACCGACTGGCAGAAGCCGATCGGCACCGGCGCCTACACCCTGGAAAGCTTCGAGCCGGGCGTGCGCCTGGTCTTCAAGAACCGCGGTGACTATTGGAAGCCGGGGCGCGGCAACTTCGACACCGTCGAACTGCGCAACATCCAGGACGTCGCGGCCCGCACCGCGGCGCTGCAGTCGGGCGAGATCGATGCGGCCAACCGCATGGACGCCCGCACGGTGAAGCTGCTGATGGCCGACCCGAACCTGAACATCGTCCGGACCAAGGGCACCGGCAACCGGTTCTGCTTCGTCGACCGCGTCACCGACGAGCCCTATACCAACAAGGATCTGCGGACGGCGCTGAAATACGCGATCGACCGCGACAAGATCATCGAGCAGGTCTATGGCGGCTTCGCGGTGCCCGGCAACGACCACAACCTCGATGCCCTGAACCCCTTCTACAACACCGAAATGCCGCAGATTAAGTACGACCCCGACAAGGCTGCGCATTTCTTCAAGAAGGCCGGTGTTTCCATGCCGATCGAACTGCAGACGTCGGAAGGCGCCTGGGGTTCGGCCGTGGACTGCGCACAGCTCTATCAGGAATCGGCGAAGAAGGCCGGCATCAACATCGACGTCAAGAAGGTGTCGGGCGACGGCTACTGGGACAACGTCTGGCTCAAGGTGCCGTTCTGCGCCGTGTACTGGGGCCGTCGTATGTCGGCCGACCAGGCCTTTACCCAGGTCTTCGGCGAGGCGTCCGACTGGAACGACACCAACTGGAAGGTGCCGGAGTTCCAGAAGCTCATCAAGGATGCCCGGGTCGAGACCGACCAGGCCAAGCGCAAGGAACTGTACTGGAAGGCCCAGGCGATGATCGCCGACGACGGCGGCTTCATCTGCTTCGCCATCACCGACTATCTCGATGGCTATTCCAAGAAGGTCATGGGCAACGAACCCCATGCCCGCTACGACATGAACGACAACCGCATCGCTGAAAAAGGCTGGTTCGCCTAATACAGCGGGACAAGAACTGAAAAGACCGGGGGCGGCTCGATGCTACGAATTATAATTGGTCGGGTCGTCCTCGGTCTTCTCACCTTGCTTGCCGTCAGTATCCTGATTTTCGCCGCCACCGAGATCCTGCCGGGCGACGTCGCCAGCGCGGTCCTGGGGCAGGGCGCAACGCCCGAAACTCTCGCCGTCTTCCGCCACGAACTGGGGCTCGACCGGCCGGCCTATGTCCGCTACCTGGAATGGCTGTTCAACGCCCTGCGCGGCGACCTCGGCGTCGCGCTGACCAACAAGCGCGACATCCTGACGACGCTCGCGCCGAAATTCGACAACACCATGTTCCTGGCCGGCTACGCGGCGATCATCGCGGTGCCGCTGGCCGTCGGCCTCGGCATCGTCGCGGCGATCAACGAGGGGAAGTGGATCGACCGCGCAGCCAACATCATCTCGCTGGCGGCGATATCGGTGCCGGAATTCTTCATCGCCTACGTGCTGATCCTGTTCATGGCGGTGAAGACCCACTGGTTCCCGTCGCTCTCCACCGTGTTTTCCGACATGAGCGTCGGCGAGCGCCTCTACGTCGTGGCACTGCCCGCCGTCACCCTCACTATGCTGGTCACCGCCCACATGTTACGCATGACCCGCTCGTCGGTGCTGTCGATCATGTCGCAGCCCTACATCGAGATGGCGTTCCTGAAGGGCCTGTCGCGCGCGCGGGTCGTCTTCGTCCATGCGCTGCCCAATGCCGCCGCGCCGATCATCACCGTCATCGCGCTCAATCTCGCCTACCTCATCGTCGGTGTCGTCGTGATCGAGACCGTCTTCGTCTATCCCGGCGTCGGGCAGTACATGGTCGACGGCGTCACCAAGCGCGACCTGCCGGTCGTGCAGGCCTGCGGCCTGGTGTTTGCCGGCGCCTTCGTCATTCTCAACACCGTCGCGGATGTCCTGGGGATCCTGGTCAATCCCCGGCTGCGCAAGCCGCGATAGAGGGGGCCGATGAAAATCCTTGGATATAAGCCGACGACGTCGGCCTGGGTCGGTATCGCGATCGTCGGGCTGTTTGTGTTCGTGGCCATCTTCGCGCCCTGGATCGCCCCCTACGGCGAGGCCGATTCCGTCTCCGACACGCCATGGTCGCCGTCCTCGAGCGCCTTCTGGCTGGGCACCGACAACATCGGCCGCGACCTGCTGTCCCGGGTGATGTACGGCGCGCGCACCACCATCGGCGTGGCCATCGTCTGCACCATCCTGTCGTTCCTGATCGGCACCACCCTGGGCCTGCTGGCGGCGGTCGGCGGCAAGGTGATCGACCAGATCCTGTCGCGCATCGTCGACGTCATGCTGTCGATCCCGCTGCTGGTCTTCGCGCTGATCATCCTGTCGATGTTCGGGTCGTCCCTGGGCACCCTGATCCTCACCATTGCCATCCTGGACTCGACCCGGGTGTTCCGCCTGGCCCGCGCGGTCGCGATGAACCTGGTCGTGCTCGAATATGTCGAGGCGGCGAGGCTCAGGGGCGAGGGCCTGGCCTGGATCATCCGGCGCGAGGTCCTGCCCAATGCCATGCCGCCGATGATCTCGGAGTTCGGCCTGCGCTTCTGCTTCAACTTCCTCTTCGTCGCGGGGCTGAGCTTCCTCGGCCTGGGCATCCAGCCGCCGCTCGCCGACTGGGGCGGCATGGTGCGCGAGAACGGCCGCGCCATCGGCTTCGGCCTGCCGGCGCCGCTGTGGCCCGCGATGATGATCGCCACCATGACCATCGGCGTGAACCTGATCGTCGACTGGATCCTCTCGATCAACGCGCGTCCCTCTGGCGCCTCGGCGGAGATGTAAGCCAGTGACCGAAGAATCAGTCCTCAAGGTAAAGAACCTTCGCATCGAGTCGATCAACGGCACGATCCTGGTCGACGACGTCTCGCTCGAGCTGCAGCGCGGCGAGGTGCTGGGGCTGATCGGCGAAAGCGGCGCCGGCAAGTCTACGATCGGCCTGGCGTCGATGGTCTATGCGCGTGCCGGCTGCAGGATCACCGGCGGCGTCGTCGAGGTCGACGGCAAGAGCGTGCGCGACCTGCCGGCGGAAGGCCGCCGCGACATGCGCGGCAAGCGCATCGCCTATATCGCCCAGAGTGCCGCTGCGTCCTTCAACCCGGCCCACCGCATCATCGACCAGGTCTGCGAGATGCCGATCCAGCACGGGCTGATGACCAAGGCGGAGGCGCAGGCCTGGGCGCTCGAGCTGTTCAAGGCCCTCGACCTGCCGAACCCGGAGAAGTTCGGCGACCGCTATCCGCACCAGGTCTCGGGGGGGCAGCTGCAGCGCGCGATGACGGCGATGGCGATGTCCTGCCGGCCGGACATCCTGGTGTTCGACGAGCCGACGACCGCGCTCGACGTGACCACCCAGATCGAGGTGCTGGCGCTGATCAAGAAGCTGATCCAGGAATACCGCCTGGCGGCGCTCTACATCACCCACGACCTCGCCGTGGTGGCCCAGGTCGCGGACCGGATCATGGTGCTGCGCCGCGGCAAGATGGTGGAGCTCGGCACCACTGAGCACATCCTGATGTCGCCGGATACCGAATATGCCCGCGCCCTGGTCAGCGAGCGCAAGGCCGCCGACAAGATCGCCGGCGAGCTGGCCGTGGTGCATTCCGAGCCGCTGCTCGAGGTCACCAACGCGCTCGGCCTCTACGAGACCTTCGTCGCCGTCAATAACGTCTCCATTTCGGTGGCGCGCGGCGAGACGGTCGCCGTGGTCGGCGAGTCCGGGTCGGGAAAGAGTTCGCTGGCGCGACTGATCGTCGGGCTGCTGCCGCGGAAGTCGGGATCGGTGAAGTTTGCCGGCCGCGAGCTGCCGCCGGCCCTGAAGCAGCGGCCGAAGGACGACCTGAAGCGCATCCAGTTCATCTACCAGCAGCCGGACGTCGCGCTCAATCCGCGGCAGAAGATCGGCGAGGTGATCGGCCGGCCGATCCAGTTCTACTACAACCATTCGGCGGCCGAAGTGAAGAAGCGGGTGGCGCAGCTGCTCACCCAGGTCGGCCTGCCCGAGGACTATGCCGACCGGCTGACCACGGCGCTCTCCGGAGGCCAGAAGCAGCGCGTCTGCATCGCCCGCGCGCTGGCGGCGGAACCCGACCTCATCATCTGCGACGAGCCGACCTCGGCGCTCGACCAGCTCGTCGCGGAAGACATCCTGAAGCTGTTGAAGCGGCTGCAGGACGATCTCGGCGTCGCCTACCTGTTCATCACCCATGATCTCGGGATCGTGCGCCGGATCGCCCATCGGACGGCGGTGATGCTGCGCGGCGAGATCGTGGCGCAGGGGCCGACGCCGCAGATCTTCTCGCCGCCGTTCCATCCCTATACCGAGCGGCTGATCTCCTCGGTGCCGGAGATGCGCATCGAATGGCTGGACGAGGTTCTGGCCAAGCGGAAGCAGAAGTCGGCCTAGCGTCTCCCCGGTTGTTACCGGCGTGAACTGCGGATAGGGTTGCGGCGGCGAAACCGCAACACTGCCGGGAACAGGCCGTCATGACCGTGATCCAGAACTTCTCCAATTCCGTCCGCCGCGTCGAGCATTTTTGGATCACGCTGAAGGACGGGTGCCGCCTCTCGGCCCGCATGTGGCTGCCGGCGGATGCCGAGCAGAAGCCGGTGCCGGCGATCCTCGAATACATTCCCTACCGCAAGAGCGACGGCACGCGCGGCCGGGACGAGCCAATGCACCACTATTTCGCCGGGCACGGCTATGCGGCGATCCGGGTCGATCTGCGAGGATCCGGGGAATCCGACGGCCTGCTTGCGGACGAGTATCTGCAGCAGGAACTCGACGATGCGGTCGAGGTGATCGACTGGATCGCGGCGCAGGCATGGTGCTCCGGTAATGTCGGGATGATGGGCAAGTCCTGGGGCGGCTTCAATTGCCTGCAGGTGGCGGCCCTGCACCCGAAGCCGCTGAAGGCCGTGCTGTCGGTCTGCTCGACCGACGACCGCTACGCCGACGACATCCACTACATGGGCGGCTGCCTGCTCAACGATAACCTGTGGTGGGGCGTCATCATGCTGGCCTACCAGGCGCGTCCGGCCGATCCCCAGCATTTCGGACCCGACTGGCGCGAGAACTGGAAGCACCGTCTCGCCAACATGCCATTCTGGCCGCTGCTGTGGCTGAAGCACCAGCGGCGGGATGCCTACTGGCAGCACGGGTCGATCTGCGAGGACTGGTCGGCGATCGAGGTCCCGGTGTTCCTGGTCGGCGGCTGGGTCGATGCCTATACCAATGCGATCCCGCGCATGCTGGCCAACCTGAAATCGCCGCGCAAGGCGGTAATCGGTCCCTGGGCGCATCTCTATCCGCAGGACGGGTCGCCGGAGCCTGCGATCGGCTTCCTGCAGGAAGGCGTGAAATGGTGGGACCGCTGGCTGAAGGGCGTCGACAACGGCGTGGATGCCGAGCCGATGCTCCGCGCCTGGCTGCAGGACTATACGCCGCCGCTGGCCACCCGCCCGACGCATCCCGGCCGCTGGGTCGCGGAGGAATCGTGGCCGAGCGCCAATATCCGGCCGCGGGTGTTCCATCTGAACGGCCGGGAACTCGGGACGGCGGCCGGCAAGACGGAAGCCCTGAGCATCCGATCGCCGCAACATACCGGCATGGCCGGCGGCGAATGGATGGGCGCGGGCTGTGTCGGCGAACTGCCGACCGACCAGCGGATCGACGACAGCGGATCCCTGGTCTTCGACACGCCGCCGCTCGATGCGGCACTGGAGATCCTCGGCGCGGCGGAACTGCACCTGGAGGTCGCCGCCGACCGGCCCGTCGCCCAGATTGCCGCACGGCTCTCGGATGTGGCGCCGGACGGCGAGGTGCTGCGGGTCAGCTACCAGGTGCTCAACCTCACCCATCGCGACAGCCATGCCCAGCCGACGCCGCTGGAGCCCGGCCGGACTTACAAGGTCGCGATCAGGCTGAACGATTGCGGCCATCGCTTTGCCGAGGGACATCGCATCCGCGTCGCGCTCTCCACCGCCTATTGGCCCTTGATCTGGCCGGCACCCGAGGCGGCGACGCTGACGGTCATGGCCGGGGCGAGCCGCCTCATCCTGCCGGTGCGGCAGCCGCGGGAGGGCGACGGCGGCACGCCGTTCGCGCCGCCGGAAACCGCGCCGCCGGCGCCCTTCACCAAGATCAGCGAAGGCCGGATCGCCCGCGCCTGGTCGTTCGATGCGGTCACCAATCTTGCGCACTATCTGACCGATGCCGATGGCGGGGTGTTCGGCGAGGGGATGGTGCGGTTCGACGAGATCGGGACCGCACAGAACCATGCCCTGAAACGCGAACTCAGCATCGCGCCGGACGACCCGCTCAGCGCGCGCTACGTGCTGACGTCGAGCTACGTCATGCAGCGCCCGGGCTGGGACATCCGCATCGAGGCACGCTGCGGCATGAGCTCGACCCGGGATTGCTTCGAGATCTGGGGCGAGCTGGACGCCTTCGAGGACGGTTCCCGCGTGGCAAGCCGCAACTGGCGCGAAACCGTGAAGCGGGACCTGATCTAGCCGCCGGCGCTGGCTTCGTCGAGCCGCTCGATGGTTGCCGCATCGAGCCGCAGCGTCGCGCCGGCGATGAGGTCGGCGAGCTGGGATTCCCGGGTGGCGCTGGCGATCGGCGCGGTGATTCCCGGCCGTGCCACCAGCCAGGCGATGGCGATCTGCGCCGGCGTCGCCTTCAGCTCCCGTGCCGCGGCATCGAGCGCCGCCAGGATGCGCAGCCCGCGGGCATTCAGGTAGGATCCCATGTCCTCGCCGCGCGGGCTCTTGGCGAAGTCCGCCTCGGTCCGGTACTTCCCGGTCAGGAAGCCGCTGGCCAGGCTGAAATAGCCGATGACGCCGATTTCCTCGCGCCGGCAGAGCGGCTCGAGCTCGGCCTCGTAGCCCGCCCGGGCATAGAGATTGTATTCGGGCTGCAGGCTCTCGTAGCGCGGCAGTCCCTCCTTGGCGCTGATCGCCAGGGCGGCGCGCAGGCGATCGGCCGTGAAGTTCGAGGCGCCGATGGCGCGCACCTTGCCCTGCCTGATGAGATCGGCATAAGCGCCCAGGGTCTCCTCCTGCGGCGTTTCCGCATCGTCGCGATGCGACTGATAGAGGTCGATGTAGTCGGTCTGCAGGCGGCGCAGCGAGGCCTCGACCGCCGTGCGGATATAGGCGGCCCGCAGGCCCTTCTTGTCCGGTCCCATCGGCGATCCGACCTTGGTGGCCAGAACGACCTTGTCGCGATTGCCGCGGCTCTTCATCCACTTGCCGATGATCGTCTCGGACTCGCCGCCGACATGTCCGGGCACCCAGGTGGAATACATGTCGGCGGTGTCGACGAAATTGGCGCCGGCCGCGAGAAAGCCGTCGAGCAGCCGGAAGGACGTGGCCTCGTCGGCGGTCCATCCGAAGACATTGCCGCCGAAGCAAATGGGCGAGACCTGCAGTTCACTGCGGCCAAGGCGTCGTCTCTGCATCATCGGATTTCCTGCACGACCTGCGATCACCGCAGGGAAGCAGGCAAAGCGGGCGCGGTCAAGCGCTCCGGCGCTACGGCGCGGGCTTCACCGTGGCGATGGGGATGGCGCGCGGCGGAAGGTCGGCCCAGATCTCCGGCGTCGGCGAATGAAAGGCGAAGCCGAGTTTCAGGCTTTCGGCGATGCGCCGCGCCTTCTCGACGAAGGCTTCGGCAAGCGCGGGTTCGAACAGGCCCCGGGCGGTCGCTTCGAAGAGTTCGAGCCATTCGGCAAAATGCCCGGGTTCAATCCCGGAGAGCCTGACATGGGCGGGGATCGGGCGTCCCTTGTAGCGGCCGCTTGTCAGCATGACCGACGACCAGAAGTCGCACATGGTCTTGAGATGGGCGGTCCAGTCACGCCCCATCTCCCGCTCGAAGATCGGGCCGAGGCTGGGATGGCGCCGGATGCCGGCATAGAACGTCGCCACCAGATCCTCGATCTGGTCTTCGGTTGGCAGCTTAAGTGATTGATCCATAATGTAGAATCCCATCTACCTTAAGAGAGATATTAAATACATAATATAGACTGCGTCTCCTGACGGGCAAGCCCCCGATATCAGGCGATGACGAAATGGGCGTCCTGGATCCGGCAGTCCTTGCCGTTGATCGGCAGCAGGTCCATCGGGCAGGCGGAGAGGGCGACGACGACGTCCATCTCGGCACGCAGGGTGATGCGGTCGCCGGGTTTGGAGAGCGGCTCGCCCCAGGTCAATTTCCCGTCCAATGCCCAGGGAATGTTCATGAAGAGATTGAGCGGGGCGGGCGTTTCCGTCGGCGTCAGGCCCAGCGACCGCATCGCCGCCCACAGGTTGTCGGTGCAGTTGTCGTGATGCCCGTGATGGCCGAGGGCCTGGTAGCGCGGCAGGTCGCAGCTGGCGATCAGCGTATCGTGGCGGCCGGGCGAGGAATCCGCGGTCACCGTGAGGATCGGTCGCCGGCGGTTGGTGACGAAACTGTCGCCGATCCCGGCGCAGATCTTCCGGAACTGCGCCCGGGAATGCTCCATCGACATGAACTCGCCGATATCGGCCGCTGCAAAGGCCCAGGTATCCACGACCTGGGTGCCATGGGTGTTGACGACGGTGATGCTGTGCCCGGCGGCGACCTGCGCGGCGACGCCGTGTCGGGCGGGAATGACCTGCAGCCTGTTCGCCATCGCTTGCCTCGTCCTTTCGATCGGCAACGTCACTCGGAGGCCGCGGGCGCCGGAATGCCATGGCCGCTCACTTCGGCCCCAGCATGCCGTGGAAGCCGGACATACATCAAGGCCGATGCCGCCGTCAGCAGGCCGACCAGCAGGAACGGCGGCAGGAAATCGGCGGCGGCAATCGGGCCGCCGCCGTTCAGCAGGACCGTCAGGTGGAGCGCCATGGCCCCGACGCCCACGCCGACGCTGAGCGAGAGCTGTTGCGCCGTGGTCGAGAAGGTCGAGGCCTGGCTCATCGCCTGGCGATCGATATCGGCGATGGTGAGCGCATTGATGCTGGTGAACTGCAGGGAACGGAAGAAGCCGCTGACCAGCAGGAAGAGGATGATCGCAAGATGCGGCATTCCCTGCTGGAACAGGCCGATGCCGCCGAGGAAACAGGCGCAGATCAGGGCATTGCCGATCAATACCGGGCGGAAGCCCAGGGTGCGCAGGATCGGCCGCGCCGTCAGTTTCATGGTGATGGCGCCGATGCCGGCGGCGAAGGTCAGGCTGCCGGAGTGAAAGGCGCTGAGGCCGAAGCCGAGCTGCAGCATCATGGGGAGAAGGAAGGGAAGCGCACCGGCGCCGACCCGGAACAGGAATCCGCCCAGCACGCCGGCCCGGAAGGTCTGGATGCGCAGCAGGCGGAGATCGAGGATCGGGGCCTTCAGGCGACGCGCATGCAGGACGTAGAGCGTCAGCGCGCTTGCCCCGATGGCGAGCAGCGCCAGCACCCAGCCCGTCGGCACGAGGCCGCGCCCGGCCAGCTCGAAGCCGAACATCGCGGCGGAGATGCCGATCGCGGTGAGCACGAAGCCGCGAAAATCGAAGCGCTGCGGGCGTTCCACCCGAATGTCGTCGATGTAGCGCGTCACCAGCAGGATCCCGAGCAGCCCGATCGGCAGGTTGATCCAGAATATCCAGCGCCAGGTGAAATAGGTGACGAGGAATCCGCCGACCGGCGGACCGATGATCGGTCCGAGCAGAGCGGGCACCGTCAGATAGGACATCGCCCGCACGAGATCGGCCTTGTCGGTGGAGCGGAGCAGGACCAGCCGGCCGACCGGCACCATCATCGCGCCGCCGATCCCCTGGAAGACTCGTGCCGCCACCAGCTGGAGGAGGGAGTCGCTGATGCCGCAGCAGATCGAGCCCAGGGTGAAGACGGCGATCGCCGCCCGGAACAGGGTCCGCGCGCCGATGCGGTCGGCGAGCCAGCCGCTGACCGGGATGAAGACCGCGAGGCTGAGGAGATAGGAGCTGATCGCGAGATTGAGCCGCAACGGGCTCTCGCCCAGCGACAAGGCGATGGTCGGCAGGGCGGTGGAGAGCACCGTCGAATCCAGGTTCTCCATGAACAGGGCGCAGGCGACGATCAGCGGGATGAGGATCGACCGCGGGGGCCGGTGGGGCATGGCTGGGGTTCTGGGTATTGTGTCTCGGGCATTCCTGGGGCCGGGTTCGGCGGCCCGGTGCGAAAATACTATGAGAATATCGCGCCCGGCAGCCATGCTCGATTGGGATGGCTGGCACACATCCCGTGCCGGGACGGCGGCCGGTGCTGAGGAATGGTGCTGCCGAGAGGAATCGAACCTCCGACCCCGTCCTTACCAAGGACGTGCTCTACCCCTGAGCTACGGCAGCATCCGGATCCGGTGGCGGCAGAGGCGTGTTCTGCCGGTCGGTGAATCGGCGCGGAACATGCCACGTGCGGGGGCCGGTCGCAAGGCCGTAGTTTTCCCGCCCATGCAGCCGCGGCCGCCGGGATTTGGCCGCCATTTCATGGCTTTGCCCAGATTTGGTCACGATCGCGTCACGCCGCACCGCTAGTGGTTCTGCCGTCGCCACCGGACAAGGGTCATCGCATGAAAGGTCATTTGCAGGCTTGGCTGAGGGACTGGCAGTGGCGTCGGCGCCATGCAGCCGATATCCGCGCCTATCTACGCGCGGCAGGCGAGCGCGCTGCCCGCCGGACGGCAGGGGTCATGGTCTAAATCATTAAATAACAATAGCTTGACACCCCTGTCGGCGGCTGGCATTGCACACGGGAACCGTGACCGACCGGAGCCCCGCTGGTGACGCAGGACCGCAAGACCCCCAAGCCGGAACGCCCGCCGGGAGAGCCGCGCGGCGCGGCAGAGCGGCACGCGCGCGAGGCAGAGGCCCTGCGCCAGAACCTGTTGAAACGAAAGGCACAAAAACGGGCCCGCCAGGCTGCGGACGAGGTGCCCGACGACCCGTCGGGGTGAACGCTTGAGCCGGCCCCTTTCCTCCAGTACAACGCCCCATCCGCAGCGCCGGAATCCGCCGATTCCGCTGCTTTCTGCCTGAGAAGGACAAGGCCGCATGTCGATTATGCCGGATACCTGGATTCGCGAGATGTCGCAGAAGCACGGCATGATCGAACCCTTCATCGAATCCCAGAAGCGCGAAGGGGTGATCTCCTATGGGGTCTCCTCCTACGGCTACGACGCCCGGGTGTCCCGCGAGTTCAAGATCTTCACCAACGTCAACAGCGCGATCGTCGATCCGAAGGGCTTCGATCCGGACAGCTTCGTCGACCGGCAGACCGATGTCTGCGTGATTCCGCCCAACTCCTTCGCCCTGGCGCGCACCGTCGAGTATTTCCGGGTGCCGCGCGACGTCCTGGTGATCTGCCTCGGCAAGTCGACCTATGCGCGCTGCGGCATCATCGTCAATGTGACGCCGCTGGAACCGGAATGGGAAGGGCATGTGACGTTGGAATTCTCGAATACCACGCCCTTGCCGGCCAAGATCTATGCCAATGAAGGCGCCTGCCAGTTCCTGTTCCTGAAGGGCGACGGGCCCTGCGAGGTCTCCTACAAGGACCGGGCGGGGAAATACATGAAGCAGACCGGCGTCACGCTGCCGAAACTGTAATCGGCGATACCCGAGGACCCATGGACAGAATACGCATTCGCGGCGGCCGCCAGCTCAAGGGCGAGATCCAGATCAGCGGCGCCAAGAACGCGGCGCTGCCGCTGATGGCGACCTGCCTGCTGACCGACCAGGACGTCCGCCTGGACAACGTTCCCGACCTCGCCGACATCACCACCATGACCCATCTGCTGGTGCAGCACGGCGTCGAGGTGACGACCCGGCATTCGACCAAGGGCAGGTCCATCATCTTCTCCGGGGCGAACATCAGCGATACCACCGCGCCCTACGATCTGGTGCGCAAGATGCGCGCGTCGGTGCTCGTGCTCGGCCCCCTGGTTGCCCGGCACGGCGAGGCCAAGGTGTCGCTGCCGGGCGGATGCGCGATCGGCACCCGGCCGGTCGACCTGCATATCCGCGGACTGCAGCAGCTCGGCGCCGAGATCGAGCTGAAGGAGGGCTACATCTTCGCCTCGGCCAGGAAGGGCCTGGTCGGCGCCGAAGTAACCTTTCCCAAGGTATCCGTCGGGGCCACCGAGAACCTGCTGATGGCGGCAACCCTCGCCAAAGGCGAGACGCAGCTCATCAATGCCGCGCGCGAGCCGGAGATTACCGATCTGGCGAACTGCCTAGTCGCCATGGGCGCCCGGATCGAGGGCATCGGCACCAACCAGCTGCGGATCCAGGGCGTCGAGAGTCTGCACGGCACCACGCACAAGGTGGTGGCCGACCGGATCGAGGCCGGAACCTACGCGATGGCGGCGGCGATCACCGGCGGCGACGTGGAGCTGATCGGCGTGCATCACGATCTGATCGCCTCGGCGGCGGCCACCCTGGCGCAGGCGGGGGTGCATATCACCGAGACGCCGCGCGGCCTGCGGATCAGCCGCGCCAATGGAGTGCTCACCGGCATCGACGTCATGACCGAGCCCTACCCGGGGTTCCCCACCGACCTGCAGGCGCAGGTGATGGCGCTTTTGACGACGGCGGAAGGGGCGTCGATGATCACCGAGACGATCTTCGAGAACCGTTTCATGCACGTACCCGAGCTGACCCGCATGGGTGCCAGCATCAACGTCCATGGCGCTTCGGCAATGGTGCGCGGCGTGAAGAAGCTGACCGGGGCACCGGTGATGGCCACCGATCTGCGGGCCAGCGTCTCGCTGGTACTGGCCGGCCTGGTGGCTGAAGGCGATACCATCCTCAATCGGGTCTACCATTTGGACCGGGGTTACGAGAAACTGACGCACAAGCTCTCCGCCTGCGGGGCGGAGATCGAGCGCCTGGCGGACGGCGCGGCGGAATAGGGACGTTCCATGGTCAAGGGCGACATCAGGCTGATGGCGAAGGATGCGGAGGATCTCGCCGTGATCTCCGCCGTCCTGCAGGACGCCCTGGCGCCGCTTTCCGAGATGCGGTTGCTGGCCGAGGATCGCCGCTTCGTCATGGTGCTGAACCGGTTCCGCTGGGAGCGGTCGGAGCGGGTGAAACGGGCGGCGCAGCCGGCCGGCGACGCCAGCTTCGCCGACGCCGACGATTTCGGCGACGTCGACCAGCGGGTCCACGCCGGGCTGTGCATCGATCTGGTGAAGTCGATCCGGACCCGCGGCATCGACCGCTCGAAGTCCGACCAGTTCCTGTCGCTGCTCACCATGCATGCCGATGGCAACAGGCTCAACCTGGTCTTCGCCGGCGGCGCCGTGATCCAGCTCGAGGTCGACAGGCTCAGTCTCTTTCTGCAGGATCTCGACGAGGCCTGGCCGACGCAGTGGCGGCCCGACCACAAGATCGGCGCGAGCGGTGCCGACGGTTCCGGTCCGGTCAGGAAATGAACGACGTCTTCGTCCTGGCCCTGCCCAAGGGGCGCATTCTCGGCGAGGTGATGCCGCTGCTGGAGCGCGCCGGCATCCGCCCCGAGGCGGATTTTGCCAACGACAATTCCCGCGCCCTGCGCTTCCGGACCAACGACCCGCGCCTGGAGATCATTCGGGTGCGGAGCTTCGACGTGGCGACCTTCGTCGCCTTCGGCGCCGCGCAGCTGGGCGTCGCCGGCAACGACGTGCTGCTCGAATTCGACTATCCGGAGATCTACGCGCCGGTCGACCTGAAGATCGGGCGCTGCCGCCTGGCGGTCGCCGAGCCGGCGGAGGTGTCGGTGCAGGACGATCCCAGCCGCTGGTCGCACATCCGGGTGGCGACAAAGTATCCGAACATAACCCGCAGCCATTTCGCCGCGCGCGGCGTCCAGGCGGAATGCATCAAGCTGTCCGGCGCGATGGAACTCGCGCCGACCCTCGGCCTGTGCCAGCGCATCGTCGATCTGGTCTCCAGCGGCGCCACGCTGCAGGCGAACAACCTGGTCGAGATCGAGCATATCGCTGACGTGACCTCGCGGTTGATCGTCAATCGGACGGCACTGAAGACCTATCCGGAAGCGATCGGCGGCTGGGTGGAGCGCCTCCGCCACGCGGCCGCGGCTTGACCGGCGCCGCGATGTCGAACAGCCGATGGTCCGACCGGTGACGGAGCAGCCGATCGCAGGCCTGGAGACGCGCCGCATCGTCAAGATCGATCTCGACGAGGACAAGACGGCGCGCCGGTCGCCCGAGGTCGACAACGAGCGGGCGATCGCCATCTTCGACCTCATCGAGGAGAACAGCTTCACACCGGCGATCGAGCATGCCGGCCCGTATCATCTGCGGCTGTCGATCGAGGAGAACCGGCTCGCCTTCGACATCCGCGATACCGCCGACAAGGAACTCTACCGCTTCATTCTGTCGCTCTCGCCGTTCCGGCGGATCGTCAAGGAGTACTTCGACATCTGCGACAGCTACTTCCACGCCATCAAGACGGCGTCGCCATCGCAGATCGAGGCGATTGACATGGGCCGGCGCGGGCTGCACAACGAAGGCTCGGAGATATTGCGGGAGCGGCTGAGCGGCAAGATCGAGATCGATTTCAATACGGCGCGGCGGCTGTTCACGCTGATCTGCGCACTGCATATCCGCATGTAGCCGCGATGGCGGGAGACCTTCCGGGCGCCGTATTGTTCTGCTGCACGATGAATTCGGTCCGTTCGCCGATGGCGGAAGCCATCCTGAAGCAGATGCACGGACAGCGGATCTACGTCGATTCGGTGGGTGTAAGGGCCCAGGAGATCGACGGCTTCGTCATCGCGGTGATGGACGAGATCGGCATCGACCTCGCCAAGCACAAGCCGAAGACCTTCGACGATCTGGAGGACGAATCCTTCGATCTCATCATCTCGCTGTCGCCGGAAGCGCAGCACAAGGCCGTCGACATGACTCGGACCATGGCCTGCGAGGTCGAATTCTGGAATACCATGGATCCCTCCATCGTCGAGGGCAGCCGCGAGGAACGGCTGGAGGCCTACCGCCAGGTCAGGGACGGCTTGATGAAGAGAATTCGCCAACGATTCCCGGCACTTGCGGCTCCACAGATCTGATTTCTTCGGCCCCGCCGCGCAAGCCGCTGGGGAATTGAGGTTTTGGCGGATTGGAGTATGATCCGCGCCGATTTCGCGGGCCGGGCGATGGTCGCCCCTAGGCATTGGCCTGCCAAGGAAAGACTGAATGGCGAAAGAAGATCTGATCGAATTCCCCGGCGTGGTCCAGGAACTGCTGCCCAATGCCATGTTCCGGGTCAAGCTCGACAACGAGCATGAAGTGCTGGCCCACACCTCCGGCAAGATGCGCAAGAACCGCATCCGCGTCCTGGCGGGTGATCGCGTGAATGTGGAAATGACGCCCTACGACCTGACCAAGGGCCGCATCACATTCCGCTTCAAGTAGTCTTCCCATCCCCACGATGACGGGCGGAGCCGGGACAACCGCGCTGATACTGGCTTCCGCCTCGCCGCGTCGTCTGGATCTGCTGCGCCAGATCGGCATCGTGCCGGCGGCGGTGGATCCGGCGCATATCGACGAGAGCGAGCTGCCGCGGGAACTGCCGGCGGCATATGCGCAGCGCATCGCCCTGGCGAAACTGGAAGAAGTCGCCAAGCGCCACGGGCGCTGCACGTTCATCCTGGCGGCCGATACCGTGGTCGCCTGCGGGCGGCGCATCCTGCCGAAGACCGAAGACGAGACGTCTGCCAGCGCCTGCCTGGCGCTGCTCAGCGGCCGTCGCCATCGCGTCCTCGGCGGCATCGCGCTGCGCGGTGCCGATGGCAGGACATTGACGCGGCTGGTGACGACCACGGTCGCCTTCAAACGCTTGAGCAGCGCGGAGATCCGGCGCTATCTCGACAGCGGCGAATGGCACGGCAAGGCCGGGGGCTATGCCGTACAGGGGCGGGCGGCGGCATTCGTCAGCTATATCGGCGGCTCCTACAGCAATGTCGTCGGGCTGTCGCTCTATGACGTCACGGCGATGCTCGGCGGCATCGGCTTCGAGTTCTGACATGAGCGAGCGCATCTTCCTCGCCCTGACGCCGGAGCGCTCGGAATTCTATCGCTGGTCCGCCGACCGCTTGGTGCAGGCACTGATCGAGGCGACCGGGCAGGGCAGCCGGCTCGGCGGGGTCTATCTCGGCCGCGTGGTGAATCTGGAAAAGAGCCTGAACGCCGCCTTCGTCGATATCGGCCTCGGCAAGCCCGGCCTGCTGCACCTGAAGAAGCACGGCGCCGGCATTTCCGAGGGCGACGTTGTCACGGTGCAGGTGAAGCGCGATTCCCGCGAGGAGAAGGGCGTGAAGCTGTCGCAGTCGATCGCCGCGACGGAGAACGTCGAAAGCCTGAAGGCGGGGAAGGTCCCGCCCGCCTGCCTGGTTCCGCCGCCGGCCCTCTGGCAGGGCGCCCTGGCCGCGGTGGAGCCGGCCGCGATCGATTCCATTCTCTGCGACCGCCGTGTCGACGTCGAGCGCGTCGCCGCCTGGTGCCGCCGGCTCGATCCGAAGCTGGCATCGCGGGTCGCCTTCGCGCCCCGCCGCGACTGGGAGCCGGGCGACGGGGCCATCGCTGAGGCGGTGACGGCGGCGCTGGAGCCGGAAGTGCCCCTGCCGGGCGGCGGCCAGCTCCTGGTCGAGCCAGTCCGCACCCTCACCGCGATCGACGTCAATTCGGCGGCGGCGACCGGCCAGCAGGGCATCGAGCAGACTGCCCTCGGCGTCAACATCGAGGCCGCCCGCGAGATTCCGCGGCAGCTGGCCCTGCGCAATCTGGGCGGGATCGTGGTCGTCGACTTCATCGACATGGAGAACCGGAATCGCCGCGACCAGGTCGTCGATGCGCTTCGCCAGGCCGTTGCCATCGATCCGGCGATCGAATGGGTGGGCAACATGTCCCGCCTGGGCCTGGTCGAACTGCTCCGCAAGCGCACCGGCCCGAGCCTCGCCGAGATGTGGGCGATGCGGCCCCGCGAGGCCTGACCCCCGATGGCCGGCGATCCGCGATCCGGGCCGGTGGCCAAATGCGCGATCTGCGGCAGGCCGGTGGTGCCCGCGTTCCGGCCCTTCTGCTCGGCGCGCTGCAAGCAGATCGATCTCGGGCGCTGGCTGAACGAGACCTATAGGGTGCCGGCGGCGCCGTCCGATGAGGATGCCCCGGACGGCGATGATTCGGACCCGAATTGAGTTCGCCGGCATCCGATGAACGCATTGAAATAATGTCGTTTTCCCGCGGGAAGCCGGGCCCGCGATCAAGGCTGGACAGCCTGACGGATTTTCTCTAAAAGTCCGCAGTCCGACCGGCCTGAACAAGGCTCCCGCCCGGATAGGCCCAGGTAGCTCAGTTGGTAGAGCACGTGACTGAAAATCACGGTGTCGGTGGTTCAATTCCGCCCCTGGGCACCATTCTTTCAATGGGTTAGCAGACGAAATTCGGCGTCATTTTGTTCCCGGGTAACGGTCTGGGTAACATGTGAGAAAATACACGACCGGGGTCACTACGACGCCTGCCAATTGACCTGCTCCAAAAACTCGTTGCCGCTGGTGGGGAGCGAGCCTAACTTATATTTGCAAGGCGCTCGGCGCCGGCCACCTGACGGTTATCGCACCCCGTCCCGAGGCTTTCGCGGCAAGGCATAGCGAACCCTCCAATTGGAGAACGCTCATGCTGACAAAAATCCAAATTGATGAAGATGCATTGATCGATCGCGCGAAGCAGACTTATTACGCTCGCGCTCGGCGCGAACAAAAACTTGGCATTTATTGGGATCAGCTGCCGGAAAGCGGCTGGTACTACGAGCAGTCCAAGACCGGCGATCACTTCGTCGCCTGCATGCACGGCGGCGATGAAGCAATCCGTTACCGATGGACCGGCCAGAGAATGATCCAGGCCAGTTGATGGTTTGCTGGCGGCCGGCGCTCGATCTGGGGCCCGGCCGCCGGCATTCTTGCGGTTGCTGGCCGGCCGTGCCTGAATTGGGCATGTCCGCCTCGCTCACCCTCTCAACCTTCCCCGTCGACCCGATCCGCCTCCGCTGCCCGAAATGCGGCCGCGCCGGCCAGTACCGCCGCGCCAGCCTGCAGCGCCAGTTCGGATCCCAGGCGGTGATGCCGGACGTGCTCGATCGGCTGGCGGCGTGTCCCCGCCGCGGCCGGTTTTCCGACGCCTGCGGGGCGATCTACCCCGATCTAGCCGCCGGCGTCGATCGCGCCTGAGGCGAGCCCGGGCTGGCATTTCCGCCCCAATCCTGATCGACGGTCGCCACTGGTGCCCGCCGGATAGGCCTTGCGCTTCCCGGGCCGCTGAATAGGCTTGCCACCGGGGATTGTGCAGCGGAGCGATAGGGGATCAGCGACGCATGAGGAAACCACCGCGGAAATCCAGCGGCCGGATGGCCAGCAAGGGATTCCCCAACCCGATCGACGTCTGGGTCGGCAGCAAGATCCGAGAGCGCCGGACGATCATCGGCTTGTCGCAGACGACGCTCGGTGAGGCGCTGGGGCTGACCTTTCAACAGATCCAAAAGTACGAGCGGGGCGCCAATCGTCTCAGCTGCTCGAGGCTCTATGACTTGGCGCGCACCCTCGGTGTTTCGGTCAACTACTTCTTCGATAACCTGCCGGAAGAGGTCGGAAGGCAGTCACCTGGTCGACTGGCCGGCGCCGCGCCCGAGCTCGTTGAACAGTCCGACTGGACGGCGACGAAGGTTGGGCTGCAGGTCGCCGGCGGGGTTGACGAGCTCGAAGACGACGAGGTTCGGGCGAATGTCCTGAGGCTGATTCGGGCACTGCAAAAGATGCAGGGGAAGCCGAAAAAGCAGCGTGGTCGCGGGCGACCGGTCGGGTAGTGGAGGCGAAGAAATGAGGGGCGCCGACTGGTGGCAAGAAGTTGCCGCAATCTATGCTGCCATAGTGGCGACTGGAGCCCTGGCGCTGGAAATTCGCCGATGGTTCGAATCCGGCGCAAGGCTTTGGGTCAGCGTGATGTGCCCGGCCATTGAAATTGGCGGCAGCGGATCCAAGAGGGAATTCATTGCCGTCACTGTCGGGAATCGCGGCGATGTTCCGACGACGATCACCCATTTTACCCTGCACGAATATCCGACACTGTTCGCGCGACTACGGCGAAAACC
>CAZKDH010000084.1:0-138075 GCA_964551505.1 uncultured Rhodospirillaceae bacterium
GGAGGTGTAAAGCCCTAGACTATAGTTAACTTATTGAATCGACTATCATGTTGGCGGATGGGGTGAGATTCGAACTCACGGTGAGCTTGCACCCACGGCGGTTTTCAAGACCGCTGCCTTAAACCACTCGGCCACCCATCCGGAGCCCGGATCCGATGCACCCGTCTTTGCTCCCGCCCTTGCGAGTCCGGCGGGCAGAGGCGGCGCGGATCATCCTTTATCCCTTCGGCCGGGAGACTGTCCACTGCCGGCGCGGCGGTGGCGGGAAGGCCTCGGACCCGGCTGAAGCGGGGCCTATGGATGGCTGGGGCCGACCTCCTGACCCTGGCCCTCCTCGCCGGCTGCGCCGAAACCAAGCGGGTCCCCAATACCGCCAAGATGGCGACGCCGCCGGAGCCGACGGAGACCGCTACAGGGTCGAAAGTGGATGCCGTCCGAGCTTGCGAACAGGGCTGCCTGGCTGACAGAAACGGGAGGCCATTTGTTGTCGCGTCAGCGAGCGTTCTGCGATCACGATCCACCGAGGTCTAACAACTCCTGAAAGCGTGGGTGGTTCCGAATGGGATCTAGGTCTCTATCGTTCTTGAACCATAGCTTTTGGTCGGGCCCCACTTTTGGTAACCAGAGCACCAGCAGATCAATGGCTCGGTCGAACTCACCCAGCAACGAATAGGTGCAAGCAATATTGTACCAGGCGCTGGAGGGGTCTGTTTCGACGGCCAAAGCACGCTCCAGCCACTCCTTTGCCCGCTCGCTTTCGCCAAGAGCTGCCAATACGCTGGCGCCCAGCGCTGCCGGATCGGAATTTTCCGGATTCCGTTTTAGTGCTTCCTCGGCTCTCCTGATTCCAAGCTGCGCGTACTTTTGCTCTTCGTCGTGGCGCCCGAGTGATTGAAACACGCCCTGGAGGAGGAGTGGCGATTTGTAGTCATCAGGCCGAATTTCCAGCGCACGCGTGTAATACTTGGCAGCCTTGTTGAAGTCGCCCTCCGTAAAGCAGAATCGGGCAAAATAATAGTTGGCCTCGTGGCAATTGGAGTCCAGGGCAAGTGCCTGCTCGAAGGCCGAAGCCGCCTCGGCACGACGGCCGGCGACCACCAAAGCGACGCCGCGTGCTGCATGCGCCTCCGGCAGATTAGGCTCTATTGCCAGCGCCTTGCCTGTGGTCGCTAGGATTTCGGTAGTGCGGATGTCGACACCATACCAAGAACTGAGATACGAGTCGCAATCCGCCATGCCGGCATAGGCGCGCGCGTATAGGGGATCCAATTCCACGGCTCTGGCGAACATGCGTCGGGCGAGTTGCAGGGAGGCCCTGGTGCGCATATGGAAGAGTTCACGCGCTCTCAGATAGTGCGTATAGGCTTCGACGTTGTCAGTCGGCACCTGCTCGATGATTTTTTTCTCCTCCGCCAGCAGCTTGACCTTGAGTTGGCCAACGATGGCCTGGGTAATCTCGTCTTGGATGGCGAAAATATCGGTGAGGTCACGGTCATAGCGCTCTGCCCAGATATGCCCATCGCTCGCCCCCTCGATCAACTGGGCGGTGATGCGCACCCGGTTGCCAGCCTTCCTGACGCTGCCCTCGACCACATAGGCGACGCCCAGTTCCCTGGCGATCTGCTCAAGGTTCAAGGCCTTGCCCTTGTAGGTGAAGACCGTGTTGCGGCTGAGGACGAAGAGTCCCGACACCTTGGAGAGGTCGGTGATGATATCCTCGGTGATGCCGTCGCTGAAGAATTCCTGTTCACGATCGTCGCTCATGTTCTGGAACGGCAGGACGGCAACTGACGGTCTGTCGGCGCGCAGGGCTTTGCCGCCGGCGTGAGCGATGGAGGCAGCACCCGCTTGTACCGCCTGGCCAAGGCTGACGAAGTAGACGTGCAC
Source organism: uncultured Rhodospirillaceae bacterium (assembly GCA_964551505.1). Lineage (GTDB taxonomy): Bacteria > Pseudomonadota > Alphaproteobacteria > Dongiales > Dongiaceae > Dongia. The sequence continues at coordinate 1,888 of CAZKDH010000084.1, forward strand.
CGGCTGGGCTATATTCCTGACGGCCTTCTCGCCCTGGTCAATGAAGTCCAGCTCCAGCTTGTTGCCGACCTGTTGGCGGACAACTGCGGAGCAGGCGATGCCGCCGGGACCCGCCAGGCCTTCCAGCCGGGCTGCCAAGTTGACGCCGTCGCCATAAAAGTCGTCGCCGTCGACGATGATGTCGCCCTGATTGATGCCGATGCGGAACTTGATATGCCGGTCCTCGGGCACCCCGATATTGCGTTCCGGCATACCGAGTTGGATCTCTACCGCGCAGCGCACCGCGTTAATGACGCTGCCGAACTCGACCAGGAAGCCGTCGCCCATGGCCTTGAAGATGCGCCCGCCATGCTTGGCGACAGTCGGATCGAAGAACTCGCGGCGATGTTGCTTGAGGGCGCCCATCGTGCGTTCCTCATTGGCCTCCATGAGACGGCTGTAGCCAACGACATCGGCTGCCAAAATGGCGGCCAGCCGCCTTTCAACCTGCTCCTCCGCCATGCACGACTCCCGGGTCACCCCGCGCTGATGCTAGTCGGACTGCGGGGGTATCGCAAAGCGCCAAGCGCGCGCTCAGGCCGACACAGGCCAGCTGGCTGGTCCCGTAACAGATTCGAACTCACGGTGAACTTGCGCCCACGGCGGTTTTCAAGACCGCTGCCTTAAACCACTCGGCCACCCATCCGGAGCCCGGATCCGATGCGCCCTTCAGTGTTCCCGCCCTTGCGAGTCCGGCGGGCAGAGGCGGCGCGGATCATCCTTTATCCCTTCGGCCGGGAGACTGTCCACTGCCGGCGCGGCGGTGGCGGGACGGACAGCGGCCGGAGCGGAAAGATCTTTTAACTTGAGGGCGTTCGCTGCGCCGGCTTTCTGCTGACGCGAGGCGATCGGGTTGTCGGCGGCCATGCCTGTACAACGGAGAATCGTTGATGCCCTGGCCGCGACGCGATACCCTACCAAATCATGACGGTCTTCGGGTTCCGGTACACAAGATGAAGCAGAAGTCGGCAATCTCGCTTATGCCCCGCCATGCCCGGGCCCGGCTGGGGAAGAGCCTGCGGATGGCCGGGGCCGGCCTCCTGACCCTGGCGCTCCTCGCCGGCTGCGCCGAAACCAAGCTGGTCGCCAATACCGCCAAGATGGCGACCCAGCCGGAGCCCCCGAAGACCCAGCCCTATAAGATCGGCAAGCCCTACCAGGTCGACGGGGCCTGGTATTACCCGAAGGCGGATTACGACTACGACGAGACCGGCATCGCCTCCTGGTATGGGCCGGGCTTCCATGGCGGCAACACGGCGAATGGCGAGATCTACGACGAGAACGCCCTGACCGCGGCCCACAAGACCCTGCCGATGCCCTCCCTGGTCCGGGTCACCAACCTGGAGAACGGCCGTTCTATCGTGGTGCGGATCAACGACCGGGGCCCCTTCGTCAACAACCGCATCATCGACATGACCCGCCGCGGCGCCCAGCTGCTCGGCTTCGACCTCAACGGCACCGCCAAGGTCCGGGTCCAGGTGATGAAAGAGGAAAGCATGATCCTCGCCGCCCAGGCCTCGACCCAGGGCGGCGACGGCATCAGCCCGGCCCCGAAGGCGGCGCCGGCCGGCACCGTTGCCGCCAAGGCGCTGCCCCCCGCCGGGCAAGGCTCAGCCGGGGGCACAGCCGGGGGCACAGCCGGGGGCACAGCCGGGGGGACAACCGGGGCGACGACCGGGGCGACGACCGGGGGGGCGACCCCACCGGCCTCCGCCACCGCGAAACCGGCACCGGCACCCAGCGCGGTCCAGAGCGCGGCGGTGAAGCCGACGCCCACCGGCACCGCCACCGCGACCGGGGCACCGGAGGCGCCGGTGACGGCCGCCCCGCTGCCGAAGCCGCAGACGGCAACTCCCACGCCGACGCCAACCCCGGCCCCGAACCCGGCACCGGCCGCCACCCAGACCGCCGCGAAACCGGCGGCCACCGTGCCATCCACCGCGCCGACCACCGTGAAAACCCCGGCGCAGACCGCGTCGGCACCGGCCAACCCGGCGGCAGCGACGGTGCCGGCGCCGGACGATACCGGGCGCGAGATCGTCGACATGTCCAGCCCGATCGGCTCCTCCGAGCTGCCGGCGCCGGACGGCGAGGTCACCGTCCAGCCGGTCAAGGGCGACAGCAGCATCTACATCCAGGCCGGCGCCTTCCTGCACCAGAACAACGCCCAGCAGCTCAGCTCCAAGCTCTCGGCCCTGGCGACCTCGAAGGTCACCCAGGTGAAGCTTGGCCAGCAGACCTTCTACCGCGTCCGCCTCGGCCCGATCACCTCGGTCGAGAAGGCCGACGAACTGCTGCAGCAGGTGATCGACGACGGCAATCCGGAAGCGCGCATCATCGTCGAGTGAGGCAGCGGTCCCGCGGACGGGGGTTAGCGCTTGACGGGAGCGAGTCTTTGACGCCAATTTGCGCCGTAAAACCATCCGTTTAGGAGTCGTTCCCGTGCGCCGGTTGATGAGAAATCCGTTGTTTGCCGCCGTTCTTCCGGCCCTGGCGATCGTGCTCACGGTCCACCTGGCCCCGCGCCTCGCCCGGGCCGAGCAGTTCCAGACCAATGCCCAGCATGTCTACATCGTCGACTACAACACCGGCGCCGTGCTGATGGACAAGGCGGGGACGGAGAAGCTGCATCCCGCCTCGATGAGCAAGCTGATGACCATCTACATGCTCTTCGATGCGCTGAAGCGCGGCGACGTCAAGCTGACCGACACCTTCCACGTGTCGCAGAAGGCCTGGTCCACCCAGGGGTCCAAGATGTTCGTCGACATCAATTCCGACGTGAAGGTCGAGGACCTGATCCGCGGCATCATCATCCAGTCGGGCAACGATGCCTGCGTCGTGGTGGCCGAGGGTCTGGCCGGCAGCGAGGAGGCCTTCGCCGACCGGATGAACAAGAAGGCGAAGGAAATCGGCCTCACCGACAGCAATTTCGTCAACGCCTCGGGCCTGCCGGACCCGGTGCATCTGATGACCGCCAAGGACCTGTCGATCCTGGCCCGGCGGATCTACGAGGATTTCCCGGAATACTATCCCTATTTCTCCGAGAAAGAGTTCACCTTCCACGGCATCAAGCAGGGCAACCGCAACCCGCTGCTCTATCGCGAGGGCACCGGCGTCGACGGGCTGAAGACCGGCCATACCGAGGAAGCGGGCTTCGGCCTCACCGCCTCGGCGGTGCGCAACGGCCAGCGCATCATCATGGTGGTGCACGGCCTGACCGGCATGCAGGAACGCGCCGACGAGGCCGGCAACCTCCTGGACTGGGCCTTCCGCACCTATGGCGACTACACCGTCGCCAAGACCGGTACCGTGCTGGGCGAGGGCCAGGTCTGGCTGGGCCAGGCCAAGACCGTGCCGCTGACCGTCGGCAAGGACCTGCTGGTGACCCTGCCCAGGGCCGAGCGCGAGAAGATCAGCGCCAAGGCGATCTATGACGGGCCGATTCCGGCGCCGATCGCGGCCGGCCAGCAGGTGGGCGAGTTCGTGCTGTCGGCACCCGGCATGCCCGACCAGCACGTGCCGCTGGTGGCTGCCGCCGACGTGCCGCGCCTCGGCTTCGGCGGCCGGGTGATGGCCTCGCTGCAGCAGTTCATCTTCGGCAACCACTGACCGCCGGTCATGCCGGCGGTTCCGGAGCGGTCGCGCTTCATCACCTTCGAGGGCGGCGAGGGGGCCGGGAAATCGACCCAGGCCCGCAGCCTCGCCGAAGCCCTCCGCGCGACCGGGGCCGAGGTGGTGCTGACCCGGGAACCCGGCGGCTCGCCGGGTGCCGAGGAGATCCGCCGGCTGCTGGTCGAGGGCGAGACCGGGCGCTGGACGCCGCCCACCGAGGCCCTCCTGCATTTCGCCGCCCGCGCCGACCATATCGCCCGGGTCATCGCCCCGGCTTTGGCCGCCGGCAAATGGGTGATCAGCGACCGGTTCGCGGATTCCACCATCGTCTACCAGGGCTACGGACAGGGGCTCGACCTCGCCTGGCTGCAGGCGCTCCGCCGGACAGTGGTCGGCGCGCTGGAACCCGGCCTCACCTTCATCTTCGACCTGCCGGTCGCGACCGGCCTCGCCCGGGCCCAGGCCGACCAGCGCTACGAGCGCATGGGCACGGATTTCCACGAGCGCCTGCGCGCCGGTTTCCGGGCCATTGCGGTGGCAGCGCCCGAACGCTGCATCATGATCGACGCCGCGCAGCCGGTTGCGGAGGTCCAGGCCGCGCTGCGCGCGGTGCTGGCGCAGAAATACGGTCTGCGCCTCTGATGCCGGCCGAGGAACCGATCGCACCGCCACCGGAGGCCGCGACGCGCCTGGTGGGGCATGCGGCGGCGGAAGACACATTCCTGCGCGCCTTTTCGGCCGGCCGGATGCCCCATGCCTGGCTGCTCACCGGGCCCAAGGGGATCGGCAAGGCTACGCTCGCCTTCCGCATGGCGCGCTTTCTCCTGGCGCAGCGGCCGGCGGCCGACGGCGGCCTGTTCGGCGACGCACCGGCACCGGCGGCGTCCCTGGAGATGCCGGCCGGCGATCCGGTCTTCCGGCGGGTGCGGGAGCTTGCCCATTCCGACCTCCGGGTCCTGCGTCGGTCATTGAACGACAAGGGCAAGCTGCGCAGCGAGATCGTGGTCGACGACGTCCGCGCCGCCATCGATTTCCTGCACATGACCCCCGCGGAAAGCCTCTGGCGGGTCATGGTGGTCGATCCGGTGGACGAGATGAACCGCAATGCCGCCAATGCCCTGCTGAAGATCCTGGAGGAGCCGCGGCCCCATACCGTGCTGATCCTGGTCAGCCATGCGCCGGGGCGCCTGCTGCCGACGATCCGGTCGCGCTGCCGGAAACTGGCGCTGCTGCCGCTGAACGACAACCTGCTGGCGACCGAACTCGGCCGGGTCCTGCCCGACCTCGCCACGGCCGACCGGCAGCTGGCGGCGGTCCTCGCCGAGGGCAGCCTCGGCCGGGCGATCACCCTGGCCGGCGACGGCGGCTTGGCGCTGTTTCGCGGCATCGGCCGGCTGTTCAACACCTGGCCGCACCTGGACACCGGCGATCTCCACAAGCTGGCCGATCAAGTCGGCGGGAAGGGCGGGGAGACCGCCTTCGAGACCGGGACCGAGATGCTGGGCTGGTGGATGATGCGTTTCGCCCGGCTCTCGGCGGCGCACAGACTGCCGGAAACGGAGCTTTTTTCTGGCGAAACCCAGCTCATCCAGCGGCTGCAGCAGGCCGGCAGCCTTGATCGCTGGCTGGACCTGTGGGAAAAGGTTAACCGTCTATTCGCCCGGGTGGCGAGCGCCAATCTGGATCGCAGACAGGCCTGGTTGACCGGCTGGCTCCTCATCGAGACCGCGGGTCGCTGAACCCGCTGTTTCCCGGCGCCACACCCCCCTCGCGGATAGCACCGAACATGGAGTTTCCTGCATGGCCGATCGCCAGCGCTATTACCTGACCACGCCGATCTACTACGTGAACGATTCCCCGCATATCGGCCACGCCTATACCACGCTGGCCTGCGACGTGATCGCGCGCTTCATGCGGCTGGACGGGCGCGACGTGCACTTCCTGACCGGCACCGACGAGCACGGCCAGAAGGTGGAGAAGTCGGCGCAGGTGGCGGGATTGGATCCCAGGACCTTCACCGACCAGGTTTCGCAGCGCTTCCGCGATCTCGCCAAGGCGATGAACTTCTCCAACGACGATTTCATCCGCACCACGGAACCGCGGCACATCGCCGCCTGCCAGGATCTCTGGCGGCGCCTGAAGGAGCGGGGGCAGATCTATCTCGGCTCCTATGCCGGCTGGTATGCCGTGCGCGACGAGGCCTATTACGCCGAGGACGAGCTGGAAACCCGGGCGGACGGCAAGAAATACTCGAAGGCCTCCGGTGCCGTGGTCGAATGGGTCGAGGAACCGAGCTATTTCTTCAACCTCTCGGAATGGGGCGAACCGCTCCTGAAGTTCTACGCCGAGCACCCGGAATTCATCGGCCCGGACAGCCGCCGGAACGAGGTGATCAGCTTCGTGAAGCAGGGGCTGCGCGACCTGTCGATCTCGCGGACCACGTTCAAGTGGGGCGTCCCGGTGCCCGACGATCCCGCGCATATCATGTACGTATGGATGGACGCGCTGACCAACTATGCGACGGCGGTCGGGCTTCCGGACACCGAGAGCGACAGCTTCAAGAAGTTCTGGCCGGCCGACCTGCATATGGTCGGCAAGGACATCCTGCGCTTTCACGCCGTCTACTGGCCGGCCTTCCTGATGGGCGCGGGGCTCGAGCCCCCGCGCCGCATCTTCGCACACGGCTGGTGGACCAACGAGGGCCAGAAGATCTCGAAGTCGCTCGGCAACGTCATCGACCCGCTGCAGATGATCGCGACCTACGGGCTGGACCAGGTGCGCTACTTCCTGATGCGGGAGGTGCCGTTCGGCAATGACGGCGACTATTCGCACCGCGCCATGGTGCACCGGATGAACGGTGACCTCGCCAATGACTTTGGCAACCTGGCGCAGCGCGTGCTGTCGATGATCAACAAGAACTGCGCTGCCACCGTGCCGCAACCGGGACCCTTCGCGGAAGCCGACAGCAAGCTGCTGAAATCGGCCTACGACCTGCTGCCCAATACCCGCGCGCTCATCCTGGAGCAGTCGTTCCACAAGGCGCTGGAAGCGATCTGGCTGGTGATCGGCGACGCCAACCGCTATGTCGACGACCAGGCGCCCTGGACCCTGAAGAAGACCGATCCGGCGCGCATGCTGACCGTTCTCTACACCCTGGCCGAGACGATCCGGCACCTCGCCCTGATCGTGCAGCCGGTGATGCCGGAGGCCTGCGGGCGCATGCTCGACCAGCTGGCGGTCGACGCGGAATCGCGCACCTTCCGGAGCTTCGGCCCGGTCGGCGCCCTCACTCCCGGCGTCGACCTGCCGAAGCCCGAAGGCGTCTTTCCGCGCTTTGTCGAGGAGGCGGCTTGAGTCTCCCGGGCGTCAGTCTCGTCGACAGCCACTGTCACCTGGATTTCCCGGATTTCGCCGGCGAGATCGAGACCATCCTGTCGCGCGCCGCGGAGAACGGCGTCGGCCACCTGGTCACCATCTGCACCAAGGTGACCGAGTTCGACCGGGTGCTGAACCTGGCCCTGGCGCACCCGCAGATGAGCTGCTCGGTCGGGATCCATCCGCACGAGGCGGCGCACGAACCGGCGGTCGATGTCGCGCGCCTGGTGGAACTGGCGAAGCATCCCAAGGTCGTGGGGATCGGCGAGGCCGGCCTCGACTATTTCTATGACCAGAGCCCGCGCGAGCGCCAGCAGGAGGTCTTCCGCACCCATATCGAGGCCGCGCGCCTGTCCAGTCTGCCGCTGATCGTGCATAGCCGCGACGCCGACGCGGATACGGTGCGGCTGCTGCAGGAAGGGGCCGAGAGCGGCGCCCGCGACGGCCGGGCGCTGACCGGCGTCATCCACTGCTTCACCTCGACCCAGTATCTCGCCGATGCGGCGCTGCAGCTCGGCTTCTATATCTCCCTTTCCGGCATCGTCACCTTCAAGAATGCCGAAGCCCTGCGCCAGGTGGCAAAGTCGGTGCCGCTGGACCGGCTGCTGGTCGAGACCGATTCGCCCTACCTGGCGCCGGTGCCGAAGCGCGGCAAGCGCAACGAGCCGGCCTTCGTCCGCCATACCGCGGATTTCGTCGCCCGGATGCTGGGCCTGTCGCTGGAGGATCTGGCGGCGGCAACCACCGGGAATTTCCACCGCCTCTTCGCCAAGGCCGCGCAATGAAGGTCACCGTGCTCGGCTGCGGCGGTTCCGGTGGCGTGCCCCTGCTCGGGCCGGATTGGGGTGCCTGCAACCCCGACAATCCGAGGAACCGACGCCGGCGCGTCTCGGTGCTGGTCCAGAAGCCCGGCCTCAATCTCGTGCTCGATACCTCGCCGGATTTTCGCGTCCAGATGCTGGATGCCGGGGTCTCGCGCCTCGATGCCATCCTCTATACCCATGACCACGCCGACCACACCCAGGGCATCGACGACGTCCGCTTCCTGAAACCCGGAGTGAAAGGCGCGCGCGTTCCGGCCTATGGCACGGCCGAGACCCTGCGCACCCTGACGGCCCGATTCGACTACATCTTCAACCAGGGGACCAGCGGGTCCGGCCATCTCTACAAGCCCTTCCTCGAGGCGCGGGAGGTGACCGGTCTCTTCGAGGTCCGCGGCATCCCGGTGACGCCCTTCGAACAGGCGCACGGCTTCGGCAGCGTCACCACCGGCTATCGGGTCGGGCAGATGGCTTATTCGACCGATGCCGTGGAACTGCCGGAGGCTGCCTTTGCGATCCTCGCGGGCGTCGATCTCTGGATCGTCGATTGCCTGCGCTTCGAGCCGCATCCAACCCATGCCCATTTCGACCGGGCCCTCGACTGGATCGCCCGCGTCAAACCCCGCCGTGCCATCCTGACCCACATGAACCACATGGTGGACTACGACGTCATCAAGGCCCGCTGTCCGGCCGGCGTGGAGCCGGCCTATGACGGCTTGGCCGTCGAGCTGGAGTAGCCGAACGCAGATGCAGGACCCGCAAGACGAACTCGGCGCCAAGCCGGACTGGCTGACCTTCGACTGCTACGGCACCCTGATCCAGTGGGACGAAGGCCTGCTGCAGGCGGTGGAGACGATCCTGCGCAAGGGCGCGGGGCGGAAGGTGGAGGCCGCGACGCTGATCTCGGTCTATGACAGATACGAGCACGCCCTGGAGGCCGAGCGTCCGCACCGGTCCTTCCGCAGCGTCGCCGGCGAGGCGCTGCGCCGCGCCATGACCGAGCTCGGCCTGTCCTGCGATCCGGGCGACATCGAGATCCTGACCTCCGGCATCTCCCGCATGCCGCCGTTTCCCGAGGTCGTCGACGCCCTAAGCGCGCTCAAGCGGCAGGGGTTCAGGCTCTGCATCGTCTCCAATACCGATGACGACATCATCGCCGGCAATGTTGCCCAACTGGGCGGCCATATCGACCGGGTCATCACCGCGCAGCAGGCGGGCGCCTACAAGCCCAGCCGGCAGATCTTCGCCCATGCCCATCGGGCGCTGGGGGTGACCAAGGACGAGATCGTCCACATCTGCGCCAGCCCGCATCTTGATCACGCGGCGGCGCGCGACATCGGCTTCCGCTGCATCTGGATCGACCGCGGCACCAGGCGCAAACTGCTGCCCGACTACACCCCCGACCGGATCTTCCCGACCCTCGATCGCGTCCCGGCCTTCTTCGAAGGGATCGGCTGGGGCAGGGGCTAGGCCGCGCCGCTGCGTTCCGGCTCCCTCAATAGGGCCGGCCGTCCTTATGGGTGAAGACCCAGTTCCCGTCGGGGCCCAATGCGGCCTTGATGTCGTCCCGCGGATAGCTCCCCTCGTCGCCGGGCGTGCGGTCGCCGACCTCGAGATAGACCACCTCGCGGTCGGTCCGGTTGACCAGCTGATGGGCAGCCCCCTCAGCCGGAAAGCCGGCGCACATGCCGGCGCTGAGCAGGGTCTCGCTGGTGTCGGTGACCAGCGTCGGCTCGCCCAGCAGGATGAAGACGAATTCGTCCTGCCTGGAATGCCGGTGGAGCAGGGCGGATTCGCCGCCCGGCGCCAGCCGCGTCAGGTTGACGCCGAAATTCCTCAGCCCGAAGACGTCGCCGAGGGCGCGCTTCTCGCGCTTGCCCATGCGGCTGAAGAAGGGCTCCGGGTAGTTGGACGGCTTCGTCCGCGGCGCCACGGCATCGGCGCGGACCGCGACCGGCCGCGGCGGGTTCTCCTCGCTCATGATCCTACCTTGCCTTCGTCGCCTTCAGGGAATAGCTGAGCGGCAGGCTGGGATGCCCCGCCGGCAGCCGGTACATGCCGTGCCCATCCGGCTCCAGGCAGGGCCAGAGCTGCCAGGCGAGACGGTCATGCTCGGCGAAATAATCCAGCCGCATCCCGGCCTCGATCAGCGCCGTCAGCACCGCGCTCAGCGGATGGGTCCATTCATGCGTCCGCGTGTTGACCAGCTTCTGCGGATCGCCGGTATAGGTCGTGTCGCCTTCCTGCACGGTCGGATCCGGCCCGTGGAAATACGGAAATTTCGGCGTCAGCGGGGCGTCCTTGTCGGCCTGGTCGAGGTTGAGCACCGCCGGATGCCCCTCCAGCAGATAGAGCATGCCGCCGGTCCTCAGCATGGTCGCCACCACCCGGGCCCAGCCCTTGATGTCGGGCAGCCAGTTCAGCGCGCCCCAGGAGACGTAGGCGATGTCGAAGCGCTGGGTGATGGCCTTGGGCGCGTCATAGAGATTGCTCTCGACGAAGCGGGCGTCGATCTCGGCATGGATGGCGAGTTCCCGCGCCGCCGCGATCGCCTTGGGCGAGAAGTCGAGGCCGGTCACCCGGGCGCCGCGGCGGGCCAGCGACAGCGTATCCAGGCCGAAATGGCATTGCAGGTGAAGGAGCGACTTCCCTCGTACGTCGCCGATCTCGGCGCTTTCGATCGGCGCCAGGATGTCGGCGCCGGTCAGGAACTGCTTGGCGCGGTAGAAGGGCGAGACGACGTGGATCGCCACCACCTCGTCCCAGAAGCGGCGGTTGAGCTGAAAGGTCTCCTGGTGGTCCATGACGCGGCATTCCCCGTTTCACGTGCGACGCAGGGATCGTTCATACATCACTTCATAGGGACGGAAACCGGCTTTTTCATAGGCGCGGCAGGCGAGGCGGTTGGCCGCCAGCACGTTAACCCGGAGCCGGGAGAGGGGCAGGGGGAGGGCGCGGAAATGCCCGGCCATGGCCTCGAACAGCAGGCCGGCGAGGCCGCCGCCGCGGTGTTCCGGCCGGATGAACACCTCGGAGATGTAGCCATAGAGGGTGGAATCCGCGGTCTCGACCGGCCAGGGTGCGTCAACCACATAGCCGCCGATCAGCCCCACCGGCACGCCATGGCGCGCGGCGATCAGCAGGGCGCCGTGGCCCTCGGCAATGCGCTGCAGCAGCACCTCGAGATAGGCGCCGGCCATGACCGGCTCGCCCGGCAGGCGCGAATCGTGGAGGGCGCGCTCGTGTTCCTGCAGGTCGATCAGCGCCTGCACCACCCAATCGCGATCCGCCGGGCGGTAGGGGCGGATGTCGAAATCCATGCGCTTTGCCCTTTCGGACTCGGTCCCGGGTCGGGCATTCTGGGTGCCGCCTTCGACCCGCGACAAGGTGCGTTGATGTCAACCCTTCTCCCCGTTATCGCCGTGGCTGGCGCCATCGCCGTCGGCGCCATGAGCCCGGGGCCGAGCTTCGTCATGGTGGTGCGGACGGCGGTGGCGCGGTCGCGCCGGGACGGCCTCGCCGCGGCGCTTGGCATGGGGGCGGGCGGCGCCATCTTTGCGGCCCTGGCGCTGCTCGGGCTGACCGCGGCCCTCGCCGGCGTCGCCTGGCTCTATCTCGGCCTCAAGGTCCTGGGCGGTGCCTATCTCCTCTACCTGGCGTACCGCATCTGGCGCGGCGCCCGGGAGCCGCTCGACCTGGGCGCGCCCGCCGGGGAAAGTGCCGGGGAGGGCGGTCGTGCCGGCCCCGCCCGGAGTTTTCCCGCCCAAAGCTTTCCCGGCCGAAGCTTCCTGCTCGGCCTCACCACCCAGCTCAGCAACCCGAAGACCGCGATCTTCTATGCCAGCGTCTTTGCCGCCCTCTTGCCGCGCGGCGCCGGGCCGGAGACGGCGCTCCTGCTGCTGCCGGTGATCTTCGCCCTCGAGGCCGGCTGGTACGCCATCGTCGCCCTGGCCTTTTCCGCCCGCCGGCCGCGCCAGGCCTATCTGCGCTGGAAGGCCTGGATCGACGGCCTCGCCGGCGCCGTCCTTGCCGCCCTGGGCCTCCGGCTGATGGCCGACGCGGTTCGGCCGTGAGGATGGCCAAAACCGTGATCACACTGAAATAGGTTGTTTTAACCTTAATCGTAACACTTTCAGGTTGCGGCCATACCCTAAGAATATTAGCCTGTCAGGTGGGATTGCCTCAAGCGGCGTCGATTCAACGGCGCGCCGAGGCAGAATTGGCTGAAAATACAGCCGCTTGACGGGTGGGCGATGTCGACGGTTACCTTTCCGACCATCGATGCCGGGGGTTTGCCCGACGGCATCGACATGGGACTCGATTTCTTTCCCGATCCCGGTAGCGCTACCGGCGCCACGCGAACGGCGAAGATCTTTCGCCTGACCTATGCGCCCGGCGAATACGACGAGTTCTCCGGCACCGGCTTCACCTACGATCTCGCCGGCAATCCGATCGGCGGCACCATCGCCGCCTGGAAATACGTGCTCGGCGGCAAGACCTATCTGCAGGTCGCCAATCTCAATATGTCGGTGGCGACCTACATGGCCTTCGTCTCCGCCGATGACTGGGACGGTTTCCTGCAGGCCGGCCTCGCCGGCGACGACAGCATCACCGGCACCATCGGCAATGACAAGCTCTTCGGCCATGGTGGCCACGACAGTCTGGCCGGCAATAACGGCGACGATCAACTCGAGGGCGGCGCCGGCAACGACAAGCTGAATGGCGGCGCCGGCAACGACGATCTCCAGGGCCAGGCCGGCGATGACCTGCTCGACGGCGGGCTCGGCGCCGATGCCCTGGCGGGCGGGGCCGACAACGACATCTATGTCGTCGACAACCTGGGCGACAATGTGATCGAGATCAAGGATGCGGGCACCGATGAGGTCCGCGCCTCGGTCACCTACACCCTCACGGATGATGTCGAGAACCTGACCCTCACCGGCACGGCGGCGATCGACGGCACCGGCAACGGGCTTGCCAACATCATCACCGGAAATGTTAAGGCCAATGCCCTGGCCGGCAAGGACGGCGACGACCACCTCTTCGGCGGCGCCGGCAATGACAGCCTAGACGGCGGCAGCGGCAACGACCTCCTCGACGGCGGGGCCGGCATCGACAAGCTCACCGGCGGCAGCGGCAACGACATCTACGTCATCGACAACGCCAAGGACATGGTGGTCGAGGCCGCGGGCGATACGGACGACCTCGTCCGCGCGACTATCGCAATTGGCCTCAACAGCGGGCTCTATGCCAACGTCGAGAACGTCACCCTGCTCGGCAAGGCGGCGCTGAATGCGACCGGCAACGGCGTCGGCAACACGCTGACCGGCAATGACGGCGCCAATATCCTGGACGGGCAGGGCGGGGCGGATCACCTGGTCGGCGGCAAGGGCAACGACACCTACGTGGTCGGCGAGATCGGCGACACGGTGAGCGAGGCCGTCGGTGAGGGCACCGCCGACCTGGTGAAGTCGTCGATCGACTTCAATCTCAAGACCGGCGGCGCCAATGTCGAGAACCTCACTTTGCTGGCCGGCGCCCTCAAGGGCACCGGCAACGATCTCAACAACCTCATCCTCGGCAACGCGGCGGACAACACGCTCGACGGCGGCGCCGGCAACGATACGCTGACCGGCGGCGCAGGGAATGACGTCTATGTCATGTCTTCCGGTACCGACAAGATCATCGAGGCCGCGGGCGCTGCAGGCGGTATCGACACCGTCAAGAGCGACGTCACCGTCAGCATGGCACCCTTCGCCAATGTCGAGAACCTGCTGCTCACCGGCGCCGCCAACATCGACGGCACCGGCAATACGCTGGCGAATCTGATCATCGGCAACAGTGGAAACAATACGCTGGACGGTGGCGCGGGCAGCGATACGCTCCAGGGCGGCGGCGGGATAGACATCCTCAAGGGCGGCGCGGGCAACGACTTCTATCTGCTCGACAGTGCAACCATCACCATCGACGAAGGCACCAACAAGGACACCGGCGATACGGTCCGGAGTGCGACGTTTGATATCGATCTCGGCGCTCTCGGCGCCGGTAGGATCGAGAACGCGGAGCTCCTGGGTGCCGGCGACCTCAATGCTGTCGGCAATGCCGCCGCCAATGTACTGACCGGCAATGGCGGGGAGAACCGCCTTGACGGCGGAGCCGGCAACGACACGCTGATTGGCGGCGCCGGTAACGACACCTATCTGATCGACAGCGCCAAGGATGTGGTCAAGGAGGCCTTCAACCAAGGCCACGACACGGTCCTGGCCACAGCCAATACGGTAACCGCCTTCGACAACGTCGAGGACTATACCTTCACCGGCACGGGCGACTGGAGTTTCAAGGGGAATGGCCTCGACAATGTGATCATCGGCGGCGCCGGCGACGATACGATCAATGGCGGTGCAGGCAATGATACGGTCGTCTTTCAGGGCAAGGCGGGCGACTACCAGCTTATCTACAGCGAAGGCGGCGCTTACATCATCGACCTCAACGCGGGCGACGGAGACGACGGTGCGGACTGGCTCGTCAATGTCGAGCACGTCCAGTTTTCCGACATTACGATGGCTCTCGGTAACGAGCCGATCCTAAATGGCGCCGCGGCCGGCGACACTGCGGGCCGCTCCGTGGCGTCGCTGGGCGATATCAACAACGACGGCTTTGACGATTTCATCGTCGGCGCGCCCGGCTCGAAAGCGGGCGGCGCCAAGTCGGGTGCGGCCTATGTGGTATTCGGCGACGCCAACGGACTGCCTTCTTCGCTCGATCTCTCCACGCTGAATGGCGTGCATGGGTTCAAGCTGGTCGGCAAAGCCGGGGATTCGGCCGGCTGGGCGGTCGGCTCGGCGGGCGACATCAACAAGGACGGATTCGACGATATCCTGGTTGGGGCGGTTGATGCAGATGCTCCGGGAAAGGATACCGGTGCCGCCTATGTTGTCTTCGGCCATGACGGTGCGTATGCCGCCACCGTCAACCTATCGACGCTGAACGGTACGGCCGGATTCAAGATCAGCGGCGAGGCGGCGGGCGACTTCGCCGGCGGCGCGGTAAGCTCTGCCGGTGATATCAACGGTGATGGATATGACGACCTGGTGATCGGCGCCGACGGCAGCAACACCAACGGCAACAATTCCGGCTCGGCCTACGTCGTCTTCGGCCATGGCGGCGGCTTCGCCGCGAACCTCGATCTCTCCTCGCTGAACGGTACAACCGGCTTCGAGCTCACCGGTGTGCTGGCCTATGACCATGCCGGCTGGTCGGTCTCGTCGGCCGGCGACGTCAATGGCGACGGCATCGATGACCTCCTGGTGGGGGCCATTCTCGCGGGCATACCCGGCGCATATAGCGGTGCAGCCTATGTGGTGTTCGGCCACACTGGCGGTTTCACCTCGACGATCAACCTCGGTAGCTTGAACGGCGCGACGGGCTTCGCGCTCAAGGGGGTCACGCAATATGATGATGCAGGCTGGTCGGCTTCCTCCGCAGGGGATGTCAACGGCGACGGATTTGCTGATATCTTAGTCGGTGCGCCCTATGCAGATGTGAATGCCAAGGACTCCGGATCTGCCTATCTCGTGTTCGGCCACGGCGGCGCTTTTGGCACGAGCCTGAATCTGTCCGATTTGGATGGCACCAATGGGCTCGCAATTCAGGGCCTCCTGTCGATCGACTATACGGGATTCTCTGTCTCCGGTGCGGGGGACATCAACGGCGATGGCCTCGACGATATCATCATTGGCGCGCCCAATGCCGGCTCGCAATACTACGGTGCCGCTTACGTGCTGTACGGCCAACTCGATGGGTATGACGCTCCCATTGACCTCAACAATCTCGATATCGAGCAAGGCTTCTGGGTCTATGGCGACCTGCCGAACGACGGCGCCGGTGTTTCCGTGTCGGGAGCGGGCGACATTAACGGCGACGGGTATGATGACCTGTTGGTCGGCGCGGCGTTCGCCGATCCCCACGGCAAGTCGTCTGGCGCAGTTGAGGTGGTCTACGGTAGCGGTGTCGGCGGGCATCCCGTACCCGGGACCGCTGCCGATGACACGCTAACCGGTACGGAGGGCGCTGATGCGATTCGTGGGCAGCGAGGGAACGACACGCTGAATGGCCTCGGCGGCGATGACCTTCTCGATGGTGGTGTCGGTAACGACACGATGATAGGGGGCGCCGGTAACGATACCTATCTGGTGGACAGCAAAGACGACATCGTCGACGAGGTCGGTAGCAAGGATCTCGGTGACACAGTACGTAGTACGATGTCTATAGACCTAGACACGCTTGGCGGCGGTGCCATAGAAAATGCGATCCTGCTAGCGAACAGCACAATTGACGCCGCAGGCAATGCTTCTGACAATGTGTTGACTGGAAACTCGGCCGCAAATTCCCTGTTTGGCGCCACCGGCGACGACACGCTAATTGGTGGTGGTGGTGCGGACAAGTTGCATGGCGATGGCGATGATGATCTCATCGTGGTCGCCGATCTCAAATTCTCCGAAGTCTTGGGCGGGACCGGCACCGACACGCTACGGATCACCGGAAGCGGTGCCATCGTAGATCTTGCCGACTATGCCGGGGCGACGATCCAGGACATTGAGCGGATCGACTTATCGCAAAGCGGCAAGGATGTCATTGCCTTGAGCATTGCTTCGGTGCTGGACATTTCATCGACTTCCGATCAGCTCATCGTGGACGGAAACGTCGGCGATGTCGCCAACCTGGATATGACGTTTAAGTTTGGCGGCACTCAGACGATCGACGACAGAACTTACGATCTCTATGTCGGCGGTGGCGGGAGTGTGCTGATAGATAGCCATATTTCGATAAACCTCGGCTTCAATCTTGGCCATATCGATGGCTCCACCGGCTTCGGTATTGAGAACGATACTATCAGTTTCGGATTCTCGCGCTACATGGACACTGGTGATTTCAACGGCGACGGGCTGGATGATGTGATCATGTCCGGTCATTATAACGGCCCGGCCAGCATTTTGTATGGTAAGGGCTCAGGGTTAGGCCCAGCAGTATCGATCGATACCTTGGCAAACTCAGGTGGCGCCGTCTTCAGCGGAACGTCGGAACTCGGGAACCAAACCGTTTCGAACGCGGGCGACTTTAATGGTGACGGTATAGATGATTTCCTCATCAGTGGTACCGGAAGTGGCCCTTCAAATCCGAGTGTCGCATATTTGCTGTTTGGCAATGCGGTGCTGGGCGGTGACATCGATCTCGGATCATTGAGCAGCGCTCAGGGGTTGAAAATTACGGGCGTCGCGGGCGATAGGTTGGGATCGTGGGTCAGTTCAGCGGGTGACGTGAATGGCGACGGCTATGATGACGTGATTGTCGGCGCTCCATTCGCCGCGAGCGGCAGTGGAGCAGCTTATGTGGTATTCGGTCATGCTGGGCCTGGCGCGGATGTATCGACGACTTCCTTGGATGGCAGCAACGGTTTTTCCCTGAAGAGCGGCAATCGGTTCTTCGTAGGATCCGTTGTGTCAGAAGCAGGAGATTTCAACGGCGATGGATACGCTGACCTGTTGGTAAGCACTAGTTCAGGGGGCCTTTATCCTAATGTCTCGCTCGTATACGGCCATCCCGGCTCGTATGCTCCGAACATCAACTTGGCGAGTCTGAACGGTGCCAATGGATTCACGATCACCGGGAACTCCTTGCTCGCAAGCTCGTTCGGGTCGATTGGCGATGTCAACCTCGATGGATTTGATGATTTTGCAATCGGGGATCCTTACGTAAGTGTCGGCGGTTTCGAGACCGGTGCGGTCTATGTGGTATTTGGGCATTTTGGCGCATCACCATCTTCATTTGATCTTGCAACGCTGAATGGCACCAATGGCTTCAAACTAGTTGGAACGCCGACCTCCGATCCAGGTAACGGTTCATGGACAGGCGCCAGCATTAGCTCTGCTGGGGATTTCAATGGTGATGGATATGGCGACATCTTGATTGGCGCGCCGCGCCTTGGTCAAGGTGTGACCGATGATGGCGGCGCATTCCTGGTCTATGGCTCGGCATCAGGCTTCGATCCATCGATCAATCTTGGGGATCTCGATGGGAAGGATGGATTCCAGATCAATGGAGCGCACATGGGCGACTCCGCTGGCACTACAGTTGCCGGCGCCGGAGATATCAACGGCGACGGCTTCGACGATCTTCTTGTCTGCGCTTACAGAGACTATGGTGCGACTGGTCGCGGTGTCACTTACGTCATCTTCGGCGGTGATTTCAGGACGGGGTCCTCGCATCTTGGAACGGATGCGGACAATACATTGACTGGAGACGGCACTGCCGAATTGTTCGCTGGCGGCCTTGGCGACGACACACTGAATGGCGGCGGCGGTGCGGATGTGATGCAGGGCGGCATCGGCAATGATGCGATGCACATCGATGACAATACCTTCCGATTGGTCGACGGCGGCGGCGGCACTGACATCCTCCACCTAGACTTCGCCGGCGCGATCGACCTCGGCAATATCGACGGTAATGCGGCAACGTCGGATCGTGGAAAGATCTCAGGGATCGAGGTCCTTGACGTCGACAATGGCCATGCCAATGCCGTGACATTGCATCTCGCCGATGTCCTGGATATCGATGTTCAGGATGTGGATGTCGGCGGTGTTTCCACGCTCGACAACGTCCTGAAGATCGACGGCGAGGCGGGGGACACGCTCGCCCTGTTCAACGCCGACCACTGGGGGGCCGCCGACACCTCGACATTGGCGGGCTATGCGATCTATACCTCTGGGAACGTGAAAATCGCGGTGGATGACGATATCGCGGTCAGCGTCACCTGAGGGGCCGGCCCGCGAGGGCCGTGAGAGGGATGGCCGATAAAGCGACGACCGGGGCGGGGACTGCGCCGCAACTCGAGTTCATGCCCTCGCGCCAGTTCCCCGAATGGCTGGCCGAGCAGAAGCTCTCCCTCGGCTTCACCACCTATCAGGCCGGCAAGCTGTTCCTGATCGGCCTGCAGCCCAACGGCCGGCTCTCGGTCTTCGAGCGGACGTTCAACCGCTGCATGGGGCTCTGGTCCGATGGCCAGACCCTGTGGATGAACTCGCTCTACCAACTCTGGCGCTTCGAAAACGCCCTGGAAAGGGGCGCGGTTCACCAGGGCTACGACCGGCTCTTCGTGCCCCGGCTCGCCTATACGACCGGGGACCTCGATGCCCATGACGTGGCGGTCGACGGGGAGGGCAGGCCGGTCTTCGTCAATACCCTGTTTTCCTGCCTCGCCCACCCCTCCGAGACCAAGAGCTTCCGGCCGGTCTGGCGGCCGCCCTTCGTCAGCAGGCTGGCCCCGGAGGACCGCTGCCACCTGAATGGCCTCGCCATGGATCCCGCGGGCGGGGGGCCGGCCTATGTGACGGCGGTTGCCGAGACCGATGTCGCCGACGCTTGGCGGGACAGGCGGCTGGGGGGCGGGGTGGCGATCGACGTTGCCGCCGATGCAGTCGTCCTCCGCGGGCTCACCATGCCGCATTCCCCCCGGGTCCATGACGGGAGGTTATGGCTGCTCGATTCCGGCACCGGTCAGTTCGGCTGGGTCGATCCCGCCGCAGGCCGGTTCGAGCCGGTGGCCTTCTGCCCGGGCTATCTCCGGGGCCTCGCATTCCATGGCCGCTTTGCCGTGGTCG
The DNA here is from genome assembly GCA_964551505.1 of uncultured Rhodospirillaceae bacterium. GTDB lineage: Bacteria > Pseudomonadota > Alphaproteobacteria > Dongiales > Dongiaceae > Dongia. The sequence continues at coordinate 21,392 of CAZKDH010000084.1, forward strand.
GCCTGTCGCAGCCGCGGGAGAACCGGACCTTCAGCGGCCTGCCGCTGGACGACGCCCTGGCCAAGCGCGGCGCCGAACCGCAATGCGCCCTGATGGTGATCGATCTCAAGACCGGTGATATTGTGCACTGGCTGAAGATCAGCGGCATCGTGCACGAACTCTACGATGTCGTGTGCCTTCCGGGGATTGTTCGGCCGATGGCCCTGGGACTTAAGACAGATGAGATCAGGCGCGTCCTCACAATCGACAGATAATTTTCCATAATACATATTATGCGATAATTGGATTGTGTATATAAAACATAAACAATAACATAAATGGACTGTCTTACATGGTTTCTGCATCTCCCTATCGCCTGATCAGCTCCAAGGGCGCGGGCTCCGTACTGGCCGAGGCGGCCCTGGCGCTGGGCGGACTGAGCTATGAGATCGACGAGATTCCCTATGGCGAGCCCGGCCCTGGCCGCGACCGGCTGCTGGCGCTGAACCCGCTCGCCCAGGTGCCGACGCTGCAGCTTCCCGACGGCAGCGTGATGACCGAGAGCGGCGCCATCTTCCTGCACGTCGCCGACCGGGTGCCCGGCTGCGGGCTGGCGCCCAGGGCCGACGACCCTGCCCGGCCCGCCTTCCTGCGCTGGCTGGTCTTCATCTGCGCCGCGGTCTATCCGACCTTCGCCTATGGCGACGAGCCGACCCGCTGGGTCTCCGATCCGGCTGCGGCGGCCGAGCTCCGCGCCAATACCCTGAAGGCTCGCCAGGGCTACTGGCGGCAGATCGAAAACCAGGTCCGGCCGGCGCCCTGGTTCCTCGGCGCCCGGTTTTCCGCCCTCGACGTCTATGTCGGCGCGATGACCCGATGGCGCCCGGGCCGAGCCTGGTTCCAGGCGGAATGCCCGAAGTTGCATGCCATTGCCCTGGCCGTGGACGCCTATCCGCCGCTCGCCGGGGTCTGGGCCCGGAACTTCGGCTAGGATCTTGTCATGACAGGTATGGACAACCCGCTCGACCCCGATCTGACGCCCTTCGACCGGCTGCGCGCGATCATGGCGCGGCTCCGGGACAAGGAGCGCGGCTGCCCCTGGGACGTGGCCCAGGATTTCCGCAGCATCGTCCCCCATACCATTGAAGAAGCTTACGAAGTTGCCGATGCCATCGAGCAGGGCGACATGCCGGGCCTGGTCGGCGAACTGGGCGACCTGCTGTTCCAGGTGGCCTTCTACAGCCAGATGGCAGAGGAGGCTGGGCTGTTCGATTTCGCCGACGTCCTCAAGGCGCTGAACGGCAAGATGATCGAGCGGCATCCCCACGTGTTCGGCAGCACCGAGATCGGCTCGGCGGCGGCGCAGACCGTGGCCTGGGAGCAGAAGAAGGCCGAGGAACGGGCGCAACGGGCGGCGGAAACCGGTGCCACCGCCAGCGCCCTGGACGGTGTCATCCAGGCGCTGCCGGCGATGACTCGGGCGGAAAAGCTGCAAAAGCGCGCCGCGCGCGTGGGTTTCGACTGGCCGGAAGCCGGTCAGGTGCTGGACAAGATCGTGGAGGAACTCGGCGAGGTGCGCCAGGAAATCGCCGCCAAGGGCGCCCCGGAGCGGCTGGGCGACGAGATCGGCGACCTGCTCTTCGCCTGCGTCAACCTCGCCCGGCACCTCGAGGTCGATCCGGAAGGCGCCCTCCGGCAGGCCAACCGGAAGTTCGAGCGGCGCTTCCGCCGGGTCGAGGCCCTGGCCGCGGCGACCGGCCGGCCGATGGAGACCATCCCGCTGGAAAAGCTGGAGGAATTCTGGCAGATCGCGAAGGCGGAGGAACGCGCCGGCTAGCCCGCGCGGGCGATCCCGAAGCGGCGGCGATACTCGCCGGCGGAAAGGCCCATGACCTTCTGGAACACCTTGCGGAAGGCGCCGGGATCCGCGTAGCCCACCTCCCAGGCCACCTGCTCCACCGGCAGCCGAGTCGCCTCCAGGAGTTCCCGCGCCTTGCCGACCCGGAGATGCTGCAGGTATGCCGTGGGGTTCATGCCGGCCGCGCGCAGGAACCGGCGCAGGAAGGTGCGCTGGCCGAGCCCGGCCGCGTCGGCCATGTCCGCCAGCGTCACCTTCGCCGGTGCCTGGGCCTGGAGCCAGTGCTGGACCTTGAGGACGGCGGCGTCGCCATGGTGCAGCCGAGGGGCGAAGGTGCTGTAGAAGCGCTGCTCTCGCCCCGCCGGATCGACCAGGAAGAACCGGGCCGTCGCCAGCATCACGGTCGGGCTGACCAGGCGGTCCACCAGCCGCAGCCCGAGATCGACCCAGGCCATGACGCCGCCGGCGGTGATGATATCGGCGTCCTCGACGATCAGCTTGTCGGCCTCCAGGCGCACGGCCGGAAACCGCGCGGCAAAGGCCTCGGCGAGGGCCCAATGGGTGGTCGCCGGGCGGCCGTCGAGGAGCCCGGTCTCGGCGAGAATGAGGGCGCCGGCGCAGATCGAGCAGAGCGTCGCCCCGGCGGCGTGTTGGGCGCGGAGCCAGGCCGCCAGCGGCGCGGTCCCTGCTTTCGGGGTTTCGCCGCCCAAACGCGGCGGGACGATCACCGCCACCGGCGCGCCCGGCCGTCCGGGATGGGTGTCGAAGGTGCGCGCGACGCCCTCTCCTTCAGCCGCCAGCTGCCAATGGCTGACGCGCAGCACCGGCGCTCCGTCCATCCCCCGCTCCGCCGCCATGCGGTTCGCCGTGCGGAAGAGGTCGGTCAGGCCATGGAGGGCGGATTGCTGCGCCCCGGGATAATCGAGAATGGCGATTTCCGCGACGTTTTCCCTGGCCGGCATTTGTCAGTTCTGCCTCTAACAATGTCAGTTCCGCCAATCTCCATTCTGCCGGCACTCGGATATCCAGTCCAGCCGTTGCCCCCTTTCAACCCCCTGCCCGAGGAACCGACCCATGACCCAGCGTGCCCTGATCGTCATCGACCTGCAGAACGACTATTTCCCCGGTGGAAAATGGCCCTTGAACGGGATCGTGGCCGCCGCTGCCAAGGCCGCCCGGCTGCTCGGCGCGGCGCGGACGGCGGGCGATCTCGTGATCCATGTCCGCCACGAGACCCTGCGGCCGGGCGCGGCCTTCTTCGTCCCCGGAACCCAAGGGGCGGCGATCCATCCCAGCCTGGCGCCGCGCGACGGCGAGACCGTGGTGCTGAAGCATTTCATCAATGCGTTCCGCGATACCGGTCTGAAACGCCTTCTCGACGACGCCGGCGCCACGGAACTGACGATCTGCGGGGCGATGAGCCATTGGTGCATCGATGCCGCCGTGCGGGCGGCGGCCGATCACGGCTATGTCGTCACCGTCATTCACGATGCATGCGCCACCCGAGATCTCGAATTCGACGGCATCAAGGTTCCGGCGGCCCAGGTGCATGCGGCCTTCATGGCGGCCATAAGCCAAGGTTATGCCACGGCGCAGTCGACCGACGCCTATCTCGCCGCGGGTGCCGCCGCGGCCTAGGCTGAAGATGCACGCAGCATGCGCTTTTCCCGGAGCGGAATTTGCAATTTCATGCCGGTCGTCTTGTGCTTTCATGGCCGCCGGCATTTTGGGAACCCGCCGGACCGGGCCCATCCATCCAGGGAGGAGGAGCATTTCATGGCGACGATCACCGTCACGGACGGCACCGAGATCTTCTTCAAGGATTGGGGCCAAGGACAGCCGGTGGTGTTCAGCCATGGCTGGCCGCTGAACGCCGACAGCTGGGAAGCACAGATGCTGTTCCTGGCTTCCAACGGCTATCGCACCATCGCCCATGACCGGCGCGGCCACGGCCGGTCGAGCCAGAGCTGGAACGGCAATGAGATGGACACCTATGCCGACGATCTGGCCGCGGTCATCGCGCATTTGGATCTGAAGGATGCTGTCCTGGTCGGCTTCTCGACCGGCGGCGGCGAGGTTGCGCGCTATATCGGGCGTCACGGCACCAAGCGCGTCGCCAAGGCCGCCCTGGTTTCGGCGGTGCCACCGCTGATGCTGAAGACCGCCGCAAATCCGGGCGGCCTGCCGATGGAGGTCTTCGAGGGCATCCGTGCCGGCGTGATCAAGGATCGCTCGCAGTTCTACAAGGACGTCAGCGCGGCCTTCTACGGCGCCAACCGCCCGACGTCACGCGCCACCCAGGGCATGCGCGACGTCTTCTGGCTCCAGGGCATGCAGGCCGGCCACAAGAACCAGCTGGACTGCATCAAGGCCTTCTCCGAGACGGATTTCACCGAGGATCTGAAGAAATTCGACGTGCCGACCCTGATCGTGCACGGCGACGACGACCAGATCGTGCCGATCGACGCCGCCGGGCGTGCCTCCGCCAGGCTGATCAGGAACGCAACCTTGAAGGTCTATGCCGGCGCGCCGCACGGGATCACCGACACCCACAAGGACGAACTGAACGCCGATCTGCTCGCCTTCCTGCGGGCCTAACCGATATCCGGCGGCGATATCCCGGCTCGGTTCGGGAACTTTCGCGGCCAAGCGCGGTTATCGGTAGCGGACTTCCATTTCGCGGACTGACGCGCGGCATCGTTCCGCGCGAATTCCGGCGCATCTCCATGGCCTTAGCGACGCCGTCCCGTCCAGCGAGGTGCCGGCGGCGTGGCGGCGCCAACGAGAGTGAAACGATGAGCTTCTTTCGCTTGGGATCCAGCGCTCGGCCGGCCGGTGCCCTTGCCGGCAGCTTGGCCGGACGCGTTCGTGCCGCCGCGATCGCCGGATTAGCCTGCCTGTGCCTCGCCGGCTGCGCCGTGCCCGATGCGGACAAGAGCATCGCCGCGACCGCCAGCCCCGTATCCAACGCCAAGCCGCGCATCCAGGGTGCCCAGGGGCCGCTCAGCGTCGCGGAAAGCCGAGCGCTGATTGCCAAGATCGGCGACGGGGCCGGCACCAGCGACATCCTGCAGCGCCATCTCGCCATCGACGAGGCCGTTGCCGGCAGCCCGCTGACCGCCGACAACGCGGTACGCGTGCTGCGGGACGGCCCGGAGACCTTTCATACGATTGCCGAGGCCATCCGCGGCGCCCGGCACGAGCTCAACCTTGAATACTATACCATCGAGGATGTCGACCTGGAGGACGGCGCGGGCGGCATGACCAAGCTGTCCGACCTGCTGATCGCCAAGCGGAAGGAAGGCGTGGCGGTCAATCTGATCTACGACAGCTACGGCTCGAGCGACACGGGCGCCGATTTCTTCGCCAGGCTCAAGGACGCCAGCGTCCATCTCCTGGCCTACCATCCCATCGATCCGATCAATCCGGCCAATGTCCTCACCATCAACGACCGCGATCACCGCAAGATCCTGGTGGCGGACGGTGCGATCGCCGTCGTCGGCGGGGTCAACCTCAGCAAGAGCTACGAAAGCAAGTCACCGGGCAGCAAGGCCAAGGATGGCGAGCACAAGGAGACGTCAGATGCGGTTCCGGCGGCCGAGACCGGCGCTGCTGCCGGTGGCGGCAATGCCGCCGAGGCTGCCCCCGCCCTGCCGGAGGAGTGGCGCGACACGGCAGCGCGGATCGAGGGGCCGGCCGTCGCCGAGATCCAGAAGCTGTTTCTCGACCACTGGAAGGCAGAGGGCGGTGCGGCACTCGACGAGTCCGAATCGTTTCCCAAGCTCGGCGTCAAGGGCAATCAGGTGGTGCGGATCATCGGCAGCGCGCCGAAGGAGGAGATCCCGCGCTATTACGTCACCTTGATCACGACGATGCGCAATGCCGAGGCGAAGATCTGGATCAGCGCAGCCTATTTCGTGCCGACGCCGGAGCAGGAGGAGGAATTGATTGCCGCCGCCAGGCGCGGTGTCGATGTCCGTCTCCTGCTGGCGGACAACAGCGACTCCCCGGAATCGATCGCCGCCGCCCATTCGCATTACAGCGAGCTCCTCGACGCCGGGGTAAGGATCTACGAGACCCGCAATGTCGTGCTGCATGCCAAGACGGTCGTGATCGACGGCGTGTGGTCGGCCATCGGGTCATCCAATTTCGATCACCGCAGCGTCCTCTACAACGATGAGGTCGACGCCATCATCCTGGGCGCCGAGACAGCGGACGAGCTCGAAAAGATCTACCAGGACGGCATGAGCATCGCGACCGAGATCGACCGGAAGGCCTGGGAGGCGAACCGGCCGCTGATCGAGAAGATCCGCGGCGGTGTGTCGCGCCTGTGGGAAGGCCTGTTATAGGCGTGAGGCCGCGGCACAAGCATTGGCATAAGGGGTATCGCATGGGGCTGGCACGGCGCAGCATAATCGGGCTGATCGGACTCTCGGCCGCCCTTCCCTTGGTGGGGCAGGCGGAGGCCCAGACCCAGGCCCAACTCCAGAGTTCGCGCGCGGACCAGTCGAAGCAGATCGCCTATCTGATCGATTTCATCCGGCATTCGCCCTGCACATTCATCCGCAACGGCAGCGACTACGACGGCGCGGCTGCGGCCGACCATATCCAGCAGAAGTACGACTACCTCGGCGGCAGGATCAACAGCGTCGAGGACTTCATCACCTACGCGGCAACCAAGAGCAGCTTCAGCGGCCGGCCCTATCTGGTGCGGTGTGCAGATGGGCAGGAGCAGCCGGCAGCAGATTGGCTGCGCACCGAACTGAAAGCCTATATCTCCAGATCGGGAAAGGTCTCCGGGAAGTGACTCCGGAGGCCGTGCCTAGGCCTTTGCGACCAGGTCCATCAGGCTCGACGTGTCCCAGCGGTTGCCGCCGCGCTGCTGCACCTGGGCATAGAACTGGTCGACCAGCGCCGTCACCGGCAGGCGCGCTCCGTTGTTCTTCGCCTCGTCGAGGCAGATCGCCAGATCCTTGCGCATCCAGTCGACGGCGAAGCCGAAGTCGAACTTGCCCTGGACCATGGTGAGGGCGCGATTCTCCATCTGCCAGGACTGTGCGGCGCCCTTGGAGATGACCTCGACCACCTTCGTCGTGTCCAGTCCCGCCTTCTTGGCGAAGTTCATGCCTTCGGCCAGCGCCTGAACCAGGCCGGCGATGCAGATCTGGTTCACCATCTTGGTCAGCTGGCCGCTGCCCACCGGACCCATCAGGACGCAGGACTTGGCATAGGCGTCGATCACCGGCTTGGCACGGTCGAAGGGCGACGGGGCGCCGCCGACCATGACGGTGAGCTTGCCGTTCTCGGCGCCGGCCTGGCCGCCGGAAACCGGGGCATCGAGAAAATCCACGCCGAGCTTCTGTGCGGCGGCGGCCAGCTCGCGGGCGACCTCAGCCGATGCGGTGGTGTGATCGACGAAGAGCGCGCCTTTCGCCATACCGGCAAAGGCGCCGTCCGGACCGGCGGCGATGCTGCGCAGATCGTCGTCGTTGCCGACACAGGCGAAGACGATCTCCTGGCCCTGTGCTGCCGCCCGCGGCGTCGCAGCCGCGCTGCCACCATGGGTGGCGACCCATTTCTCGGCCTTCGCTGCGGTGCGGTTGTAGACGGTGACCGCATGGCCGGCCTTCTGCAGGTGCCCCGCCATCGGGAAACCCATCACACCCATGCCCAGAAACGCGACCTTCATGCTGCTTCTCCCCGGAGGCTTCTCGATTCGACCTGGCTTCAGTTGGGACCGAACAGGCGGCGATGCACATCGTCCCAGATGGTCTTGCTGCGCGCGATGAGGAGGCCGCTCGGCCCCGAGGCGCGGCTCGGGCGATAGGCGCCGCCCTCGATGTATTCGGCTTCGCCGCCGAGTTCCTGCACCATCAGGACGCCGGGCGCATGGTCCCAGGGCATCAGGTTGGAATAGAGCAGGAAATCCATCTCGCCGCGCGCCAGGCGCAGGTATTCGTGCCCGGCGCAGCGCAGGCTCTTCTGCTGGTCGACGGCGCCGCGGCGGGCCTCGATCTGGCGCCGCAATTCGGGCCGACCGTAAAAATTCGTGGAAAGGACGCCGCGCCGTCCGGCCTGCGGGCTGGGCGACAGGGTATCGCCGGCGATGGAGACGCCGCCGCCGGCCTCGGCCATCGCCATTTCACCGGCGATCGGATCATAGATCCAGCTGGCGACCATCCGGTCGTCGCGGATCAGGGCGACCATGACGGCGAAGACCGGAATACCCGCGGCGTAGTTGGCGGTGCCGTCGATCGGGTCGATCACCCAGACTGCGCGGTCGCCGGAGAGATGGCGAAGCAGCTCGGGATCCGCGGCGGCGGCCTCCTCGCCGACCACGATCGATCCCGGCAGCAGGTCGCGAAGCCGCGGCGTGATGGCGATCTCGGCCGCCTCGTCGGCGACGGTCACCAGGTCGCCCGGCCCTTTTTCGCGGATGTCGCCGGCGGCCAGCTGGCGAAAGCGCGGCAGGATCTCGCGCTCCGCGGCATCGCGCAGCACTTGGGCCACCGCTTCGACGTCGAGCACGGGCATCGGCCGGCTCCGCGTCAGGCCTTGCCGTCGATCCATTCGCGGATCGCGGTATGGTCATGGAGGTAGTGCGCGCCCGACTTGACGTCGAGGCTGGCGGCGAGGCGCAGCAGGTGCCACATGCCGGGGTCGACCGCCTCGGCGTCCTGGTCCTCGATGTTCTCCTGGACCTCGGAGGCCCATTCCGCCGCGGCGGTGCGCGAGGTCGTGCCGTCCAGCACGGCGTTCAGCAGGGCGACGACCTCGTCGCGGGTGGGGACCGGAATCTCAGACATGATGCTGCCTCGCTGATGTATGCATGCGTTCGAACCGCTCCACGTCTTCCGGTGCCAGGCGGACGGTAAGATCGGAGTGATCGGGCTCGTCCTGTCGCTCCAGGACCTCGCCGTGCTGGTAGAGCCAGGCGATCGCCCCGCCCTGGTCGTGGCCGAGGCGATAGACCTGGGTCGATCTGCGGACCGCCAGGCGGCGCTCGATCTCGGCCAGGAGCCCGTCGCAGCCCTCACCGGTCAGGGCGGAGATGGCCATCAGATCGGGGTTGCGCCGGCACTGCTCCTGGAGAACGGCGCGTTCCTCCGGCGCCAGCAGGTCGGTCTTGCTGAGGACCTCGACCATGCCGTTCTTCAGCACGTCGCCGAGGCCGAGGCCACTCAGCACGCTTTCGACATCGGCCTTCTGGCCCTCGGATTCCGGATGCGAGATGTCGCGGACATGCAGGATCAGGTCGGCCTCCAGCACTTCCTCGAGGGTCGCCCTGAAGGCGGCGATGAGCTCGGTCGGCAGGTCGGAGATGAAGCCGACGGTGTCGGAAAGGATGATCTCGCGCCCGGAGGCGAGACGCACCCGGCGCATCGTCGGGTCGAGGGTAGCGAAGAGCAGGTTGGCGGCGAGCACGTCGGCCCGGGTCAGCCGGTTGAACAGCGTCGACTTGCCGGCATTCGTGTAGCCGACCAGGGCCACGATCGGATAGGGCACGCGGTTGCGCGCCTTGCGGTGCAGGCTGCGGGTGCGCTTCACGTCCTCGAGGTCGCGCTTGATGCGGACCATGCGCTCGTCGATCAGCCGGCGGTCCATTTCCAGCTGGCTTTCGCCGGGGCCGCCGAGGAAGCCGAAGCCGCCGCGCTGCCGCTCCAGATGGGTCCAGGAGCGGACCAGGCGGCTGCGCTGGTAGCTGAGGGCGGCGAGTTCGACCTGCAGCTGGCCCTCGCGGGTGCGGGCCCGTTCGCCGAAGATCTCCAGGATCAGCCCGGTGCGGTCAATGACCTTGCACTTCCAGGCGGTCTCCAGGTTGCGCTGCTGGATCGGCGACAGGGCGCCGTCGAAGACCACCAGGGCGATCTCCTCGGCCTCGATCAGCAGGCGCAGGCGTTCGACCGCGCCGCTGCCGATCAGGGTCTTCGGCTTGGGTTCGGCGAGCGGCGCCAGCTCGCGCGCGACGACGTCCAGATCGATCGCCCGGGCAAGCCCGCAGGCCTCCTCCAGCCGGGTCTCGGGGGAGCGGCCGCCGGCATAGACCGCCCTCGGCCCCGACTTGAACACCGGATGCACGACCAGGGTACGATCGTGGCGGCGCAACCCGTCGAGTTCGGCGCCGGCCTCGCGGCCGCTATCGTCATGCCGGGTCAGGACCTAGCTCCCCTGCGGATCTGGCGCGGCGCGGCGAAACCGGGGCGGAGCTCCCGGCTCAACCCTCCTCACCGTCCTTGTTGCCCTCGAACAGCACCAGCGGACCCGCCGGCATGATGGTCGAGATCGCGTGCTTGTAGACCAGCTGCGAATGGGCATCGCGGCGCAGCAGCACGGAGAAATTGTCGAACCAGGTGACGATGCCCTGGAGCTTTACGCCGTTCACCAGGAAAATGGTGACCGGCATCTTGTTCTTGCGGATATTGTTCAGGAAAACGTCTTGGACGCTTTGCGATTTTTCATTGGCCATTGGCTTCGTCCCTTTTGTTCTTGGGGTCATTTTGACCCAATTTCACGGCGCCGCACGGCCTAGTGCCGCCGGACAGGCCACGATTAACATAATTCCCCACCGGTGAAAACCCAAGGGGCGGCGGCACCCGATTCCGCCGTCAGACCAGCGTCAGACCGACTTCAGATGGTCGCGGAAGGCGGCAATATCCAGGAAATGCTGGGCCGGCTCGGCTGCGGCAAATTCGCCGGCTTCCGGGGGCTTGGCACGGATCAGGATCGGGCGGCAGCCGGCCGCCTTGGCGCAGACCAGGTCGATATCGGCATCGCCGACGAACCAGACGTCGGGCCCGGCCGGCGGGCCGCCGGCGCTGAGCGCCAGGGCGACATGTTCGAGGGCCGGCTTGTCGCGGGCGGCATCCCCCGCTCCGGCCAGCTTGCGGAAATACCGGCTCCAGCCCAAGTGCTCGGCCTCGCGGCGCAGGAACTGGCCGCGCTTGTTGCTGACCACCGCCAGGTAGCAGCCCATGCGGTCGAGGTCGGCCAGCAGGTCCTCGGCCCCGGCGATCGGCTTCAGGTGCTGGAGATGCACCGCAGCGAAACTGTCGTAAAATACCTTCTCGGCCTCCTTCCAGCGGGGGCCGAAGAGATCCGGGAAGGTGTCGCGCAGGGAACCCCGGACCCGGGCCTCGGTCTCCTCCCGGCGCCATTGCCGCTGGCCCATGGCGGCCAGCGTGAGGTTCATCGATTCATGGATGACGCCCCAGCTCTCGATCAGCGTGTTGTCCCAGTCGAACAGGACGGCGGCGGGTTTCATGGGCGCTCCAGGCGGGCCATGAACAGGTCGCGCAGGCGCCGGGTCACCGGACCGGGCTTGCCGGAGCCGATCGGCCGGCCGTCGACCCGGGTGACCGGGACCACGTAGATGCTGCTGCCGGTCAGGAAGGCCTCGGCGGCCCCGTGCAGCTCATCCAGGCTGAAGGTGCGTTCGGCGAGGGTGAGGCCGCCCTCCGCCACCAGGTCGAGCAACGCCAGGCGGGTGATGCCGCTGAGGATGTCGTGGCCGCGCGGCCGGGTGACGATCTCGCCGGATCGGGTGACGATCCAGGCATTGGTCGAGGCGCCTTCGGTGATGTGCCCGGTCGCGTCGACCTGCCAGGCCTCGTAGGCCCCCCGCTCCGCCGCCTGTTGCTTTGCCAGGACGTTCGGCAGGAGCGCGATGGACTTGATGTCGCGGCGCTGCCAGCGGATATCCGGCAGGGTGATGACGCCGACGCCCTCCTCCAGCATCCACGCCGCGAGCGGCTTCAGGCGCCGGGTGGTGACGACCAGCGCACTGCGGGCGGATTTGGGGAACTTGTGGTCACGCGGGGCGACGCCGCGGGTGACCTGAAGATAGACCAGGCCCTGCCGCACGCCGTTGCGCCGGATGACCTCGCGCAGCACCATCTGCAGCGCCCGGCGGCCCATCGGCGCCGCGATCCGCAACTCGCCAAGGGAATAGTCGAGCCGGTCGAGATGCGGCGCCTCGTCGACCAGCCGGCCGCGGTCGATCGGGATCACCTCGTAGACGCCGTCGGCGAACTGGTAGCCGCGGTCCTCGATATGGACCGTGGCGGCGCCATGCGGCACGTAGCGGCCATTCACATAGGCGAAGCGCGGCATGGTGGGTCCTGGGTCCTCGCGGAAGCTGGGTCGGATGCGGAAGCCGGAACGGCCGGCGGGGTCTAGGGCTGGTCGGACTTCTCCGCCTTGTCCGAGGTGGTGATGCCGAGCGAGCGCAGCTTGCGGTGGAGCGCCGAGCGCTCCATGCCGACGAAATGCGCGGTCCGCGAGATGTTGCCGCCGAACCGGGTCACCTGGGATTCCAGGTAGCGCCGCTCGAAGATCTCGCGCGCCTCGCGCAGCGGCAGCGACATCACCTCGTTGCCGTCGGTCAGGGTGACCGGCGACAGCGAGACCGCCCCGATATCCGGCGGCAGCATGTCGGCCCGGATCACGTCGTCGGCGCCGCCCGGCGCCATGATCAGCATCCAGTCGATGACGTTCTTCAGCTGGCGGACGTTGCCGGGCCAGTCATAGGCCTGCAGGATCGCCAGCGCGTCGTCGCCCAGGCGCCGCATCGACAGCCCGGTCTGCTCGGCGGCGCGGCGCATCAGGTGTTCGAGCAGCGGCACGATGTCGTCGCGGCGCTCCTTAAGGGGCGGCAGGCGCATCGGCACGACGTTCAGCCGGTAGAACAGGTCCTGGCGGAAGCGGCCGGCCGACATCTCCGCCTGCAGGTCGCGGGAGGTCGAGGCGATGACGCGGACGTCCACCTCGACCCGCGCCTTGCCGCCGACGCGCTCGAAGGTCTGCTCCTGCAGCACGCGCACGATCTTGCCCTGGGTCTCCAGCGGCATGTCGGCGACCTCGTCCAGCAGCAGCGTGCCGCCATGGGCCTGCTCGAGGAACCCAGTCTTGCCGGCCGCCTCCTGGTTCTCCGCCGTACGCTCGACGCCGAACAGCTCGATCTCCAGGCGATCCGGATGCATGGTGGCGCAATTCAGCACCACGAAGGGTCCGCCGGCGCGCTTCGAGCGGCGGTGCAGCATGCGGGCCGCCACCTCCTTGCCGCTGCCTGGCGGGCCGGACAGCAGGACGCGGCTGCCGGTCGGCGCCACCCGTTCGACGGCCTGGCGCAGCTGGGTGATCGCCGTCGACACGCCGATCAGCTCCATCTCGGTGCCGGCCTTGAGGCGAAGCTCCTCGTTCTCCCGCTTCAGCCGGGCGGATTCCAGGGCGCGATCGAGGATCAGCAGCAGGCGGTCGGCCTTGAACGGCTTCTCGATGAAGTCATAAGCCCCGTTCTTGATGGCATTGACCGCGGTCTCGATGTTGCCGTGGCCGCTGATCATGATGACCGGCAGGTCGGGATACTCGACCTTGATCACGTCCAGCAGCCCCATGCCGTCGAGCGTGGAGTTCTGCAGCCAAATGTCGAGGATGATCAGGTGCGGCCGGCGCTGCCCCAGCATCGCCAGGGCCTCGTCGCTGTTCGCGGCTTCCCGGGTCTGGAAACCCTCGTCGGCCAGGATGCCTCCGATCAGGAGACGAATGTCGGCCTCGTCGTCAACGATCAGAATGTCGCGTGCCATATCGAGGTGTTACCTTGCTTGCGGCGAAGACAGGGGACGGCGTGCCGGCGCGGGCATCGGGGCTAGGCCTCCACCGCACGCCGGCGCGCGGCCGGAACCGGGTCCTCGATGGGGAAGGACAGCCGAACCGAGGCGCCGCCGCCCGGGCGGTCCGCCAGGGTCAGGAGTCCGCCATGGTCTTCCATGATCTTCTTGACGATGGCCAGGCCGAGACCGGTGCCTTTCGTCCGCGTCGTTACATAGGGCTCCGTCAAGCGATCCCGATCCTGTTCCGGCAGGCCGCGTCCGTTGTCGTCGACACCGACCACGATACTGCCATCCTGATGCTTTATCCATAAATGGATCAGGCCCGGCGTCAAGGGGCTCTTGCTGCCGCTCGCGCCCGCATCCTCGATTCGCCCCTCGATGGATTCGGCGGCGTTCTTCAGCAGGTTGGAGACGGCGCGATTGAACTGCGCGGCATCGCAGACGATCTCCAGGCCGCTGTCGGGGAGATCCTGGGTGTATTCGATCGCCGGATGCGCGCTCTGCTCCAGGAACAGCGCCTGGCGCGCCAGCTCGACCGGATCCTCCGGCCGCAGCACCGGAGCCGGCATCCGCGCGAAGGCCGAGAACTCGTCCACCATGCGACCGATATCGCCGACCTGCCGCACGATGGTATCGGTGCAGACGGTGAAGGTTTCCGGGTCGTGGGTGATCTGCTTCAGGTACTTGCGCTTCAGCCGCTCGGCGGAAAGCTGGATCGGCGTCAGCGGATTCTTGATCTCGTGGGCGATGCGGCGGGCGATATCGGACCAGGCCGCCTTGCGCTGCGCCGAAAGCAGCTCGGTGACGTCGTCGAAGGTGACGACCAGCTGGGTGTACCCTTCCTCGCCGGTCTCCGATACCACCCGGACATGCAACATCCGACTGGTGCCGCCACGCAGCAGGCTGATCTGGTCCTCGGCGCCGCTGGTGCGGCCCCGCGCCCGCTCGACGACCGGCGCCATCTCCGGCACGATCTCGCTGAGCAGATGGCCGACGTGATCGTTGAGGTTGATGCCGAGCAGCTCGGATGCGGATCGGTTCGGCAGGTCGATGCGCCCATCCCGGTTGAGGCCGATCACGCCCGCGGAGACGCCGGACAGCACAAGTTCGGTGAAGCGCCGGCGGTCGTCCATCTGGCGGTTGGCGGCGACCAGTGCCTGCTGTTGGGTCTGCAGCTGGATCGCCATGACGTTGAAGGTACGGCTGAGGGCGGAGAGCTCGTCGTCGCGAACCCCGATCTTGACCCGGGCGCTCAGGTCGCCGCCGCCGATCTTCTGCGCCGCGGTGGCCAGGCGCGACAGCGGTTTCACCAGCTGGGTGGCCGAGACGATCGCAATCCAGATCGCCGCCATCAGCAGCAGCAGCGCCAGGGTGCCGAAGATCCAGGCGACCGTCAGCTGCAGCTTGTAGCGCTTGCTCTCCAGCTGCTTGTAAAGCGCGACGGCGTCCTGGTTGCCGCGCACGCTGGCCAGGACCTTCTCGTCGACCAGGCGGCCGACATAGAGATAGAAGCCGTTTTCCGGATCCAGGGCCACCAGGGCGCGTACGCGATCGCCGGTCGTGCTCGGCAGGATGACGATTTCGCCGCCATCCGCGCGCGCAATCGTGTCGTCCGAAATATCGTCGAGATTGAATTCCATCAGCAGGCTGAGGCCGCCCCGGGCCATCACCTGCCTGGCACGGTTGAAGACCACGGCCTCGGAGATGTCGCGCAAGGTGAGCTGGTGATCCAGGAGGTCGTTGAGCTGATCGGCATTTCCGAGTTCGAAGACCCCGGAGATGCGAATCTCGTTGGCCAGGGCCTCGGCGTCGTTGCCGATGCGCTGCTGATGTTCGAGGAGGTAGGACTGGGTGACGCTGATCGAGCTTTCGATGGCACTCCGCACCCGCTCACCGAACCAGGTATTGAGGCCGTAATCCAGGAACGTCGTCGAGAAGACCGAGACCACGACAGTCGGGATGACGGCGATCAGGCCGAACAGGAGCACCAGCCGCGCATGCAGCCGGGCGCCCGCCAATCCACGGCGGCGGCTTGCCCAGAGCAGGACCAGCCGCCGGGCGACGATGGTGCCAAGCGCCAGCGCGATGATCAGGTCCCCGAGCAGCAACCAGGTGACGATCCGGGCGCTGGATTCCTGCTGCGCGCGCCAGACGTCGGTCAGGACCAGGAAGGTCATGACGCCAAGGATGCCGCCCACGGTCATCAGGACCACGGCCAGCCGGCGCTCGAAGCCGATCTGGCGGCCCCAGGCGGCAAGCCGTCTGAACATCTGTTTGCGTCGGGGTGCCCGCTCCACCATTACCGGATTACCTGGCGTTCTTCCCGGGTTGAAGTTCGAACTCGCGCAGCTTCTTGCGCAGCGTATTGCGGTTCAAGCCGAGAAGCTCGGCGGCCCGGATCTGGTTCCCGCGCGTCGCCTGCAGCGACAGGCTGAGCAAGGGCACCTCGACCTCGCGGATGATCCGGTCGTAGAGCCCGCTCGCCGGTAGGCTGCCGGCATGGGCCTCGAAATAGGTCTTCAGGTGGCGCTCGACCGATTGGCCGAGCGTCTCGTCGCTGGGCGGCGCCTTTGCCGACGCGCCGATCTCTTGGTCCGCCAGCGCGGCACCGATGATCCGGCCGTCGATGCTGGATTCATTATACAGAACGGCAATCCGCCGCATCAGGTTCTCCAGCTCGCGGACATTGCCGGGCCAGGGATGCGATTTCAGCCGCTCGACGGCGGAGATCTCCAGGGACTTGCCCGACGCCCCGTCCCGCTGGGCGAGGGCCAAGAAATGGCGCGCGAGATCGGGAATGTCCTCGCGCCGTTCCCGCAGCGGAGGCAGCTTGATCGGAACGACATTCAGTCGGTAGAACAGGTCCTCGCGGAAGGAGCCCTGGCGGATCGATTGGCGGAGGTCGCGATGGGTCGCCGCGACGATCCGCACGTCCGCCTGAATGGTGGCGCGGCTGCCGACCGGAGAGAATTCTCCCGACTGCAGGACCCGCAGCAGCCGGGTCTGCGCCTCCAGCGGCATGTCGCCGATCTCGTCGAGGAACAGGGTGCCGCCGGCCGCCTGCTCGAAACGCCCGACGCCCCGGGTTACGGCGCCGGTGAAAGCGCCTTTCTCGTGCCCGAACAGCTCGCTTTCGATCAGGTCGCGCGGGATGGCCGCCATGTTGACGGCGACGAAGGGCTTGTCGCGCCGACGCCCGAAATCGTGCAGCGCCCGGGCCACCAGTTCCTTGCCCGTGCCCGACTCGCCATGGATCAGTGCCGTCATGTCGGTATTCACCAACCTGGCGACGATGCGATAGATCTCCTGCATCGCCGGCGACCGGCCAATCAGCGGCAGGCTTTCCTGGGTCTCGTTGCGGGCCGGCGGTCGCGGCGACTCCCGGCTTTCGGCCAGAGCGCGATCGACGGCGCCGACCAGGACGCCGAGATCGAACGGCTTCGGCAGGTACTCGAAGGCACCGCGCTCGGTCGCCCGGATCGCGGTCATCAGCGTATTCTGGGCGCTCATCACGATGATCGGCAGGCTGGGGCGGCGCTGCTTGATGCGCGGAATCAGGTCGAGGCCGTCTTCGTCCGGCATGACCACATCGGTGATAACGACGTCGCCGTCTCCATCCCGGATCCATTGCCAGAGGGTCGCGGCATTGGCCGCCGCCCGCACATTGTGTCCGAGCTGCCCGAGTGCCTGGGTCAGTACCAGGCGAATGGCACGGTCGTCGTCGGCGATGAGGATCGTGGCGGTCATTGTCCGTCCACCACGGCATCGATCGCGAGGGGTAACGAGACCGAGAATAGGGTACGACGCGGTTCGCTCTCGCATTCGATGACGCCGTCATGGTCGGCGACCAGCTTCGCCACCAGGGCGAGGCCGAGTCCGCGGCCCCCGGTCTTGCCGGTGACGAACGCCTCGAACAGCGACTCCTGCAAGTGGGTCGGAATGCCCGTTCCGTTGTCCTGGATCTTGACCGTCAGGGCCATCCGGCGCTTGGGGTCCGCCGTACGCCCGCCGAGCCGCAGGCTTGGCTCGAAGGCCGTCATCAGGCCGATCGAACCGCCGTCGCTCGGGCAGGCTTCCGCCGCATTCTTGACCAGGTTGAGGAACACCTGGACCAGCTGGTCGCGATTGCCCCAGACCGGTGGCAGGGACGGGTCGTAGTCGGTGCGGAAATCCACATAGTGGGCGAAGCCCGCCGCCGCCAGGCGCCGAACATGGTCGAGGACCTCGTGGATGTTGACCGCAGACATCGGCGCCGCGCTTTCGTCGCCGAGCATCTCCATGCGGTTGACCAGGCCGACGATGCGGTCGGTTTCGTCGCAGATGAGCTGGGTGAGCAGCTGATCGTCGCCACCGACCCGGCGCTCCAGCAGCTGCGCCGCACCGCGGATACCCGATAGGGGATTCTTCACTTCATGCGCCAACATGGCGGCCATGGCCTTGGCCGAGCGCGAGGCATCCCGGCTCATGGCCTGGCGGCTGATCTTGCGCTCGATGCTGCGGTCATTGATCGCCAGCGTGACGAATCCTGGATTCTCGGCGATCGGCGCGGCATCCAAAGCGACATGGGCTGCCTGCAGACGCGGTCCCGACAGCGAAAGGTTCCTTTCGGCCACGGCGATGCTGCCGGCACGGGCTTCGTCGACCAGGGCAAAGAGGGGGCTGTCGGCGGCGATGAAATCGGCCAGAGGTCGCGCCCGAAGGACATCCCGCCCCTGCCCCAGCAGCTGCTCGGCGGCGCCATTCACTTCGGCGATCCGGTTGGCGGGATCGAGCACGATCAGCGCGAACGGCAGCGAATCGATCAGCGCCGAGGGCTGCAGCGCCAGGCGCAGGTCGCGTTTGGGCGCGATCGCCTGGCCGCTCATCTAGGCCGCCGCCCGTTCGATCTGCGGCAGGTAGAATTCGCGGATCGCCGCACGGACTCCCGCCGGCTCGTCGATATGATTGATCCGGGTGCGGAATTCCGCCGAGCCGTGCAGCCCCTTGGAATACCAGGCGACATGCTTGCGGGCGATCCGGGCTCCGGCGACGACGCCATAATGCTCCAGCATCGCGTCATAGTGTTCGAGCAGCGTCTGCATCTGCGCGACCAGCGGCGGGTCCGGCAGGCGCTCGCCGGTCTTCAGGAAACGGGTGACCTGTTTCAGGAACCAGGGCCGGCCATAGGCGCCGCGGCCGACCATCACGCCGTCGGCGCCGGACTCGGCCAAGGCCGTCTCGGCGTCTTCGAGATGATTGATGTCGCCGTTGACGATCACCGGCACGGTGACGGCCTGCTTCACCTCGCGGACGAAGGCCCAGTCGGCAGACCCGTTATAGAGCTGGCAGCGGGTGCGGCCGTGGACGGTGATCATCCTGATGCCGCATTCCTCGGCGATCCTGGCAAGGCGTGGTGCGTTCCGGTTCGCGTGGTCCCAACCGGTGCGCATCTTCAGGGTGACCGGCAGCCCGACCGCATTCACCGTCGCCTCCAGGATCCGCGCGGCATGCACCTCGTCCCGCATCAAGGCCGATCCGGCATGTCCGTTGACCACCTTCTTCACCGGGCAGCCGAAATTGATGTCGATCAGCGCCGCGCCGCGATCCGCGTTGAGCTTCGCCGCCTCCGCCATGACGTGGGGTTCGCAGCCGGCCAGCTGCACGGCCATGGGGAATTCCTCGGCGCAGTTGGTCGACATCTTCATCGACTGGCGGTTCTGGCGGATCATCGCCTCGCTGGCGATCATTTCGCTGACCACTAGGCCGGCACCCTCGCGCTTGACCAGGCGGCGGAACGGCATATCGGTGACCCCCGACATCGGCGCCAGGATCACCGGATCGTCGATCGTGAGCGGGCCAATCTGGATTGGATTGATTTTATTGCTCATTTCCTGGGCACAAGCCGGGTATTGCCTAAAATCTAGGCGATTTCTACCCGGTTTCGGCAGGAATGCAACAGCAAAGCAGGGTCAGCCGATCAGGACATCCCGGACGAACTTGACCCCGGGATAGGCCAGGGTGAGCAGCAGGTAGCCGGCGAGCAGCAGGCGCGCCGCGCGCCGCCCCCGGAACCCGGTCCGGTGGTGCAGGAACAGCAATCCGACGATCAGGGCAAAGGCCAGAAAAGACAGGAGAATCTTGTGGGTGAAGGCGAGCAGATGGCCGGTCTCCAGGAACTCGTTGGCGGCACCCGAGGCGATCGCAGCCCCCATCAGCAGCGCCGCCCAGGTCAGCAGGCGGATCTGCAGGGCCTCGGCCTCGGCCAGAGGCGGCAGGCTGCGGCTGGCCCAGCCCTGTGGGTTGTGGCGCTTCAACGCCCCTTCCTGGAGCAGGACGGCAAAGCCGGCGATGGCGGCCACGGTGAGCATGCCATAGCTGCCCACGGCCAGCAGCACATGCGCCCGGAACCAGACCATGGCCGACATGTTCAGGGCCTCGGCCGAAGGCGCGTGGGAAAAGACGATGGCAAGGAGCTCAAGCAGGCCGAGATAGGGCAACAAGAGGGCGCTCAGCCGATAGGTGCCGGGCCGGAAAAGGCATGCCAGGCCGAAGATCAGCAGGGTGATGGCGACACTGGCCCAGAGATTGGCGGCCAGCCCGGATTGCCAGCCGGCCATCAGATGCGACGCCACCAGCGCCACCGGGCCGATGATGGCGGCGCCGAGCATCAGCCAGAACAGTCCGCCCGGCCGGAGCCGGCCGGTCAGCGCCGCCGCGGACAGAGGCAAAAGCCCAATCAGGGCAGTTATTTGAGGTGTCCATTCCTGCAACATGGCGGGCATTATGGTGAAGCGGCCTCGCCTTGGCAAACCATGCCTAAGCCTCTAGTTTGGCGCTCGATTCGAGGAGTTCCGATGCCGAAAACCATCGTCCTGGTCGTTGCCGCCGGCAGTGGCATTCGCCTGGGTGGCGACCTGCCGAAGCAGTTCCTGCCACTGGCGGGAAAGCCGCTGCTGCGCCATTGCCTGGAGACCTTCGCCACGCATCCCCGGATCGACGGGATCAAGGTCGTGATCAACGAGACCTATCGCCCCTTGTATGATGCGGCCGTGGCCGGGCTCGACCTTCTGGAGCCCGCCATTGGCGGGGCGACGCGCCAGGAGTCGGTGCGCAACGGCCTGGAGAGCCTCGCCGCCGAGGCCCCCGATCTGGTGCTGATCCATGACGCCGCGCGGCCGTTCATCGATGCGCCGACCATCGACCGGACCCTCGATGCCTTGGCCTCGCACGATGGCGCCCTGGTGGCGGTGGCGGTGGTGGATACGCTGAAACGGGCGGACGGCGCCTTCAGCGGCGCCACGGTGGATCGCAGCGGGCTGTGGCGTGCCCAGACGCCCCAGGGCTTCGCCTATGCAAAGATCCTGGCGGCGCATCGGCAGGCTGCCGGCGGGGCCGAGATGACCGATGACGCCGCGGTTGCCGAGGCGGCCGGACTGAAGGTCGTCCTGGTCCCCGGCATTGTCAACAATTTCAAGGTCACCACCAGGCCGGACTTCGAGCGGGCGGAGCATATGATGGCGGAGTTGCGGGCGGCACGGCCGATGGAATACCGGACCGGCAATGGTTTTGACGTCCACAGGCTCATCCCAGGCGACGGCGTCATGCTCTGCGGCGTAAAGGTGCCCCACGACCGGATGCTGGAAGGACATTCCGATGCCGACGTGGCCATGCATGCGCTGACCGATGCGATCCTCGGCGCGATCGGCGCCGGCGATATCGGGGCGCATTTTCCGCCGAGCGATCCGCAGTGGCGGGGCGCTGCCTCCTGGAAATTTCTCGCTCATGCCAACAAGCTGGTCCAGGACCGCGGCGGGCGGATCGCGCATTGCGACGTGACCATCATCTGCGAGCGACCCAAGGTCGGTCCGCACCGGCCGGCGATGATCGCAAGGCTTGCGGAAATCCTGCATCTGCCGGCCGATCGGGTGAGCGTCAAGGCGACGACGACGGAAGAACTGGGCTTCACCGGACGGCGGGAGGGCATCGCGGCGCAGGCCACCGCCACCGTGGCGCTGCCTGTCGCCTGATGAGCGTCGATGTCCCGGCACTGCTCGAGGGCTATCGGCGGCGCGGCCTGAAGATCGCGACCGCCGAAAGCTGCACCGGCGGCATGATCGCCGCGGCCTTGACCGCCATTGCCGGCTCTTCCGATGTCTTCGAACGCGGCTGGGTCACCTATTCCAACGAGGCCAAGGCCGAATCCCTGGGCGTTCCCGCCGCGACGCTGGCCGCCCATGGTGCGGTCAGCGCCGAGACCGCCGAGGCCATGGCCAAGGGCGCCCTGCACCGGGCGCGGGCCCAGGTCGCGGTCGCGGTGACGGGTATCGCCGGGCCTGGTGGCGGCTCGCCGGAGAAGCCGGTCGGCCTGGTCTTCATCGGCCTCGCCCGGAAGGATGGCTGGGTACAGGTCGAGCGCTGCGACTTCACCGGCGACCGCGACGCCGTGCGCCGGCAGACGCTCGAGCGGGCACTCACCCATCTGGCCTCCGTCCTGAAGTGACACGGATTCTCGGCATCGATTTCAGCGGGGCCCGCGATGCCGGCAGCAAGATCTGGATCGCCGAGGGCCGCAAGACCGATCGGCCCTTCGTGCTGGCAAGCTGCCTGCCGGCGCACCTACTCCCCGGAAGCAGCCGCGCCACCGCGGCGGCGATCGCGGCGCTTCGCCGCCATATCCTCTCCGAGCCGGCATCGATCGTCGGGTGCGACTTCCCGTTCGGCCTGCCGGCCGATCAGATCCGGGCGGCGGATTGGCGCGATTTTGCCATCGGCTTCGCCGCGCGTTTTCCGGACCCCGCCGCATTCTACGGGATCTGCCACCGCGAGGCCGATGGCGTCGAAGTAAGACGGCGGACGGACGTCGAGCACAAGACGCCGTTCAACTCCTACAATCTGCGCATTCATCGCCAGACCTGGTGGGGTATCGCCCACCTGCTGGCGCCGCTGGTCGCGGCGAGGTCGGCCGCCGTGTATCCGCAGCAGCAGCTCCGCCCCGGCCGGCCGGTCTTGATCGAGATCTGCCCTGCCTGCAGCCTGAAGCGCATCGGCTTCTATCCCAGCTACAAGGGCCGGACGCCGCAGCATCGCCGGGCGCGCAAAGCCATCCTGGAACGCCTGATCGCGCTGGACCTCCTGGCCCCGCCCCCGCCGGCCCTTTCCGGCATGTTGCTCGACAATGCTGGCGGCGATGCCCTGGATGCGGTCATCGGGGCCATTGCCGCCAATCGCGCCGACCTTGGCATCCGCGTAGGCCGGGTCGAGCGTCTGGAGGGCCGGGTCTTCGCCTGACCGAGGTCAGGCGCCTGGACCGTAGAGCTGCCGTGCGCGGGATTCGAAGGCGCCGACCATGCGCCGGACGGCCTCGTGGAACAGTACGCCGATCAGTTTCTGCAGCACGACGGAGCTGAATTCGAACTCCAGGTAGAAGTCGATCCGGCATTGGCCGTTCGGCGCATCGGAGAAGATCCAGTGGTTCTTGAGGTGCCGGAAGGGGCCGTCGATGTATTCGACGTCGATCCGGCGGGCGGCACGGTCCAGCAGGACCTTGCTGGTGAATTTCTCGCGCACCATCTTGAAGCCGATCATCAGGTCCGCCAGGACCATGTCCGGGCGGCTCTCGCGGATCCTTGCGCCGACGCACCAGGGCAGGAATTCCGGATAATGCGCGACATCGGCCACCAGATCGAACATCTGGTCGGGCTTGTGCGGCAGGATGCGGGTCTCGGTATGGACCTTCATGCGCGAAAAATTAACATGTCCGCGGTGGCCGGCCTATGATTCGCGTCACGGAAGGGAGCTATTCGGCGGCCGGCACGGCGGCCCCGGCCAGCTGGGCGGCGCGGGCCGACTTCAGGCGCTGGAAATCCTCGCCGGCATGATGCGACGAGCGGGTCAACGGCGAAGCCGCGACCAGGAGAAATCCCTTGCCCAGGCCCTGGCGCTTCAACTGGTCGAATTCCGCCGGTGGCACGAAACGGTCGACGGCATGGTGCTTGCGGGTCGGCTGCAGGTACTGGCCGACGGTGAGGAAATCGACATCGGCCGCCCGGAGGTCATCCATGACCTGGTTGACCTCGTCCAGGGTTTCCCCGAGACCGACCATCATTCCCGACTTGGTGAACATGGACGAATTGATCTCCTTCACCCGCTGCAGCAGGCGCAGGGACTGGAAGTAGCGTGCGCCGGGCCGCACGGTCCGATACAGGCGTGGCACGGTCTCGAGATTGTGGTTGTAGACATCGGGCCCCGCTTCCACCACGGTCTCGACGGCTCCAGGCTTCTTCAGGAAGTCCGGCGTCAGGACCTCGATCGTCGTCGCTGGCGTCGTCGCCCGGATCCGCCGGATGGTCTCGGCAAAGTGCGCCGCCCCGCCGTCGGCGAGATCGTCACGGTCGACCGAGGTGATGACGATGTGGTTGAATTGCAACTCGGCGCAGGCCTCGGCGACGTGCGCGGGTTCGTGAGGATCGAGCTTGTCCGGCCGGCCCGTCGCCACGTTGCAGAAGGCGCAGGCCCGGGTGCAGACCGAGCCCAGGATCATCACCGTCGCATGCTTCTGCTTCCAGCATTCGCCGATGTTCGGGCAGGCGGCCTCCTCGCAGACGGTGTTGAGGCCGAGCTTGCGCATCAGCGCCTTGGTCTCGCCGTACTCAGCCGACATCGGCGCCTTCACCCGGATCCAGTCCGGTTTGCGCAGAACCGGCGCGTCCGGCCGATTGGCCTTCTCGGGATGGCGAAGCGCGGGCTTCTCTGTCACGCTGGTGTCACCTAGAAATGAATCGCCCGGCCATAGGCCGCCAATACCGATTCGTGCATCATCTCGGAGAGGGTCGGGTGCGGGAAGATGGTGTGCATCAGCTCGGCCTCGGTGGTCTCCATGGTCTTGGCGATTGTATAGCCCTGGATCAGTTCCGTCACCTCGGCACCGATCATGTGGGCCCCCAGCAATTCGCCGGTCTTGGCGTCGAACACCGTCTTGACCAGGCCTTCCGGCTCGCCGAGCGCGATCGCCTTGCCGTTGCCGATGAACGGGAACCGGCCGACCTTGACCTCATGGCCCTTGTCCTTGGCGGCCTGCTCGGTCAGGCCGACGCTGGCCACCTGGGGCATGCAGTAGGTGCAGCCCGGGATGTTGCGCACATCGATGGGATGGACGCCCTTGACGCCGGCGATCTTCTCGACGCAGACGACACCCTCATGGCTGGCCTTGTGGGCGAGCCAGGGCGCGCCGGTCAGGTCGCCGATCGCATAGACGCCGGGCTCGCCGGTGGCGCCGTAGCCGTCGGTGACGATATGGGTCTTCTCGACCTTCACCTTGGTGCCTTCCAGGCCGAGAGACTCCACGTTCCCCACGATGCCGACCGCCAGGATCACCCGATCGACGGTGATGTCCTGGCTCTTGCCGCCGGTCTCGACGGTCGCGGTGACGGTATCAGCGGCCTTTTTCAGGGCTTTCACCGTGGCGCCGGTCAGGATCTTCATGCCCTGCTTCTCGAACGCCTTCTGTGCCAGACCGGAGATCTCCGCATCCTCTACAGGCAATACGCGCGGCAGGACCTCGACGACCGTCACTTCGGCACCGAGATTGCGGTAGAAGCTGGCGAATTCGATGCCGATCGCGCCCGACCCCACCACCAGAAGCGACTTCGGCAGGGCGGTCGGCACCATGGCTTCCTTGTAGGTCCAGATCAGCCTGCCATCGGGCTCCAGCCCGGGCAAGGCGCGCGCCCGCGCCCCGGTGGCCAGGATGATATGCTTCGCGGTGAGGTCGGCCACCGCCTTGCCATCTTTTTCGACCTTGAGCTTCCCGGGACCGTTCAGCCGTCCGTGGCCATCGAAGACGGCGACCTTGTTCTTCTTCAGCAGGTGCTTGACGCCGCCCGACAGTTGGGCCGCCACCTTGCGCGACCGATCGACGATCTTCTTCAAATCGAAGCTGACCCCGGTCGCGGTGAACCCATAGGCATCTGCGTGCTTCAGCAGATGTCCGACCTCGGCCGAGCGCAGCAGGGCCTTGGTAGGGATGCAGCCCCAGTTGAGGCAGATCCCGCCCAGATGCTCGCGCTCGACCACGGCGGTCTTCAGTCCGAGCTGCGCCGCCCTGATCGCCGCCACATACCCGCCCGGGCCGCCGCCAACAACGATCACGTCGAAAGCTGTATCGCTCATCTGCTGTACCTCTCAGGCATACAGTCCGCTATTGGGTGCTCAGTTTCTTCGCACAGGCTTCCATGATGCCATTCAGTTCCTGGACATACTTCTCGTCGGTCATGATATCCATGACCTTGATGTCGGTTCGGTCCTTGAAATGGGCCAGGGAATCATCGGCGCTGCAGCTGCAGATCTGCTGCAGGCGCGCCGCTTCCTGGTCGGTGAACGGCTTGTTCTTCGCGGTCGCGGCCTTGTTCCCTTCCGCCGTGCAGATTTTCATGAAGTTCTCCTTGAACATGCCGGCGAACTGCGGATTGCCGGCATCGAATTTCTGATTGGCACCCCAATAGGCGAGGCCGACGAACGCCAGGACCCCGACGACAATGACGCCCAGCGCGATCAAGATGAATACCCTCATGCCGTTCCTCTACTGCGCCGCCGCCTGGCGGGACTTTTCCTTGCAGCTCTGGAAATAGGGCTGCATCTTGGCTGCGACCTCGGGTTTGGCTGGATCGATCGCGAAGATGACGATCTCCTCGGCGCCGAGAAAGCTCACGACCGCCTGCGAAGTGCAGGAACAATAGCTGCCGATGGTCTTCTGGATCGGCGTGTCGTCCGGGTTCTTGCCGGCCTTTTCCGCCTCGATCCGCAGGCCCGCTACGCAGCGATCGTTGAAATAGTCGAAGAACTGCTTTTCCAGCGGCGGTCGCAGTCCGTCCGCATGTGCACCATACGACACCATCAGGCCGATGAGTCCTCCGCCGATCCCGACCCGAAGCATCTCAGACGAGCATCGCCAGGGGGTTCTCGATCAGGCGCTTGAATGCCGAAAGGAACTCGGCGCCGATGGCACCGTCGACGACGCGGTGGTCGACCGAGAGCGTGCAGCCCATCACCGTGGCCACGGCAATGGTGCCTTCGCGCACGACCGGTTGCTGGAGTCCCGCACCGATCGAAAGAATGCATCCCTGCGGCGGATTGATGATCGCGGCGAAGTTCTTGATCCCGAACATCCCGAGATTCGAGAGCGAAAAGCTGCCGCCGGTATATTCCTCGGG
This sequence comes from uncultured Rhodospirillaceae bacterium, assembly GCA_964551505.1. Lineage (GTDB taxonomy): Bacteria > Pseudomonadota > Alphaproteobacteria > Dongiales > Dongiaceae > Dongia. The sequence continues at coordinate 48,025 of CAZKDH010000084.1, forward strand.
CTTCAGCTTGCCCAGCTTCGCACGCCCGGCCAGTTCCTTCATCTCGTTGGAGATCTCCGAGAGGCGTTTCTCCTCGGCCCGCCGGATAATCGGCGTGATGAGGCCATTGGGAATCGCCACCGCCACCGAGATATCCGCGGTCCGATACAGCTTCACGCCGTCGTCGCTCCAAGAGGCATTGGCGGCCGGCACCTGTTTCAGGGCCAAAGCGGAGGCTTTCAGGATGAAGTCGTTCACCGACAGTTTGTAGGCCGCCGGGCCTTCTTTCGGGGCGCCGGCATTTATCTCCTCGCGCAGCTTCAGCAGGCGGTCGATGTCGCAGTCGACCTGCAGGTAGAAATGCGGAACGAACTGCTTCGACTCCTGCAGCCGGCGGGCAATGGTCTTGCGCATAGTGGTGTGCGCCACGAGATCGAAGGCCGGCTCGCCGAAGCCCTGTGCACCGGAAATCGCGGGTGCCTGCACCGCCGGCCTTGCGGCGATCGGCTCCGCCTTTGCGCCGCCGCCTGCCTTCGCCTTGTCGACATCGGCACGCACCACGCGCCCGTTCGGGCCGGTACCGGTGATCCGCGACAGGTCGAGACCGTGTTCCCGGGCGATCCGCTTTGCCAGGGGGCTGGCGATGACGCGACCCCCGGTGCCGGTGGGCGCTGCTGCCGGCGCCCGGCCGCTCGGAGCCGGCGATGCCGCGGCCGCAGGTGCGGGCGGTGCGACGCCGACGGGCTTTGGCGCGGCTGCAGCCGGACCGGCCTTGATCGACCCGGCATCCTCGCCCTCTTCCAGGATCACCGCGATGACGTCATTGACCTTGACGCCTTCGGTTCCGGCGGCGACGAGAATCTTGCCGAGACGCCCTTCGTCGACGGCTTCCACTTCCATGGTTGCCTTGTCGGTCTCGATTTCAGCAATGACATCGCCGGCCTTGATCGGGTCGCCTTCCTTCTTGAGCCATTTCGCCAGGTTGCCCTCGGTCATCGTCGGCGAGAGGGCGGGCATCAGCACATTGATCGGCATGTCTCCCTCCTCGCTCAGCGGTTCAGGGCGCGCTTGGCCGCCGCCACGATATGGTCGGCCTGGGGCAGTGCCAACTTCTCGAGATTGGCGGCATAGGGCATCGGCACATCCTCGCCGGCGACCCTTATGGCAGGGGCATCCAGCCAGTCGAAGGCCTGTTCCATCATCAAGGCGGAGATTTCCGAGCCGATGCCGGCGAAGGGCCAGCCTTCCTCCACCGAGACGATGTGATTGGTGCGTTTCACCGATTCGACGATGGTCGCGGTGTCGAGCGGACGGATCGTGCGCAGGTCGATGACCTCCGCCTCGATCCCCTCCTTGGCAAGCGCGTCGGCCGCCGCCAGGGCGACGCCGACCATGCGGGAGAATGCCGTAATGGTGACATGGGCGCCGGCCCGCACGATCTTCGCCTTACCGATCGGCACGATCCAGTCCGGATCCTGCGGCACCTCGAAGCTCTGGCCGTAAAGGATCTCGTTCTCGAGGAAGATCACCGGATTGGGGTCGCGGATCGCCGCCTTCATCAGGCCCTTGGCGTCTGCCGCCGACCAGGGGGCAACGACCTTGAGCCCGGGACAATGCGCATACCAGCTGGCGTAGCATTGCGAATGCTGGGCGGCAACGCGCGAGGCGGCACCATTCGGCCCGCGGAACACGATGGGGCATCCCATCTGGCCGCCGGACATGTAGAGGGTCTTGGCGGCGGAATTGATGATCTGGTCGATCGCCTGCATGGCGAAATTGAAGGTCATGAATTCGACAATCGGCTTCAGGCCGCCGAAGGCCGAGCCGACGCCGAGGCCGGCAAAGCCGTGTTCCGTGATCGGCGTGTCGATGACCCGCTTGGGGCCGAACTCTTCCAGCAGGCCCTGGCTGACCTTGTAGGCCCCCTGGTACTCCGCAACCTCCTCGCCCATCAGGAAGACGTTGGGGTCCCGGCGCATCTCCTCCGCCATCGCGTCGCGGATGGCCTCGCGGACGGTATGGGTGGCCGTCGGGCCGGCATAATCCTTCTCCGCGGCGACCGCGGCCGCCGCAGGCGGGGCCTTCGGGGCTGCCGGAGCGGATGCCGGAGCTTCCGCCTTCGGACTAGAAGCGGGTTTTGCACCGGCAGCCTCGTCGTCCCCGCGCAAGGTGGCGATCGGCGTGTTCACGGCGACATTCTCGGTGCCGGCCGGCACCAGGATCTGCTCCAGCGTGCCCTCGTCGACGGCTTCCACTTCCATCGTCGCCTTGTCGGTCTCGATCTCCGCCAGGATGTCGCCGGGCTTCACCGCGTCGCCGGCGGACTTCAGCCATTTCGCCAGCTTGCCTTCGGTCATGGTCGGCGACAGGGCGGGCATCAGGATCTGGATCGTCATGTTCCCTCCCTCAGGCTTCGATCAGGATGTCGGTATACAGCTCGGCGGGATCCGGCTCCGGCGAGGCCTGGGCGAAATCCGTGGCGGCCGAGACGATGTCCTTGATCTCGCGGTCGATCGATTTCAGGCCGGCCTCGTCGATATGCTTCTCGGCCAGCAGGCGCTCGCGCAGGTGATCGATCGGGTCGTGCTCCTGGCGCATCTTGGCGACTTCTTCCTTGGTGCGGTATTTCGCCGGATCCGACATCGAATGCCCGCGATACCGATAGGTCATCATCTCGAGGATGTAGGGGCCCTTGCCGCTCCTGGCATGATCGAGGGCGGTTTCGCCCGCCTCCTTCACCTTGACGACATCCATGCCGTCAACCTGCATTCCGGGGATCCCGTAGGCCTCGCCGCGATCGCAGAGCTTCTTGCCGGCGGCGGAACGGGTGACCGACGTGCCCATGGCGTACTTGTTGTTCTCGATCACGTAGACGACGGGCAGGCTCCAGAGCGCCGCCATGTTGAAGGACTCGTAAACCTGGCCCTGGTTGACCGCGCCGTCGCCGCAATAGGCCATGTTGACCTTGCCGTCGTTCTTGTACTTGTGCGCAAAGCCGAGGCCGGTACCCAGCGGGACCTGGGCGCCGACGATGCCGTGGCCGCCGAAGAAGCCCTTCTCGCGGCTGAACATGTGCATCGAGCCGCCCTTGCCCTTGGAATAGCCGCCGCGGCGTCCCGTCAGTTCTGCCATCACCCCCTTGGCATCCATGCCGCAAGCCAGCATATGTCCATGGTCGCGATAGCTGGTGATGACCGTGTCGCCCGGTTCCGACGCCGCCTGCATGCCGACCACGACCGCTTCCTGGCCGATGTAAAGATGGCAGAATCCGCCGATCAGCCCCATGCCGTAGAGCTGCCCCGCCTTTTCTTCGAAACGGCGGATCAGGAGCATGTCCCGATAGAACTGCGTGAGCTGCTGGGGTGTGACGGCAGCGCCGGACTTGGCACTGGCCTTTTGGGCAGACTTGGCCATTGAGACCCCCTGACATTGGTTGGGCTGGAGCTGGTTCTCAGCGGAACGGTCAAGCCTCCCAGCAAGCCCGCCCTGCAGGACCATAATTAAGCCTGTTGGAAGATAATTTCAATCTGGCTTATTTATATGATTTTGAAAGATAAAATGTTAATTAACTGAAATACAGTTAACTATCCTGCCATGACCAAGAAATCGATCGGCTAGTTCGCCTGAATGGCGGTTGCGGGGGCCGTCGTGCTGGGCTGATTGTTCAGGAAGATGATGCGGTCGTCGGGATGGGCGAAGTTGAGCATCACCCTGGCGCGCTCCTCCAGCATGTCGAGGTCGAGGCTGGAATTCGACAACAGGGCGACCCGCTGTTCCATCGCCTGGCGCTGCGCGGTCGACTGATCCAGCTCGCTCTGGGCGACCTTCAACTGCTGGTTCAGCTGCAACCAGGCAATGATGCCCCGGTCGCCGTGAATGGCGTGATAGACGAAATAGCCTGCGAGGCAGGCCCCCAGCATCGGGAGGGCCACCTGTTGGGCACGGCGTTGCAGATCGCGGCGAAGATCCATCCCGCTACCGAATCACAAAGCGATTCCGGGTGCAATAGAAAAGCGATTCAATCGCTTGGAAAGATGCACTAAGATTCGAGTCCAGGGCCGCCACGCAACCGCATGCTACTTTCGCGCCAAGGCATCACGGCCGCCATAGCGGGCTGCCGGCCCCAAATTCTCCTCGATGCGAATCAGCTGGTTGTACTTGGCGGTGCGGTCGGAGCGCGACAGCGAGCCGGTCTTGATCTGGCCGCAATTGGTGGCGACGGCCAGGTCGGCGATGGTCGAATCCTCGGTTTCACCGGACCGGTGCGACATCACGGCGCGATAGCCGGCCTTGTGCGCCATCTCCACCGCTTCCAGGGTCTCGCTGAGCGTGCCGATCTGGTTCACCTTGACCAGGATGGCATTGGCCGTGCCCCTGGCGATGCCTTCCGACAGGCGCTTGGGATTGGTGACGAAAAGATCGTCGCCAACCAGCTGCACCTTTGCCCCAATTGCATCGGTCAGCGCCTTCCAGCCCTCCCAGTCGTCCTCGGCCATGCCGTCTTCGATCGAGACAATCGGGAAATTGCCGACCAGATGCGCATAGAGCTTCACCATCCCGGCCGAATCCAGCACCTTGCCCTCGCCCTCCAGGTGGTACTTTCCCTCCTTGTAGAACTCGGTCGAGGCGGTATCGAGACCGAGCGCGATATCCGTGCCGGGCTTGAAGCCGGCCTTGGCGATGGCCTGCATGATGAAATCCAGCGCCTTTTCGGCGCTGGCAAGATTCGGGGCAAATCCCCCTTCGTCGCCGACATTGGTGTTGTGCCCGGCCGCCTTCAGCTGGGCCTTCAGCGCGTGGAAGACCTCGGAACCCCAGCGGATCGCCTCCGCACAGGAGGGCGCCGCCAGGGGCAGGATCATGAATTCCTGGAAATCGATCGGATTGTCGGCATGGGCACCGCCATTGATGATGTTCATCATCGGCACCGGCAGGATCCGGGCCGAGGCGCCGCCGACATAGCGGTAGAGCGGCAGGCCGGACTCGGCCGCCGCCGCCTTGGCGACGGCGAGGCTGACGCCGAGGATCGCATTGGCGCCAAGCCGCGCCTTGTTCGGGGTACCGTCGAGTTCGACCATCATCTGGTCGATCTTCACCTGTTCGCCCCCGTCGAGCCCGGTAATTGCGTCGAACAGCTCGCCATTCACCGCCTCGACCGCCTTCAGGACCCCCTTGCCGAGATAGAGCTTCTTGTTGCCATCCCGCAGCTCGACGGCCTCGTGGGCGCCCGTCGAGGCGCCGGAGGGGACCGCCGCACGGCCGGTGGCGCCGCTTTCCAGCGTTACATCCACCTCGACCGTCGGATTGCCGCGGCTGTCCAGGATCTGCCGGGCATGGATATCGAGAATGGCACTCATACGGTCGGTCCTCTGTCTCGCGTGGAATCGTAGGCCGCTGCGGCGTCGGCGCACTATAGCCGCGACACCCGCCGCATGCCAGATTTTCAGCTTTTGTTAGCGGTGACGGCACTAGCATGGGCTGGGAATCGACCCAAAGAGGAAATGGGATCGCATGCAGAATCTGCGCTGGATCTACATCGCTGCGGCCGGCATCGCCATCATCGGCCTGCTGATGCTGATCGACCGGATCGCCGAGCCGCCGCCGGCCGATCCTGGCCCTGGTCCACGGGTCAGCGAGGAGACGGTCAAGGCCAGCATCCCGGGCAATCTGGATGCGGTGGTCTGCGACTTCGCCAAGGATGGAGCGACCGCGTTCCCTGCATCATGGTATTTTCCCGGCGACAAGGGCGAGACGCTGATCGTCCCCGCCGGCACGCTCAGCCAGATCTTCGACGTTGACAGCCCGCGGACAGCAGAGGCCCACGACCAACTCGTCCTGCCCGAAGAGCCGCCGTCCGAGCTGCAGCCGGCGCGCAAGGGCACGGCACTCCTGCTCTGCGACAAGCAGCGTCTCGGCATTGCCATCATCCGCCACTACTGCACCAACAGCGCCTCGGCCCATCCCTGGAATAACGAGATCGAGGCAATCGCCTTCCCGAAGTATGCCGAAGTCTGGCTCAGCGACGAGATCTACGCGAGCCTGGCAACCCCGGGCGAGTACACGCCGGCACCAGCACTGCTCCAGGAGCTGCGGGCCGCCTACAAACACTTCGCCATCAAGGACAGCTGGAAGGCACGGAAATTCTCCGAGGTGCTGCCGCCGGCCCCGGGGGTGGCGCCGGAATGCCGGAAGGACTTCGACGGCGTCGAGAAATTCGAGTGACCGAGACGCGGCCGGCGCGGCTACTTGCCGGCCGTGCCGCCCAGCGCCTCTTCGACGGAGACGGACAGGACGCGTTTCTCCTCGTCCGCCAGCCGCTCGATCAGGGCCTCGACCAGGGGGACACGTTCCTCGTCGATGTTCGAAAGACTGGCGCCGAGCAGGTGGAAGAGGTCGTGCAGGGTATATTGCGACAGGTCGCGCGATAGCACCCAGCGCCCGGCTTCGTTCATCGCCACCAGATTGGCGGCCTTCAACTGTTCGAGGAGCGTCAGGAGGCGGCCCGGATCGGCCTCCAGTTTGGCAATCATCGTCTGGGTCTTGACCGCCGCACCATGCGTTCTGGCCGCCCGCAACAGCGCGAGCGCGCCTAGCGCTAGGCTGAGAAGATCGCCGCGCCGGGTTACCAGGCCGAAGCTGCGGCGCCCGGAACGCCATTCCGGCAGCCCCGCCGCCACCTCGGCGCCGATCAGGACAGTCACCCAGACCAGGTACATCCAGAGCAGGAAGACCGGGATCGTCGCCAGCGCCCCATAGACGACTTCATAGGAGGGAAAATGCCGGACATAGGCACCGAACCCCTTCTTCAGCAGTTCGAACAGGATCGCCGCGACCACCGCTCCTGCCACTGCATCCACCACGCGCACAGGCCGGGTCGGTATCAGGCGATAGAACAGCGCAAAGCCGATGGTCTCGAGCACGAAGGGCATCACAGTGGCAAGCAGCCGGATGCCGGCCGACAATCCATAGAACGAGGCACTCCCCGCCGCCTGGAAGACATAGGTCGAGATCGAGAAGCTGACGCCGAACAGCAGGGGACCCAGGGTAATGACCGCCCAATAGATCGGGAACCGATTGAGACGGATGCGGCGCGAAGTGGCGCCCCAGATCTTGTCGAAGGCGAGCTGAATGGTGTGGATCATCAGAACGGCGGTTGCGGCCAGCGCCAGAATGCCGGTGCCCGTGGTCTTGCCGGCATTGGCGACAAAGGTGCCGAGATATTGCTGGACCGCACTGCCGAAGCTCGGCGCCATGTTCTCGACGATCGCATTCAGCACATCCTCGCGGCGGTCGGCGAAGAACGGAAAGGCGGCGAACATGGCAAGGCCGATGGCAAGGAGTGGCACCATCGCCAGGAGCGAGGTGTAGCTGAGCGATGCGGCGATGCCGGTGCAGCCGTCGGCGGTAAACCGCTGATAGATGTAGCGCAGGAGGCTGGGGGCCGATGCGCGCGCCGACAGCGCCAGGGCCCTGGCCCGTTGCCGGGCGTTCCCTGCGGTTTCCGCGGCCGCCCCCGGCACTTCCTCCGTCTTCGATCCCGTATCCATCTACCTGCCGATCGCCTGGACGAAAACCCTACGACAAGGCCGGAGTCCCGGTCAAACCATGCCGCCGGACAAAGCTTTGGGCGGAAAAGCCGGGCGCGGCGCATAACGGCTGGATTCAGCGGCGGTCTCGGGCCATCCTAGCGCCGATTCGAGGATGCCCAAGGTGCTCTGGATGCAGGATCCGCGTTTCCACCTCTATCTCGACAGCGGCAATTTGACCGAGCTCAAGGCATGCCTGCCCCATCCCGCCGTCTATGGCGTGACCACCAACCCGACACTGCTGAAACGCGCCGAGGTGACGCCGCCTGCCCTGCCCGGCCTGTACGAGGAGATCCTCGCCCTGGGCGTGCACAGGGTGCAGGCGCAGGTGCTTGCGACCGGCTTCGATGCGACGATCCAAAGCGCCCGCGCGATCCTCGATTATGTCGACCGGCGGCGCATTGTGGTGAAGATCCCGGCCACGCGCGACGGATTTCGCGCGGGCGCGAAGCTGATTGCCGACGGCCATCAGGTGACATTCACCGCGGTCTACGCCCTGGAACAGGTCGTGTTCGCCGCCGACATGGGCGCGGCCTATGCTGCACCCTATCTTGGGCGCCTGAACGACAGTGGCCTCGATGGGCTGGCGCTGATTGCCCGCATGCAGGCGGTAGCTGATCGCGCGCGGGAGAACGGCAGCAAGATGCGTCTCCTGGTTGCCAGCGTCCGCAGCCGGGAAGCCTTCCTGTCGCTGGTCGACCTGGGTGTGGGTGCGGTAACCGTGCCTCCAAGGCTTTTCGGTGAATTGCTCGATCATCCGGCGACGATCGAGGCGGAGCGCGTTTTCCTGCAAGATGCGGCCGGACTGGCATGAATGAGAGCGCCTGAATGCGAATAGCGGTCGTCGGCGAGGCACTGATCGATTTCACCAGCACCGGGCGCCTGGCCTTTCAGGGCCAATGCGGCGGCTCGCCGTTCAATACCGCGATCGCCGCGGCGCGCCTCGGCCAGCCCACCGGATTCCTCACCCAGCTGTCCACAGACATGTTCGGCGACGAATTGCTGCGCTTCCTGCGGGAGAATGGCGTCGACACCCGTTTCATCGACTATGATTCGGCCGCCTCGACTCTGGCCTTCGTCGTGCAGCTGCAGGGGACCAACCGATATGCCTTTCTCGCTGAGGGCAGTGCCGATTCCCGCTACGCACCGAGGCCGTTGCCGCAGCTTCCTGCGGAGACCACATTCCTGCAATTCGGGTCCATCGCGCTGCTTGCCGAACCGGCGGCGACGAGTATTGCAGGAATCGTTCGCCAGCACCTGGGACGGGTACTGGTCGTCTTCGACCCAAATATCCGGATTTCGCTGATCACCGATCTGGCGGCCTATCGTGCCAAGTTCGCGCGTTGGCTCGAGATGACGGCGCTGCTCAAGCTGAGTGACGAGGATGTCGCCCAGCTGGAGCCGGGGAAGACGCCGGAGGTCTGTGCCGAGCAGTGGCTGCGCCACGGCGTGAAAGCCGTCGTCATGACTCAGGGCGCCGCCGGGGCGACGCTCTACCGCCGGGATCATTCGCCGATCCACGTGCCGGCGCAACCCGTCGCGGTGGCCGACACGATCGGCGCCGGCGACACCTTCACCGCGGGGCTGATGGCCGGACTGCTCGAACGCGGCGTCCGGCCCGATTCGGATATTTCCGCCCTGGGCGACACCGACTGGCGGGAGACCCTGGAATTCGCCGCCGCCGCCGCCGCAATCAACTGCACCCGGGCCGGCGCAAATCCACCGCGCCGCGATGAGGTGCGACACTTGATCGGCCGCTGATCCGCAGCAGCCCCTTCGCCAACACAATCGACGGACCGGAAACAGCATGGATCTTTCAGCCCTCGAGGCCTCGGCCCACCAGGTTTTGGCCGACGCGACCATTCCGGAATTGCCCAATCCCTATCATGGCAAGGTCCGCGACAACTATGACCTGCCCGACGGACGCCGCATCATCATCGCGACCGACCGGTTGAGCGCCTTCGACCGGATCCTGGCGGCGATCCCGTTCAAGGGCCAGGTATTGACCCAGACGGCGCGCTTCTGGTTCGAGGCCACGGCGGATATCTGTCCCAACCACGTTCTTGAATACCCCGATCCGAATGTTGTCGTCGGCCGGCGCCTCGACATCCTGCCGGTCGAAATCGTGGTGCGGGACTACCTTGCCGGAACCACGGGCACCTCGATCCTGACCCTCTACAATCGGGGCCAGCGCGAGATGTATGGCGTCCGCCTGCCGGACGGCATGCGGGAAAACGAGAAGCTGCCGGAAACCATCATCACGCCGACGACCAAGGCGGCGATCGGCGGGCATGACGAGCCGCTGGCGCCATCCGAAATCGTCGGCAATGGCATCTTGACCGCGACGCAGTGGCAATCCCTATCCGACTATGCGCTGGGCCTGTTCCGGCGCGGCCGGTCGATGGCAGCCGATCGCGGCCTCATCCTGGTGGATACCAAATACGAATTTGGCGTGGATGCGTCCGGGCGCATCGTTCTGGCCGACGAGATCCATACGCCGGACAGCAGCCGGTATTGGCTTGCCGCGAGCTACCGCGAGCGCTTCCAGAACCTGGTCCGCCCCGAAAGCTTCGACAAGGACTTTGTCCGCAGCTGGGTGGCCGCCCGGTGCGATCCCTACAAGGATCCGATTCCCGACATTCCCGCTGCGATGATCATGGAAACGGCGCTGGTCTACGTCCGCGCCTTCGAGACCATTACCGGACGGGCCTTCCAGCCGCCGGTTCCGGGCGAACCGGTTCTCGACCGTATTCGCCGCAACCTCGCGCAATACTTCTAGGCGGCATCGGCCAAAAGGCAGAAGAGCGGGGCTTGCCCCGCTCTTCTTGCGCTCGGAATGCGAGGGCGGCCTATTGGCCGCATTTCTTCGTCGCACGCCAGGCGACGTCGGCATTGAACAGCGTGATGGTTTCCTTGTAGGCCGGGGCCGAGGCCTCGGCCGGGGTCACCGTGATGGTCAGGTTGCCGTCCTTCTTCAACGCTCCCTTTGTCATGGTGTCGACCAGCTGACGGGTGACCTTGAAGTTCAGCAGGTTCTCGCAGGTGAGCCCCTTCATCTTGTTGATATAGCAGTTGTTGGCACTGGGAAGCTCGTAATGCGTTCCGTCGCTGAAATTGAGGCCGACCACGAATTTTTCGGCGGCAACGCCGATATTGGTATCCTGCTGGATGATGACGCGCGTGCCGCCTTCGAGATAGCGGTCAAAAATGATCCGCCCGTCCATCAGCTTGCTGCGGACTTTGCCGGTCTTGACGTTGGACAGGAGGTCGGTCGAGCACCCGCCGAATTCGAAGTCTGCCGAGGCGGCGGACGCGAACATCAGGCCAAGGGCGCAGGTGGCAAGGAGGGTTTTCATCAGCATGGACCGACACCATCGTTGTTTTGTTTTCCCCGGCCGGCCTTATACCAACTTTCCCGGGCTAATGCCAACGGGAGAGGCGTTAATTCCTGGCCGGCTTCGGTAGGCCGGATTCGCTTATTTTCCACAAGAACTGGCGTTTGCCAGCTTTCGCGCTGGCGCAGGAAGCTGACCGATCGGGGCAGCGTCACCGACCTCGGCCAGCCAGTCGACTTCCTCGCCGATAGCCGGTTTCACCTGGAGCTGGTCGAATTTGCCTTCGATACGTACCGGAATATCGAGGGCGAAAAAGCCGGTCGAGCTGCGTTGTGCCTTCAGCGTCAGGTCGAGCTGCCGGGTCGCCAAATCGACGCTGCCGGCACCCAGGAAGTCACCGGCTTCGCTGAGCAGTTTCACCGGCGCGATGATCCCCTGCCCGTCCTTGAGGATCAGGACGCCGAGCAGGCAGTCCAGCTGAGCGGAACCCATATTGTCGCGAAGTAAGGTCCGAAGGTCCGCCGAAGCCTTTTCTATGAGCCCCCGCTCGACGCTCCCCGCGGTCATGACAAGGACGGCATAGCCGTCTGCGCCCGCTAGCCCTTCCTGTAGCGTCTTGCCGGTCAGTTCGAGGTGGCCACGTCCATTGAGCTTGCCTCTGATCTGTCCCGCGCCTGCGCCAATGCCTTGGGCGAGCCGGTCAGCGTCCAGATCGATCAGGGAGACATTGAGCGTGACACGAGCGCCGGCCTTGCTCGGGCCTGTCTTGCCTGCAAGTTCGGCGCGTCCGCCATAGAGCGCCAGACTCAGATGCTCCACATCGACCCGCCCGTCGGCGATACCGCCGGCGAAATCGACTGCTCCCAGATGCAGCGACTTAAAGTCCAGCCGATTGGCCGTTAGGGCAGCAGTAATTTCTGTCCCGCCTTTTTCCACTGGACTTAGCGGTGCCTGAAATGGATCGGACGATCCGCCGTCCGCTGCACCGACCAACTTGGCTAGATTTAGCCGGTCGAAAGCAAGATTGAGGCCGAGATGATCCGGCTTGCCTCGATCTCCCTCCAGGACATGAAGCGTCCCAGAAAAGGGATCCGCTACCAACTTGCCTTTGGCGTCAGTTAGGTCCCATTCATTGTCGTTGTGGGTCAAATGCCCTTTTACCTGAAGCGGATAAGGCGCAGTCATCTGCGCGCCGAAGATCTTCATCAGAGCGCCAAGGTCGTGGGCATCAAGGTCAAGTGCTCCCGCGACACCATCGAAGTCCAATGGCTGCATCATTGTGCCGTCAAAGGCGATCAGCGCGGCTTTGGCCTTGTCGGTCTTCGTTGCCAGGGTGAATTTCGCGCCGAAGGGCTTGTCGGCATCGCGCATCACCTGAAAAGATTGGGTGATGGCGGTCAGTGTCAGGGGCGTTTCATTATAGGTGCCATCCGCGGTCAGATTTACGGGCTGGTCATCGTCAGTACTGGCGATCGTCACCGTCGCGAGCCCGATCTTCAGGATATTGCCGCTATAGGTTCGATAGGTGACAAGGCTGTCGGTCAAGGCAAAGTCGATCAAGGTCGGGAACAGTTCACGCTTCCTGCGATCCTGGTCGTCGCCTGGCGCCGCCGATCGGTCATCCCCCATGCGCCAGTTGCCGACACCGTCCGGGTTGCGTTCCAGCACTACGCTCAGCCCATCAATCGCCAGCGTGTGGAAACGAAGAGGGCCGGAAAGGATCGATCGCGGATCCAGGACTGCCTTCACCTTCCTGATCGTCACCATCTCCGGCCGGCTGCCCCAAGCGGCATTGGCGAGAGCCAAGCCTTGGACGGTGACTTCAAGGGGGTTGCCCCAGTGGATGTCCAGTTGGGAGATCGACAGGGGGCGTCCGAGACTAGCGCTTGCGTATCGTTCGACATAGGGACGCAGGTCAGCCAACCCAAGATATGCAAGCGCACCGCCTGCAAGGCAGAGAACGAGGATGAGCAGGCTGCCGAATCCCCAAGCGAGGCGCCGGCCGATCATTGGTCCGCCTCGGGCGTGAAGGTGGGCATCCTGGACTCCGGCCAATGGAGGCACCCGCGGGAGGGAGTCCGCGCAGGGACGACCATCGGCTAACCCCTTAAGCGCGGCTTGGTTCCGCTGCGCTTCCGGTTCATCTGCGGATCGCGCCATGCTAGGATATGACGGTACCCAGGCGGCCGGTCGGCCAGCCGACTTCAATGGCTCCGGGCCTCGTCAGATGGTCGCCGTCGCTCGTTCCACCCTCATCGATGTGTCGCCGGCTGCAGCCTGGGGCGTGATTCGCGATTTCAATTCCATGCCGGCCTGGAACCACACCGTAGTCGCTTCGCGGATCGAGAATGGGCCGGCCGACCGCATTGGTTGCCGCCGGATATTGACCTTCGAGGATGGTGGCGTCTGGACCCATGAATTGACCAGCCTTTCGGATGCTGAAAGGCGTCTCGCCTACGTCATTGTCGGGACGCCGACGCCAATGCGCATCCCGGTCTGGGACTACCGGGCGGAAATGGCCGTCAGCCCCGGGCCGCGCCTCAACTCCTGCCGGATCGACTGGCGCGCCACGTTTGCAACCGACCACGTGGCCGAGATGACCGAGCGTGCCGGTCAGGTTTTCGAGAGCGGCTTTGCCGGCCTGCGGAGGCTCCTTACCTAGGCGGGAGCGGCGCCGATTTCACGCAGCAGCCCGCGCAGCCACAGGCTGGCAGGCTGGCGATCGTGGCGGTTGTGCCACAGCATGTAGACCGTGATCGGTGGGATCTCCAGCGGCGTCGGCTTGATCGCGAGGCCGAAGGGTTTCGCGACGGTCACGGCAAGCCTTTCCGGCAATGTGCAGAGGAAGTCGCTGGCGAGCAGCAGCGGCGGCACCGCTGCCAGGTGGCCGACCACGACCGGCAGCTGGCGGCTCAGGCCCTGCTGGCCGAGGAGCCGGTCTACCGCCCCGCTCTGTCGCCCGACCGCTGAGATCAGGACATGGGGGAAGCCAAGAAAGCGGTCGCGGGTCAGGCGGCCCGCTGCAGGGTGATCCGCCCGCATCAGCGTCACCAGCCGATCGGTCATCAGTCGCGCAACCGTCATGTGCGGCGGTGCCTTTGGCAGAACGCCGGCGGCCAGTTCGACCGCACCCTCGTTCAGCAGGTCGAGCGCATCCGATTTCTCGGCATGGCGGATGATCAACTGGCTTCCCGGCGCCTCGCGGCGGAGCCGGGCGATGAGCCGGGGGGCTATCGCCGCTTCGGCATGCTCCGACATCGCAAGGCTGAAGGTCGCCGAGGTCGCCGCGGGATTGAAGGGAACCTTGACTCCCAATACCGTCCGCACATTGTCGAGCGCTGCCGCAATCGGGCCGGCAATCTCGCTCGCGAGCGCGGTCGGTGCCATGCCCGCATGGGTGCGCACGAACAGCTCGTCGTCGAACAGGCGCCGCAGCCGCGCCAGGGCATTGCTGACGGCGGACTGCGTCAGGTTCAGCCGCCGCGCTGCCCGGGTCACCTGGCGATCCGCGAGCAGAGCCTCGAAGACCCGGAGCAGATTGAGATCGAGATCGCCTATCCGGGGTTCCATATCATCCTGGGTGATAGTTTATATCAATTATTATGACTTGGATGAATGCAACAGTCCACCTAGCTTGCAGGAGGTTCACTTTCCCCCTTTCAGGAGCGATCCGATGATCGACCAACGTACGGCTCCCTATGCGGCGCTGCTGCTCCGCCTGGCGCTGGGCACCCTCTTCCTCGTCCACGGCAGCATCAAGATCTTTGTCTTCACCATCCCCGGCACCGTCGGATTCTTCGATTCCATCGGCTATCCGGCGATACTGGCCTATCTCGTCATCCTGGCGGAATTCGGCGGCGGCATCGCGCTGATCATCGGCTTCCTGCCGCGTCTCGTCGCCCTGCTGCAGCTGCCGCTCATGCTCGGCGTCGTCAGCTTCCATTGGGCGAACGGCTTCGGCTTCTCCAACCCGAACGGCGGCTGGGAATACCCGGCGCTCTGGGCGGCGGGCCTGGCGGTGCTGGCCCTGCTCGGCAATGGCGCCTATGCTCTGGATACCAAGGCGCTCCGGGACGGCCGCATCCGATACCTGGCGCCCAGCGCCGCGTAAACCATGTCATCAGGGAGCGGTGCGCCGGGCGATCGTCCGGCGCACCGGTTCGTCTACATGCGCGATCCGCAGCCGATAGCCAACATCCTCAACTACCACGCCCACATCTACTACGACGCGACCTCCAGCCGCGATCGCGCCGAGCTTCTCCGCAGGGAGATCGGCGAGCGCTTCCTGGTGCGGATCGGGGCCTGGCATGATGCCCCGGTCGGCCCGCATCCGGTCTCGATGTTCCAGGTCGCCTTCGACGTGCAGGTCTTCGAGACCTTCGTTCCCTGGCTGATGCTGAACCGGCGCGACCTCACCGTGCTGGTGCATCCCAATACCGACAACCCGCGCGACGATCACCTGATCCACGGCCTGTGGCTGGGCGATCCGCTGCCGCTGGATGCGACGGACCTGCCGGTCTCGCTCTATGCCGTCGGCGAGCGGATTCCGCCGGTGGAGCCGAATACCGCGCCGCCGTTCAGGCCGGCATGAACGTTCGGGAACGCCGCTAGGGCTGGATGCTCTCGACCGGATTGGCCTTGGCGAGCTTGTCGAAGGCGATCAGCGTGGTGAGCAGCTTCTCCATGTGCTTCAGTGGCACCATGTTGGGGCCATCCGAGGGCGCCTTGTCCGGGTCCTGGTGCGTCTCCATGAACACCCCGGCGACCCCGATCGCCATCGCCGCCCGGGCCAGGACCGGGACGAATTCCCGCTGCCCGCCCGAGGAGGTGCCCTGGCCGCCCGGCTGCTGCACCGAATGGGTGGCATCGAAGATCACCGGATAGCCGGTCTCCGCCATGATCGGGATGGCCCGCATGTCGCTGACCAGGGTGTTGTAGCCGAAGGAGGCGCCGCGCTCGCACATCAGCACGTTGTCGTTGCCGGCCTGCGAGCACTTGGCGACCACGTTCTTCATGTCCCAGGGGGCGAGGAACTGGCCCTTCTTGATGTTGATGGCGCGGCCGGTCTCGGCGGCGGCGATCAGCAGGTCGGTCTGGCGGCAGAGGAAGGCCGGGATCTGCAGCACGTCGACCGCTTGGGCGGCGACGGCACATTGCTCCTCGGTATGCACGTCGGTCAGCATCGGCACGCCATAGGTGTCGCGGAGCTCCTGGAACACCGGCAGGCTCTTCTCCAGGCCGACGCCGCGGGCGGCGCCGGCGCTGGTGCGGTTGGCCTTGTCGAAGCTGGTCTTGTAGATCAGGCCGATCCCCAGCTTGCGGGTGAGCTCGGTCAGGGCGTGGCACATCTCCTGCGCATGCGCCCGGCTCTCCATCTGGCAGGGGCCGGCGATCAGCGTGAACGGCAGGTCGTTGCCGACGGTGAACTTGCCGATCTTCACATGGCGGGGTGCAGCCATCGCGGCTCTCCTTCCCGGGTCCTAGACCAGCCGCGACTGGGTGACGGCGGCGGCGATGAAGGATGTAAACAGCGGATGCGGTTCGAACAAGCGGGATTTCAGCTCCGGGTGGAACTGCACCCCGATGAACCAGGGATGATCGGGAATCTCGACGATTTCCGGCAGCACGCCGTCCGGCGACATGCCCGAGAAGCGCAGCCCGACCTTCTCCAGCCGGTCCTTGTAGTCGATGTTGACCTCGTAGCGGTGCCGGTGCCGCTCGCTGATCATCGGCCTGCCGTAGATCCCGGCCACCTGGCTGCCGGCGGCAAGCGCGCAGTCATAGGCGCCGAGCCGCATCGTGCCGCCGAGATCGCCGCCGGCCTTGCGCTTCTCCAGCATGTTGCCGCGCAGCCATTCGGTCATCAGCCCGACCACCGGATCGGCGCAGGGGCCGAACTCGGTCGACCCCGCCTTGCCGATACCGGCCAGGTTGCGCGCCGCCTCGATCACCGCCATCTGCATGCCGAAGCAGATGCCGAAATATGGCACCTTGCGTTCGCGGGCGAAGCGGGCCGCCTGGATCTTGCCCTCGGAGCCGCGCTCGCCGAAGCCGCCGGGGACCAGGATGCCGTGCACGCCTTCCAGATGCTGCACCGCGTCCTCGCGCTCGAAGATCTCGCTGTCGATCCAGTTCAGGTTGACTTTGGAGTGGTTGGCGATGCCGCCGTGGCGCAGCGCCTCCGCCAGCGACTTGTAGGCATCCAGGAGCGAGGTGTACTTGCCGACGATGGCGATGTTGACCTCGCCCTCCGGCGCCCGGATCCGGTCCACCGTCTCCTGCCAGCGCTTCAGCGCCGGCGCCGGCGTGTCGAGCTTGAAATGCCGGCAGACCTCGTCGTCGTAGCCTTCCGCATGATAGGCCGTCGGCACCGCATAGATGGTGTCGACGTCCAGCGCCTGGATCACGGCCGACGGGCGCACGTTGCAGAACTGCCCGATCTTGCGGCGGCTCTCGGCGGGAATCTCGCGGTCGCAGCGGCACAGCAGGATGTCCGGCTGGATCCCGACCGATTGCAGCTCCTTCACCGAATGCTGGGTCGGCTTGGTCTTCAGCTCGCCCGCCGCGGGGATGTAAGGCACCAGGGTCAGATGGACGAACATGCTGCGGTCCGGGCCGAGCTCGTTGCCGAGCTGCCGGATCGCCTCCAGGAAGGGCAGGCTCTCGATGTCGCCGACCGTCCCGCCGATCTCGCAGAGGATGAAATCCTCGTCGGTCACGTCCGCCTTGATCCACTCCTTGATCGCGTCGGTGACGTGGGGAATGACCTGGATGGTGGCGCCCAGATAGTCGCCGCGCCGTTCCTTGGTGATGACGTTCTGGTAGATCCGCCCGGTGGTGATGCTGTCCGAGCGCCGGCTGGAAATGCCGGTGAAGCGCTCGTAATGCCCGAGATCGAGGTCGGTTTCCGCCCCGTCGTCGGTGACGTAGACCTCGCCGTGCTGGTACGGGCTCATCGTGCCCGGGTCGATGTTGAGATAGGGGTCGAGCTTGCGCAGCCGGACCTTGAATCCGCGCGCCTGCAGCAGCGCGCCGAGCGCTGCTGACGATAGACCCTTGCCGAGAGAGGAAACCACGCCGCCGGTGATAAAGATGAATCGCGTCATGGGAGACCCTTATGAAACGAGTCGGGGCGTTCCGGCAAGCACTGGATGGCTGCCGGGAAAAAGCTCAAGGCGAACGGGGCGTTACTGGCCGCTGGGCGCGGCGGGCTGGGCCGGTGTTGCGGGCGTGGCCGGCGTCGCGGTGCCGCCCGAGTCGCTGCCGGTCGCCGGCACGGTCCCGGGCGCCGTCGTCGCCCCGCCGGCCGACGGGGTGCTGGAGACCGGCGCCTCGGGAACCAGGGGTCCGCTGTCGCGGCCGCGATGATCGGAGATCGCCAGAGTCAGGCTGGTCAGGAAGAAGCCGGTTGCCAGGATGGCCGTGGTCCGGGTTACGACGTTCGCCTGGGTGCGTCCGGCCAGGAAGCCGCCCATCCCGCCGGCCCCGCCGCCACCGCCGCCCAGACCGCCCATGCCGCCTTCGCTGCGTTGCATCAGGATGATGATCGCGATCAGCCCGACCGCGAGCATGATATGGGCTACCAGGATGACGTTATGCAGGACTTGGGGCATGACTTCCGCTCGCCAGGGTAAAAACGGGGGCAATCGTCGGGCAAATCGTTAACTCGGCCGGGTTTCTAGCCCCTTTCCCGGGCGATTTCCAGAGATAAGTCGGCCACTTGGATATACAAGTCGTCAGCTGTCTGACCCCCTCTGCCCGGATCCGACCGGTCCGGCCGAGGGGCCGGTCACTTCAGCCGCCACGGAACTGAGTTTCATCTGACCGCTATGGAACCCCCGCCCGTGGCCGTGACACTCTGCCGATGTTGCCACGCGCAAACCTCCTTCATTCCAACCCTTTCACGAGGACAACCATGATCCTTTCCATGTCTAGGCGTTCCACGCTGGTTCAGGGCGCGGCCCTGATCCTCGGCCTCATGACCACCGGCGCCGGCCTGGCCACCGCCGACGTGCTCGACGACGTCACCAAGGCGGGCGTTCTCAAGGTCGGCATCTTCGAGGATTTCCCGCCTTTCGCATCCCTCGGCGCCGACATGAAGATCCAGGGTTATGACGTTGAAATGGCTGACATTCTCGCCAAGGCGCTGGGCGTCAAGGCCGAGCTGGTCGGGATCACCGGCCAGAACCGCATCCCCTTCCTCAGCGAGCAGAAGGTCGACGTCCTGCTCAGCATCGGCTTCAGCGACGAACGGGCCCAGGTGGTGGATTTCACCGCCCCCTACGCCCCCTACTACATCGTGGTGATGGGACCGCGCGACGTCGAGGTCAAGGGTCCGGCCGATCTCGCCGGCAAGACCATCGCCGTCAACAAGGGCACCCTCGAGGATACCGAGGCCACCAAGGTGGCGCCCGCCGGCGCCGACATCCAGCGCTACAGCGACTATAGCGGCGTCATCTCGGCCTTCCTTTCCGGTCAGGCCCAGCTGATGGTGGTCGGCAATGACGTCGGGGCGACGATCCTCGCCCAGAAGCCGGCGATCGAGCCGGTGGAGAAGTTCCACCTCCTGACCTCGCCGTCGAACATGGCGGTGAAGAAGGGCGAGACCCGTCTGCAGCAGAAACTCGACGAGATCATCGCCGGGATGCGCAAGGACGGCAGCCTGAACGAACTCGCGCTGAAGTGGCTGAAGCAGCCGCTTCCGAGCGATTTCTAATCCGGTACGCCTCATCCCGTCATGGGGTACCAGTTCGACTTCCAGGCAATAGGAGGCTATCTCGGCCTCCTGTTGCAGGGTGCCGCGATCACGCTGGTGCTGACCGCCATCGCCTCGACACTTGGCATTGCGATCAGCATCGGCGGCGCGGCAACCGCACGCTGGGGCCATCGTTGGGCCCGCACCCTGGTCCTCGCCTATGTCGAGCTGATCCGCAACACGCCGTTCCTCATCCAGCTGTTCTTCATCTTCTTTGGCCTGCCCAGCATCGGCCTGCAGATGACGGCCCTGCAGGCGGCGGTCCTCGCCATGACCATCAATCTCACCGCCTATACGATCGAGATCCTCCGTGCCGGGATCGAGGCGGTGCCTGCCGGTCAGCGCGAGGCCGGCCTCGCCCTCGGCATCGGACCGGTTTCCGTCTTCATCCACGTGGTCCTGCCGCAGGCGGTCGCCAATGTCTATCCCGCCTTGGTCAGCCAGATCGTCATCACCATGCTGGAATCAGCGGTGGTCTCGCAGATCGCGGTCACCGATCTGATGCATGCGGCGGATTTCATTCAGTCGCGCACCTACCGCGCCTTTGAAACCTATTTCGCCATCACCTTGATCTATCTCGCCATGGCCCTGGCGCTGCGCTGGCTGTTCGCCCGCGCCGGCCGGCGGCTCTTTGCCGGGCGATCGCGATGATCAGTCTGTCGATCTGGGAGATCCTCCCGTTCCTGCTGCTCGCCGCGCGCTGGACGCTGCTGCTCTCGGTGATCGCCTTTCTCGGCGGCGGCACCGCTGCCCTCCTGCTGTTGCTGCTGAAATACTGGCGGCCCCGGATCGGCGGCAGGATCGTCTATCTCTACATCGAGCTGCTGCAGGGAACGCCGCTGCTGCTGCAGCTGTTCCTGGTCTTCTTCGGCCTGCCGCTGCTGGGCATCGAGGTCTCGCCGCTGCTGGCCGCCGGCGTCGCCCTGACCTTCTATGCCGGTGCCTTCCTGGCGGAGATCTGGCGGGGCTGCGTCGATGCGATCCCGCGCGGGCAATGGGAAGCCAGCGGCGCCCTGGGCCTGACCTTCCTGTCGCAGATGCGCTACGTCATCCTGCCCCAGGCGCTGCGGATCGGGGTGCCGCCCACCGTGGGGTTCCTGGTGCAGCTGCTGAAGGCGACGGCGTTGTCGTCCATCGTCGGATTCGACGATCTCACCCGGGCCGGCACCATCGTGACCAATGCCACCTTCGAGCCGCTCCTGGTCTACGGGCTGGTTGCGATCATCTATTTCGCCATGTGCTACCCGCTCACCGTCTGCGCCCGACTTCTCGAACGGAAACTCGGCGCCTCCCGTTAGGCCGACCGATCCAGCCAGGATACCGACCGTGGAACAGAACCCGACCCCGCCTTCCGCCGCTCCCGCCCCGCCGATGGTCGAGATGCGCGGCGTCAACAAATGGTACGGCACCTTCCAGGCGCTGAAGGACGTGTCGCTGACCGTCCGCAAGGGCGAACGCGTGGTGATCTGCGGACCCTCCGGCTCAGGCAAGTCGACCGCCATCCGCTGCATCAACCGGCTGGAACAGCACCAGTCGGGCCAGATCCTGGTGGAAGGGGTCGAGTTGACGCCGGACTTCAAGGACATCGCCCTGATCCGCCGGGAAGTCGGCATGGTGTTCCAGCAGTTCAACCTGTTTCCGCACCTGACGGTATTGCAGAACCTGACGCTGGCCCCGCGCCGGGTCCGCAAGATGCCGCGCGACCAGGCCGAGGACCTCGCCATGCGGCTCCTGACCCGGGTCAGGATTGCCGAGCAGGCCAGCAAGTATCCCGGCCAGCTGTCGGGCGGCCAGCAGCAGCGCGTCGCAATCGCCCGTGCGCTCTGCATGGAACCGCATGTCATGCTGTTCGACGAGCCGACGTCGGCGCTGGATCCGGAGATGATCAAGGAAGTGCTCGACGTCATGATCGAGCTCGCCGAGGACCACATGACGATGATCTGCGTCACCCATGAAATGGGATTTGCCCGAACCGTCGCCGACACCGTAGTGTTCATGGATCACGGGCAGATCGTCGAAGTGGCGCCGCCGGCTGCCTTCTTCTCCAATCCCAGGAACGATCGCACCAAGCTGTTCCTGAGCCAGGTCCTGGCGCACTGAATCGTCGGCGCGCCCGAACCGGGGCGGAACGGTCAGGCGTCGGCGCCGGCTTTCGCTCTGGCAGCGCGCTGCCTGGCCCGCACAGGTGCCGGCATCGTCGGCGGAAGTGTCACCCCGGCATCGACTTTGCCGGTTGCCTGCGCGGCTGGGGTCAGGGCGCCGTGGGCGAGGTAGAGCTCCTTCAGGAAGGCCTGCAGGATCGGCTTCTGCTGCTCGGTCTTGCGGACCACGAGATAGATCGGGTTCTGGTAGCCCAGCTTCCGATCCAGCAGGGGCCGCATCGCGTCCTGGCTTGTCCATTGCCGTGCAAAATGCTCCGGCAGGAATCCGATGTATCGGCCGGACAGGATGAAGGCGGCGACGCTCTCCATCAGGTCGGCCACCGCCGTGGACGCCAGTCCGTATTCCGCCGGGAACTGATCCGGCGCCGCATAGGCACGCCGCGCGAATTGCTGATTCTTGAGGTCGGCCAGGGTGACGGTGCTGCTGCGCTCGAACAGGGGATGGCCGCGCCCGCAATAGAGGGCCTGGCGTTCCTCGAACAGGTCTTCGTAGCAGAGATAGGGCGAATGGCGACCGCAGGCGCCGAGCCCCAGATCCAGGCGCCCTTCCAGGACCAAGCGTTCGATCTCGGTCGGTGACGTGACCTGCGCCGACATCTGCACTTCCGGCGCCTGTGCGTTGAAGCTGCCGATCGCGTGCTGCAGGCGGCAGGCGGGATTGGTCATCAGGTTGTCGACGATGCCGATCGCGAGATTGCCGACCAGGCTGTTGCGCACCGCGCCGGCCTCCGAACGGAAATCGTCCAGGGCCGCGAACAGCCGCTGGCTGGCCTGGAAGATCATCTGGCCTTTTTCCGTCAGCCGGAATCCCGATCGTCCCCGCTGGCAGAGCCGGACTTTCAGGCGCTGCTCCAGCGCGCTCATATGGGTGCTGATGGTCGACTGGCTGACATTGAGTTCGATTTGTGCGGCCGAGAATCCCCCCGCCTCCACCACCTTGGCGAAGACCCGCAGCAATCGAATATCGCCCTCGCTCAGGTTTGCCAGCATGAATCGTCTCGTGAGGTTGATCCCCCGACACCGGCTCGTTACATCGGCGGGTATCGAAGTGATTGTTAATCATTCTGTATTGTATCCAACAGCCCTGCAAGGCTCTATCGGCCCGCCGGGGCTGCAGGCGCCGGCCCGGGCCCGGTCCCCGGCGATCGACCGGACGTAGGGAGATCTACCGGTCATGGCGACATGCGGTGAACTGTTGGTGCAGCTGCTCGAGGCCTATGGCGTCGAGCTCGTCTTCGGCATCCCCGGGGTGCATACCGTAGAGCTCTACCGGGGCCTGCCGAAGACCCGCATCCGGCACCTGACGCCGCGCCACGAACAGGGGGCGGGATTCATGGCCGACGGCTATGCGCGGGTCAGCGGCAAGCCCGGCGTCTGCTTCATCGTGACCGGCCCGGGAATGACCAACATCCTCACCGCGATGGGCCAGGCCTATGCGGATTCCGTCCCGATGCTGGTGATCTCCAGCGTCAATCGCACCGAGCATCTCGGCATGGGCGACGGCCGACTGCATGAGCTTCCGTCGCAGCGCAATGTCGTTTCCGGCGTGTGCGCCTTCAGCCATACCCTGCTGAAGCCCGAGCAGCTGCCCGAGGTGATGGCCCGGGCCTTTGCCGTTTTCGCCGGCGCCCGCCCGCGCCCGGTTCACATCGAATTCCCGATCGACGTCATCGCCCAGCCGGCGGACCCCGCGATTGTCGCCGTTCGGCCGTTGCCCCGGCGCCCGGGGCCGCGGCCGGAAGACGTCGCGCGCGCCGCGGTGCTTCTGCGCAAGGCAACGGCGCCTCTGGTCATTCTCGGCGGCGGGGCTGCCGATGCAGCGGTGGCGGCCCGACATCTGGTGGAGCGGCTCGGGGCCCCGGTCATCAACACGGTAAACGCGAAGGGCATCCTGCCGCCCGGCCATCCGCTGCATGCCGGCGAGAACATGGCCTTCGCCCCGCTCCGCCGCGCCATCGCGGCCGCCGATGTCGTCCTTGCGGTCGGCACCGAGCTCGGCGAGACCGAGATGTATCCTGATCCGCAGCCATTGGAAATTGGCGGCACCTTCATCAGGATCGACATCGATCCGGCGCAGCTGGTGCGTGGCCTGCCGGCGGACTTGCCGATCCAGGCCGATGCGCGCCTGGCGCTGGAGGCGATCGATCGGGAGCTCGGCAGCCATGCGCCTGCAGGCGACGGCGCCGCACGGGCGGCGGCGATCCGGAGCGCCACGGCAAAGCTCTGGTGGCCGGCGGTGACCCGCCACAGCCGGATCGCGGACGTGATCATGGAGGCCCTGCCCGGCGCGATCCTGGCCGGCGATTCCACCGAGCCGGTCTATGCGCTCAACCAATGCTTCGAGGCGCCGCAGCCGCGCTCCTATTTCAACTCCAGCACCGGCTACGGCACGCTCGGCTACGGTCTTCCAGCCGGCCTCGGGGCCAAGCTGGCGGCACCGGACCGGCCGGTCGTGGCGCTGGTCGGCGATGGCGGCCTGCAGTTCTCCATCGCCGAGCTGGCCTCCGCCGTCGAGGCGCGGGTACCGCTGATCGTGCTGCTGTGGAACAACGACGGCTACGGCGAGATCAAGACCTATATGCTCGAGCGCCAGATCGCGCCGATCGGCGTCGACATCTTCACGCCGGATTTCCTGGCCATCGCCAAGGGCTTCGGCTGCGCGGCCGTCCGCCCCGGAAGCTACGGGGAACTGACGCGGGAACTGCGCGACGCGGCGGGCCGGGACCGACCGACGCTGATCGAGATCCGCGCCGATTCACCCTATCTCGTCTAGGGCCTTTGGCGCATAATCAACACACTTGGTGCCGGCACGCGGCGGATGCGATGATCCGTCTCTGATCATTCTTGTCGACGGGACTCGGGTCGAAGGGATGTCGCTTTGAAGCAAAACCTCTTATCCACCACCGCCCTCAGCCTGTCCTCCTTCGCCGTGGCTTCCCTCGGTACCGGCGTCGCACCGGCGCAGGCCAGCGACGGGATCAAGCTCGAGGTCGGCGGTTTCTTCGACACCGCCTATCAGGTCAACTTCGACGAACACGGCGAGGGCGATCTCGGCAACGAGCACAATACCGACGGGGTCTTCAACAGCGCGGAGATCTGGTTCGATGGCGAGGTGGCACTCGACAACGGCCTCACCGCGGGCGTCCATATCGAGCTCGAGGGCGAGACCTCCAGCGATCAGATCGACGAATCCTACGCCTATTTCTCCGGCCGTTACGGGCAGCTTCGCGCCGGCTCCTTCGACGACGCCCTGGAAGAGATGTGCGTCACCCCGCCCGGGGCCACCGCGAATTTCGGCGCCTTCTCGCCGGACATGATCGCGGCCAATATCGGTGGCGCCGGCCTCACCTCGAACACCGTCTGCACCGGCCTGACCGGCGACGCGCAGAAGCTGGGGTATTTCTCGCCGGATTTCGGCGGCTTCACCCTCGCCGTTACCTACGCGCCGAATGCCGAAGCGGAATCCCAGGATGATACCGGCGGCCCGCATGTCGGCATGAAGCACCATGATCCCGGGCAGTCGCGGCACGACACCTCGGTCTACGCCACCTACGATTACGCGGGCGATGGCTGGGGCCTCGCCGCCGGCGGCGGCGCGGCCTTCGACGGGCATGTCGAGGGCGGTGGCGGCGCCACCAGCGCGGCCGGCGCCGCCTACCAGGCCGCCCTCAACCTGACCTTCGGCAGCTTCGCCGTCGGCGGCGCCATGGAATACTGGGACGATTACGGCATCGTCGACGGTGCCTCGCTGAGCCACGCCCGCGGCGCCCGTACCTGGATCGCCGGCGGCGGCGCCTCCTACAACGTCGATGCCTGGACCGTCGGCCTGCAGTACAGCTATGGCAGGTCGGAACTGGCGACCGTCGACGACGGCGGCACCGGCGACGATGTCGTCCAGGAGCGCCTCGCGTTGACCGGGATCTACAACATGGGACCCGGCATCGATCTCGATGCGGAACTCGCCTATACTTGGCTCAACAGTCAGGCCCCCGACGACCACGCGGTCGATTCCTACGATGCGCTGGAGATCGGCCTCGGTACCGCGTTCACGTTCTAGCGCGCGTCAGGGCTGGGCGCCCAGCCAGGTCGCCAGTTCGCTCCGGAAATCCTGGACCGTCATCTCCGGCCGCAGGCCCTCGCTGTAGAGATATTTCAGCGCCTCGTCCGGCCGGACATCGCCCGGCGTCGCCGCGGCCAGCCTCTCGCCGAGGGCGGCGACGCTCTCGTTCGGCGCGGCCACCGCAACACCCAGCGCGCGGTAGGCGAGAACCGTGGCGCAGGTCGCCCGTTCCGTCGGATCGAAGACGTGGTTGACCAGAACCGTCGCCGCCAGGGCCGAGCCGGTGCTCAGGTTCGAGGACTGGCAGGTCTTGCCGGTCTTCAGCGCGACCAGCATGTCGCGGAGTCGGGTGAGGACGGCGGTGCGGATCTTGGCATCGCCGTATTTCACCGCCCTTGCCCGTTCCCAGAGCGCCGGGACGTGTCGTGCATCGGTGATGGCGCCGAGCAGCATGTCGGGCGATTTCGCCAGGCAGTCCGTCCCGGATTCGGGCTGGTCCAGCCGGACGACGCAGCTCTGGATTCCGACCCCGACGCTCTGCGCCGCGGCCTCGATCTGGCTGACCGTGGTCGTCGGCCCGCTGCCTTCCGCGGCATCGTCGGTCAGCACCAGGAGGAGGAGGAGCGGCTTCGGCCAGCGTTCGAAATGGGCGGGCGCCTCCGGCTTCAACCCGGCGGCATCGGCGACCGGCCGGCCGGCGGGATCGAGGAGCGTCATCGCCATGATGCGGTCCGCCTTCGCGGCGGAATCGGCGGCAAGCGCGCCGGCTGCCGTGAATGCGAGGACGGCTCCGGCGATGACCTGGCATCCGCCGCGGAAGCCGCGCCCAAACCGCTGCAGATTTGGCCGACGTTGCATGGCATCCCCCCTGCTCCGGGCGCCAGTTTATCCCGTCGCGGCCGGACCGTCATCGGCGTCCCGACGCGGCGCGGGCACTTGTATATACAAGTTGGCCCTGCCTAACGGCAGGCGGCGGCGATGGTCCAGAAATCCTCGGCCTTCAGGCTGGCGCCACCCACGAGGGCGCCGTTGACCTCCGGCACCCCCATCAGTTCCACCGCGTTGCCGGGCTTCACCGACCCGCCATAGAGGATCCGCACCCGCGCCCCCTCGGCGAGTTTCGCCGCCAGCAGCTTGCGGATGTGGCGGTGCACGGTTTCGACATCGGCGGCGGTCGGCGTCTTCCCGGTACCGATCGCCCAGACCGGTTCATAGGCGACCACCAGATTGGCTGCGGTAGAACCTTCGGGTATCGATTGAAGCAGCTGATTTTCAACGATTTGAAGCGTCCGGCCGGCGCCGCGTTCCGCCTCGGTCTCGCCGATGCAGACGATGGCCGTCAGCCCGGCCGCCTGGGCCGCCTGGGCCTTCGCCGCCACCGTGGCGCTGGCCTCGCCGTGATCCGCCCGCCGCTCGGAATGACCCAGGATGACGTGGCTGCAGCCGGTGTCCCGCAGCATCGCCGCGGCCACATCGCCGGTATGGGCGCCGCTGGCGGCGGCATGGCAATCCTGGGCGCCGAGCCGCAGGCGGCTGCCGGTGAGCTGCTGGGCCGTCGGGATCAGGTAGGGAAAGGGCGGGCAGATCAGCACCTCCGCCGCCAGGTCCGGCTGCGCCTGGGACCGGCGCAGGAGCTCTTCGGTCAAGGTGGCGGCCATCGCCCGGCTACCGTTCATCTTCCAGTTGCCGGCGACTAGAGCGCGGAGTGCAGGCATTTCCGGTTCCTTTGGGGTTCAGGCGGGAAGGACGAGCATGATGCGGACCAGCCCGTAGGCGGCCCCCAGCATCAGCAGGATGCCGGCGGCGGCACCGATGAGGAAGCCCAGGCCCCGCGAGCGCGGGTCGCGGTAATAGGCCAGGGCGTAGATGGCGCGCCCGACGATCCAGACCAGGCCCAGCAGGGCCGCCGGCATCGGCGCCCAGGCGACGGCGCAAAGCCAGAGGGCGGCCAGGAACGGCACCAGGTTCTCCAGGGTATTGGCCTGGACCCGGACCGCCCGCTCGAAGTCCGGGTGGCCGGTCATCGCCGGGGCCTCGATCTTGTGCCTTTCGCGCATCTGCCCGACCCGGGCCAGGATCAGCGTATAGAGCACCAGCGCCGCCAGGGTTACCCAGCCCACCAGCACCATGCCGAGAGAAACCATGCCCGAACCGGTCAAATCACCCTCCAAACCGTGCCATCCACCACGCCGGATGGTAGGTAACACGGTGTTTTGCCCGGTGCCAGCCCGGTCCCGCGCGGTGCTCAGCAGCCTTGCTGCGGCAGGGCCCTATCCCTATGATGCGCGCCGATTTCGGGCCGGAACCCCGCCGCAGGATTAAGGACTCCCACCGACCATGCTGAACCAGATTCGCGCCAAGACCGGCTCCTGGATCGTCAAGATCCTCTTCGTCCTGCTGATCCTCGCCTTCGGCGTCTGGGGCATCGGCGACATCTTCCGTGGCGACCATGCCCGCGACCCGGTGGCCGAGATCGGTGGTTCGGTGAAATACAGCCAGATAGAGTTCCAGCGCGACCTGAAGAAGTCCCTCGACCAGTTCGTCCGGGCGCAGAACCTGCCGATCACCGCGGCCCAGTTCGCCCAGCTTGGCGGCGCCGCCCAGGTGATCGCCCAGGCGGTCAACCGCGGCCTGCTCGAGGTCTATGCCGAGCGGCTCAACCTCGGCATGTCGCTGGATGCGGCGGTGAAGAGCATCCAGCAGGACCCGACCTTCCAGAACGAGCTCGGCCAGTTCGACCGCCGGCGCTTCGAGAGCGTGCTGCAGCAGAACAACCTGAGCGAAGGCGCCTATGTCGCCGACATGCGTGCCAACATGATCAACCGCGAGCTCTATGCCGCGGTCTTCGGCGGCATCAACGGGCCGGAGGCGATGGCCCGCGAGGCCTATCTCTACCAGATGGAGCAGCGCTCGGCCGAGGTCCTCGCCATCCCCTCGGCGACGATGAAGGATATCGTCGCCCCCGACGACGCGACCCTGGTCGCCTATCACAAGGACCATGCCGACCGGTACCAGTCGCCGGAATACCGCGCCGCCACGGTCCTCCGCCTGGCGCCGGCGGATTTCACCGGCGAGGTCACCGTCACCGACCAGGAAATCGCCGACGAATACGAGGCCCGCAAGGCGGAATTCGGCACCCCCGACCAGCGCGAGGTCGAGCAGGTCGTGGTCCAGGAACAGGCGGTCGCCGACAAGATCGAGGCTGCGGTCAAGGGCGGCAAGGCCTTCGCCGACGCCGTCAAGGAAAACACCGGCGGGGCCCCGGTCGCCCTCGGCAAGGTGACCAGGGACAAGCTGCCGGCCGAGATCGCCGACAAGGTCTTCGCCCTCCCGGCCAGCGCGGTTTCCGAACCGCTGACCAGCGCCTTCGGCATCCATATCGTACATGTGCTGGCGGCGGAGAACGGCACCACCAAGACCCTGGACCAGGTGAAGGACGAGCTGAGGAACAGCCTTGCCCTGGTAAAGGCTTCGGAATCCATGGATTCCATCGTCAAGCAGCTCGACGACACCCTGGCCAGCGGCGCCACGCTGGAGGAGGCCGCCGACAAGTCGAAGGTGAAGGCGCTGAAGCTCGACGCGGTCGATGCCCAGGGCAAGGACGCCAAGGGCCAGGACCTCAAGCTGGCGCCCGACCTGGTGAAGCTGGTCTTTGCCACCGATGCCGGCAATCTGAGCCCGGTGACGCCGCTCGACGACGGCTCCTATGCCGTGGCCCAGGTCTCCGGCACCACGCCGCCGGCCCTGAAGCCGCTCGACCAGGTGCGCGACCAGGTGAAGGCCGACTGGATCGCCGAGCAGCAGCTCAAGGCCGCCGAGGCGAAGGCCGCCGACATCGCGGCGCGCCTGAAATCCGGCGGCGATCTCGCCGCCGAAGCCAAGGTCCTCGGCCTGGAGATGAAGGTCAGCAGCCCCTTCACCCGGGACGCCGGCGATCCGGCCAATGGCGTCGACCCGGCATTGGCCGCGGAGCTCTTCAAGCTGAAGCTGGCGGAACTCACCGTCGGCCACGGCGCCCAGGGTCCGGTGGTGGCCCGGGTTTCCGGCATCACCCCTGCCCAGCCCGATACCCATGCTGACGAGGTGAAGCAGCTGCGCCAGGCCCTGGCGCAGCAGATCCGCACCGATCTCGCCGCCCAGTTCTCCCAGGCGCTGCAGCAGGAGATCAAGGTCACGGTGCATGAGGACGTCGTCCAGTCCCTGATCAAAGAATAATGAAGATCGACCCCGCCTTCGAAGGCTTCGTCGCCGGCTACGACGCCGGCAGGCCGCAGCTCGTCTGGACCAAGCTGGTCGCCGACCTCGAGACGCCGATCTCGGCGATGCTGAAGCTGGCCGATGGAAGGCCGAACTCCTTCCTCCTGGAATCGGTCGAGGGCGGCGCCATGCGCGGCCGCTATTCCGTGATCGGTCTGAAGCCGGATCTGATCTGGCGCTGCCGCGGCAACAAGGCCGAGATCAATCGCCAGGCGCGATCGCAGCCCGATGCCTTCCATCCCGAAGCCAGGCCGTCGCTGGACTCGCTCCGCGCCCTGATCGCCGAAAGCCGCATCGAGGTCCCGCAGGGCCTGCCGCCGATGGCATCGGGCCTGTTCGGCTACATGGGCTATGACGCGGTGCGGCTGATGGAAGAGCTGCCCGACCTGAAGCCCGATCGGCTGGGGCTGCCGGATTCGATCTTCCTGCGCCCGACGGTGGTGGCGATCTTCGACAATGTCGAGGACGTGGTGACGGTGGTGACGCCGGTCTGGGCGCAATCCGGCACGACCGCACGGGCCGCCTACAACCAGGCGCTGGAGCGGCTCTCGGACATCGTCCAGGAATTCGACCGCAACCTGCCGCAGCAGCGCTCGGATGCCGATGCGATGGCGGACCTGCCGGCCCCGGAATCCAACATGACCGGCGCCGACTACCACGCCATGGTGGCGCGCGCGAAGGAATACATCCTGGCCGGCGACATCTTCCAGGTGGTGCTGTCGCAGCGCTTCAAGCTGCCCTTCAAGCTGCCGCCCCTCGCCCTCTACCGGTCGCTGCGCCGGCTCAACCCCTCGCCGTTCCTGTTCTTTCTCGATTTCGGCGGCTTCTCGGTGATCGGCTCCAGCCCGGAAATCCTGGTGCGCCTGCGCGACGAGAAGGTGACGATCCGGCCGATCGCCGGGACGCGCCGGCGCGGCGCCACGCCGGAGGAGGATCGCGCCCTGGCGGCGGACCTGCTCTCGGACCAGAAGGAACTGGCCGAGCATCTGATGCTGCTGGATCTCGGGCGCAACGACGTGGGCCGCGTAGCCGCGATCGGTACGGTCAAGGTGACCGAGAAGATGACGATCGAGCACTATTCCCATGTCATGCACATCGTCTCCAACGTCGAGGGCCGGATCAATCCGCAATACGACGCCATGGACGCCCTGCGCGCCGGCTTCCCGGCCGGGACGGTTTCCGGGGCGCCGAAGGTGCGGGCGATGGAGATCATCGAGGAACTGGAGCCGGAGAAGCGCGGCATCTATGGCGGCGCCGTCGGCTATTTCGCCGCCAATGGCGCGATGGATACCTGCATCGCCCTGCGCACCACAGTGGTGAAGGACGGC
This sequence comes from uncultured Rhodospirillaceae bacterium, assembly GCA_964551505.1. Classification (GTDB taxonomy): domain Bacteria; phylum Pseudomonadota; class Alphaproteobacteria; order Dongiales; family Dongiaceae; genus Dongia. The sequence goes on from CAZKDH010000084.1 coordinate 79,487, forward strand.
GTCATGTATGTCCAGGCCGGTGCAGGCATCGTCGCCGATTCGGTGCCTGAGAGCGAAAACCAGGAATGCCAGCACAAGGCGCGGGCACTGATCCGCGCCGCCGAGGAAGCCGTCCGCTTCGCCCAGGGCGGGCGCAACCGGTAGCGAATCCCCGCCACAGTCGCGCCTCGACTCGACGCGGCCCCGCGCGGCTCGCCCCTTTGCATCCGCAGGCTTACGTCGCGCGCCGAAAGACGGGCTCGCCCATCACGTAGGTGGCGCTGACCGCGCGGTCGTCGCCGAGAATCATCAGGGCGAAGAGGCGCTCCTCGAAGCTCTTCGCGATCTCGGTGCGCCGCTTCAGGACCGGCGTCGCGGCAAAATCCAGCACGACGAAATCCGCCTCGCGCCCGGGACGGAAACTGCCGATCCGATCCTCGAGATGCAGCGCCTCGGCACCGCCAAGCGTTGCCAGGTAGAATCCCTGCCAGGCATTCATCCGCTGGCCGTTCAACATCAGCACCTTGTAGCCGTCGGCCAGGGTCTGCAGCATGGAGTAGCTGGTGCCGCCGCCGACGTCGGTGCCGAGGCCGACGCGGATCCCGAGGTCGCGGGCCGCGGTCATGTCGAAAAGGCCGCTGCCGATGAAGAGATTGGAACTCGGGCAGAAGGCCATGGCGGCACCGCTGTCCGCCATGCGTTCACGATCGTCGGGTTCGAGATGCAGGCAATGGCCGAAGATGGCGCGCGGCCCCAGCAGGCCATGATATTCATAGACCTCGAGATAGGTATGGGCCTCCGGGAACAGTTCCCGCACCCAGGCGATCTCGTCGTGGTTCTCGGCGAGATGGGTCTGCAGATGCAGATCGGGATATTCGGCATAGAGGCGCCCGGTCATCTGCAGCTGCATGACGCTGGAGGTCGGCGCAAAGCGCGGGGTCAGGGCATAGAGGAGCCGGTCCTTCTGGTGCCAGCGCGCGATCAGCTCGCGGTTCTCCGCCTCGGCGCGCGGCACGTCATCGCGCAGGAATTCCGGGCAGTTGCGGTCCATCATCACCTTGCCGGCGATCATCCGCAGCTTGCGCTTCTCGGCCGCGGCGAAGAAGGCGTCGACGGAAGCCTTGTGCACAGTGGGATAGACGGCCGCCGTCGTCGTGCCGTTCATCAGCAGATAGTCGAGAAAGATCTCGGAGACCTCGGCGGCATGCGCCGGATCGGCGAAGCTCGCTTCCGCCGGGAAAGTATAATCATTGAGCCAGTCGAGCAGCTGCTTGCCGTAACTGGCGATGATGTCGACTTGGGCGGCATGGACATGGACGTCGACGAAGCCCGGCAGGATCAGCTTGCCGCGGTGGTCGGCGACAGGCGTTGCCGGCGGCAGGCCGGGCAGGATGTCGGCGGCGCTTCCGACGCGCCGGACATAACCTGCCTCGATCACCAGGCAGCCGTCGTCGAACAGCTCCCAGGCGGCAGGATCCGGATCCCTGCCGGGATCCTGCAGGAAATGCAGCACCGTGCCGCGCACCACCTTGATCATGTCCGTGCCCCGCCCCTAGCCGGTCACGCCGTCGCGCTTCTTGACGATGGCGCTCAGCGGAACCAGCACGAAGCCCGACTTTCGCGCCTCCGGGATCCAGCGCTTCAGGGCGGCGATGGTGGTGGGATGCGGGTGGCCGATCGCGACGACATAGCCCTGGGACTGCGCGACGCTCTCGGCATCCTGCAGCTGCTGAAGCACGGCGGCTACGCTCATGGTGTTGTCGAGGAACACGTCGCGGGAAACATGGGTGACCCCCGCGCCGGTGGCCGTGGCATCGCCGACGGTACTGGAAATGGTGCGGGAATCCAGGAACAGCAGGCCGCGGGATCGCAGTTCCTGCATCACGATCTGCATGCCCGGCGCATATTGGGTGAAGCGGCTTCCCATGTGGTTGTTGATGCCGACATAGCCGCCGAAGCGCGTCAGGCCCCAGACGACCCGGCGACGGATCTCGTCCTCGGTCAATCCGACCAGCAATGCATTGGGACCCGGATCGACGCTGTGGTCGACCGGTTCCATCGGCATGTGCACCATGATCTCGTGGCCCTTGGCGCGGGCGCGGTCGGCCAGCGTCGCCGCATTCGGGGCATAGGTCATGATCGACAGGGTGATGGCGCCCGGCAGACCCAGCGCCATTTCCGCATCCTGCGGCGCCACGCCGACATCGTCGAGGACGATGGCGATCATCGGCCGCCGGCCGGGATCGACCGAGGCCATGGCGTTCTTCAGCCAGGCGGGGGCGTCGGCCGGCAGCGGTCGGGCAACGATGACATCTTCGCTTGGCTGGCCGGCCTGGCTTACCGCCGGGATCTCCGGCGGCGCGTCTGCCGCGGGCTCCATGTTGAGATCGGGCACGGGTTCAAGCAGCGGCGCTTTCGCCGGCGCCGGCGCCGGCGTCGGGGCGGGAACGATGCTGGCCACGGTGGCGGCCGGCTTCGGCTGGGTATTCTCGGGCTTTTCCGGCGGCGCCGGCGCCGGCAGCGGCGTTGCCTCGATTTCCGGGGACGGCAGCGCGGCCAGCTGATCGGTGCTGGCCTGGGGTTGGGCCTGGGGTTGAGGCTGAGGCTGAGGCTGGGCCTGGGGCTCCGGAGACTCGATCGGCGCGACCTCGGCCACATCGGGAGACGGTGCCGGTTCCGGCAGCGCCGCAGCTTCAGCTGCGTCCAAGTTCGGGAGAACCGCATCCGGCGCCGCATTGGGCTCGGTTTCTTCGGTATAGACCGGCCGCGGCAGGGGTTGCGGGAGGGGTTGCGGCAGGGATGGCGGCGGTGCCTCAGCCTCGGCGACTTCCGTCGGCACTTCCGTCATCTCCGGCGGCGATGCGGCCGGAGTAGGATCGGCGGGGGTCGGATCGGCTTGCGGCTGTGCGGCGGCCAGCTGGCCGGACGGGGCCGGACCCTTGCCCTGGCTGAGCTCGTCGATTTCAGCCACCGTGATGCCGATGCAGACACCCATGGTGATGCCGAAGGCGAAGATCACCGGCAGCCGTGTACAGAAGGCCCAGAGTTCGTTGCAGGAGGCGAGGAAGTCGCCGCGGCGCGAGGATTTCCGGCGCGCGCTGGCCGGTGCCCAGGCTTTGACATTCGCCTTGCCTTTGCCGCCGGACCTGGATTTCGCTCTGCTGGTCTTGCCCCGCGCCATTCCCGATCCCTACTCCTCGTCGACTTCACTAGCTGTCGGCTGGAAGAGATGCAAGAACTGCGCGCTGAGAACTACCGCGGCGAGGCCGATCAGCGGCGACAGCGTGGCGATATCGACTCCGATGCTGAGCCCGACGCCGATCCCGACACCGACCTCGACTCGGGGACCCAGGGCATAGCCGAGTCCCGGCAGGCAGAAGGCGGCGGCCAGCCAGCAGGCATAGAGCTCGCGCCGCCGCGCCGCCCGGGCGAGGCGGATGAGGTCGAGGATGAGGCGCGGATCCTCGCGCCGGATCTCGGCATCGATATGCGGCGCGCCATGGACCTGGGCAACCCCGAAGCGAAGCCGCGCGGCGGACACGCCCGCGAGCGGTGCTGCGCCGGTGCGGTCGACCAGCAGCAGGCCGTCCCCGGCAGCCGTTCCCGCCGCGGCCGGGGCCAGCGACTGGGCGAGGCCGAGCTGGCGTGCCAGCGCCCGCTGCCCGTCGGTGGCGCCCGCATCCAGCAGCACCGTCGCGACGTTGAGACGCTTCAGGTTCTTCGCGAGCTCGGCGGCGCCGGGTTTCAGCTTCTCGCCGAGCACCAGCGCGCCCAGCAGATGCAGCTGAGGCGCGGTCTCGGCGATCCAGACCAGGCTGCGGCCCGGCGCCATCACCGGCAGTTCGATGGCATCGAAAGCCGACGCCGCGAGACCCTGGCGCTCCAGCCAGGGGCGATCAGCCAGTGCCAGGGTGGCCCCGAGATCGGTGACCGCGACGATCGCCTCGCCTGCCGCGGGTGCTTCGGCCGCTTCCGCATGCCAGGCGTTGATCTTGCGCAGCCGAACCGCATGGGCGACGCCGAAATGCAGGATCGCCCGGGCGGTGCTGGACTGGCTCGACTGGCAGCAGGTGGTGGCGGCGCCGATGACCTCGGCGGGCTTGATCTCCGGCGCCGGATGCAGGCTGAGGAGGCTGAGCTGGAGGCGGGTGAGGATGCCCCCGGGGGCCAGTGCGACCGTGTCGGTCGCCGCCAGGGCGTCGAGGGCCGCAGCATCGCGGAGCTCGATGCCCAGGCGCCGGGCCTTGGCCCGGGCCGCGGCGAAGACCACCGGGCGTATGAGGCCGAGGCAGGTCGGCACCGCGGCCGCCGCGACCAGGAGACCGGTCGCCGGGTCGATCCGGATTGCCGCCGCGCCGGCCAGCGCAAGCAGGCCGAGAAGGATCTTCCGGGCGTGCCGGTTGACCCAGGGCGGGTACTGGGAGTCCGCTCCGGTGCCGGAGCCACCGGCGGCCGCTTCCGCAGGCGGCGCCGGCCGGATCGTCAGCCGGCCGTCGCCGTTGCGGGCGCCATGCAGCAGCCGGTCGCCGGCCCGGCGCCGGGCGGCGAAAGGCGAGCCGCCGACCGGGCCGTCGTCGACCTCGCTGGTACCGTCCAGGATGACCGCATCCCAGGGAACGATCTGGCCGGGCTCGAGCACGAGGGTCGCGGGCAGGGCCGCGGGCGCGCGGCGTCGCGGCGCCTGGCGCAGCAGCAGCCGGCCGAACAGGGCGAGGAGGATGGCGGCGGCGCTCAGGAACAGCGCCCATTGCGCCCGTTCCGGCGCCGCGCTGCGGTCCGCAACCGCGGCGGCGAGCCCGGCGGCCACGGCGGCGACCAGGACGGCAGAGCCGCCGAGCTTGCTTCCATAACCGAACATCGCCTGCTAAACTCGCCCACCGCCTGAGATACTGGTGCTTAACATGTTCATCTTAATAGATAATTACGATAGCTTCACCTATAACCTTTATCACTATCTCGGCGAGCTCGGGGCGCGGCTGGAGGTGCACCGCAACGACAAGATCAGCGTTCCCGAGGTGCTGGCCAGAAAACCCCAGGGCATCGTCCTCTCCCCCGGCCCCGGCTACCCGGCGACGGCCGGGATCTGCATGGAGCTGATCCGGGCGGCGGCGGGCAAGGTGCCGATCCTGGGCGTCTGCCTCGGCCACCAGGCGATCGGCGAGGTCTTCGGTGGCAAGATCGTCCGCGGACCGAAGCCGATGCACGGCAAGATCTCCACGGTGCACCACAGCAACAAGAGCATTTTCCGCGACATTCCCAATGATTTCGCGGCGACCCGCTACCATTCGCTGGTGGTCGACCGGGCCAGCTTCCCGGCCGAACTTGAGGTGACCGCGGAAACCGACGGCGGGGTCGTCATGGGCCTCTGTCACCGCAGCCTGCCCATCGCCGGCGTGCAGTTCCACCCGGAGAGCATCGCCTCGGAACACGGCCACAGGCTGATCGCAAATTTCCTGCAGGATTGCGGGATGAACCTGGACCCGGCGAAGCTGGCGGCGGCGGCCATCACGCCGGTGAAGCTGGCCGCGGGTGGCGCGCGATGACCGCTGCGCCCGCCGCTGCCGGGACGGATCTCAAGGGCCTGATCGGCGTCGTCGCCCAGGGCAAGGCACTGAGCCGCGCCGAGGCCGAGCAGGCCTTCTCCATCATCATGGCCGGGGAAGCGACGCCGGCGCAGATCGGCGGCTTCCTGATGGCGCTCCGGGTACGGGGCGAGACCGTCGACGAGATCACCGCCGCGGTCAAGGTGATGCGCGAGCGGATGCTGCGGATCGAGGCGCCGGCCGATGCGATCGACGTCTGCGGCACCGGCGGGGACAATGCCGGCACCCTGAACATCTCCACCGCGGTCGCCATCATCTGCGCCGCCTGCGGGGTCAAGGTGGCCAAGCACGGCAACCGCGCCGCCTCGTCGAAGAGCGGCGCCGCCGATGTGCTGGCGGCCCTGGGGGTGAACATCGATGCCGATCCGGCGCTGCTGCAGAAGGCGCTCTGGGAGGTCGGCACCTGCTTCCTCTGGGCGCCGAAGCACCACAGCGCCATGCGCCATGTCGGGCCGAGCCGGGTCGAGCTCGGCACCCGGACCATCTTCAACCTGATGGGGCCGATGTCCAATCCGGCCGGGGTCCGGCACCAGCTGATCGGCGTGTTCTCGCCGCACTGGCTGGAGCCGATGGCCAATGTGCTGAAGAATCTCGGCACCGCGCATGCCTGGCTGGTGCACGGCAATGACGGGCTGGACGAGATCACCACCACCACCTCGACCCAGGTGGTGGAGCTGAAGAACGGCACCCTGCGGAAATTCGAGATCTCGCCGGAGCAGTACGGCCTGCCGCGGGCCCTGCCCGCCGACATCAAGGGCGGCGATCCGGTGGCGAATGCCCAGGCGATGCGCAGCCTGTTCGAGGGCGCCACCGGCCCCTACCGCGACATCGTGGTGCTGAACGCGGCGGCGGCGCTGGTGATCGCGGACAAGGCGGCGGATATTCCCGGCGGCATCGCCCTGGCCGCCGAGGCGCTGGATTTCGGCCGGGCGCGCCACGTGCTGGACGAGCTGGTGAAGACCACCAATCCCGGCGGGACATCCGCATGAGCGACATCCTGGCCAAGATCTGCGCCGACAAGCGCGAGCATGTTGCCCGGCAGCAGGCGCTGCACGCCCCGGCCGCGGTGATGGCGGCGGCGGTGGCGCGCAACCGCAGCGATCCGCCGCGCGGCTTTGCCCGGCGGCTGGAGCAGACGGTGCGCGGCGGCTTCTACGGACTGATCGCCGAGATCAAGCGCGCGTCGCCCTCCAAGGGCCTGATCCGGGCCGATTTCGATCCGGCAGCCCTGGCGAAGGCCTATCGCGCCGGCGGTGCCACCTGCCTCAGCGTCCTCACCGACATTCCCTATTTCCAGGGCGACGACGCCTTTCTCGAGGCGGCACGTCAGGCGGTGGACCTGCCGGCCCTGCGCAAGGATTTCATGCTGACGCCCTATCAGGTCTACGAGGCCCGGGCGCTCGGCGCGGACTGCATCCTGCTGATCATGGCCGCCCTGGAGGACGCCCAGGCGGCGGAGCTCGAGGCCCTCGCCGGCGAGCTCGGGATGGATGTCCTGGTCGAGGTGCATGACGAGGCGGAACTCGGCCGGGCGCTGCAGCTGAATGCCCGGCTGCTCGGCGTCAACAACCGGAACCTGAAGACCCTGGAGGTCGATCTCGCGGTGACCGAGCGCCTGGCGCCGCTGGTGCCGAAGGACCGGCTGCTGGTCGCCGAGAGCGGGCTCTACCGGACGGCGGATCTCGAGCGCATGCGGACGGTGGGTGCCTCGATCTTCTTGGTCGGCGAGAGCCTGATGCGCCAGCCCGACGTCGCCCGGGCGACGCGCGATCTGCTCGGCGCCCGGGCTCCCCTCGCCGCGGCGAGCTAGCGCCATGTCCCGCCTCACCCATTTCGACGAGTCCGGCAATGCCCGGATGGTGGATGTCGGCGCCAAGGCGGCGACCGAGCGCAGCGCCACCGCCCGGGGATCGGTGCTGATGCAGCCGGAAACCATCGCCCTCATCCAGCAGGGCGGCGTCAAGAAGGGCGACGTGCTCAGTGTCGCCCAGCTGGCCGGCATCATGGGGGCGAAACGCACGCCCGACCTGATCCCGCTCTGCCATCCCCTCGCCTTGACCTCGGTCAAGGTCGAGCTCTCGATCGATGCCGCGCGGAACGCCGTGGACATCGCCGCGACCTGTACGCTCACCGGCCAGACCGGCGTGGAGATGGAGGCGCTGACCGCGGTCGCGGTGGCCGCCCTCACCGTCTACGACATGGTGAAGGCCGTCGACCGCGGCATGCGGATCACCGAGATCCGCCTGACGCGCAAGAGCGGCGGCAAGTCCGGCACCTACGAGGCGGAGTGATGCTGTCGGTCGCCGAGGCCCGGGAGCGGATCCTCGCCGCCTTCACTCCCCTCGGAGGCGAGCAGATCTCGCTGGAAAATGCGCTCGGCCGTGTGCTCGCCGCCCCGGTCACCGCCCGCGTCACCCAGCCGCCGGCAGCGGTTTCCGCCATGGACGGCTATGCGGTGCGGGCCGTGGATGTCGCTACGGTGCCGGCAAGGCTTAAGGTCACCCAGTCGATCGCCGCGGGCCAGGCGCCAACGGCGGCGCTCCGGCCGGGCGAGGCGGCACGGATCTTCACCGGCTCGGTCCTGCCGGAGGGCGCCGATACCGTCGTCATCCAGGAGAACTGCGACCGCGATGGCGATGTCGTCACCTTGCGGGAAGGCAAGCGGGCGCTGGGCCAGAATGTCCGCGCCGCCGGGCTGGATTTCAAGACCGGCGATACCGGCATCCCCGCCGGCAAGCTGCTGACGGCCCGCGACATCGGCCTCGCCGCCTCGATGAACTGGCCCTGGCTCACCGTCAGGCGGCGGCCGCGGATCGGCATCCTGACCACCGGGGACGAGTTGGTGAATCCGGGCGAGACCCTGGGTCCGGCCAAGATCATCGCCTCGAACGGCATCGCCCTCACCGCCTTCATCGCCGCCTGCGGCGCGGTGCCGGTCAATCTCGGCAATGCGCCGGACGACCGAGCGGTGCTGTCGCGCATGATCGACGGCGCGGCCGGCTGCGATCTCCTGGTGACCACCGGCGGCGCCTCGGTGGGCGACCATGACCTGGTGCAGGGTGTCCTCACCGCGAAGGGCATGAAGCTCGATTTCTGGAAGATTGCCATGCGCCCCGGCAAGCCGCTGATGTTCGGCGAACTGGGGCCGCTCAGGGTGCTGGGCCTGCCGGGCAACCCGGTTTCGGCCATCGTCACCGGGACTTTGTTCCTGGCACCGGCGATCCGCCGCATGCTGGGCCTGGCGCGGCTCGGCCCGGAAACCGTGACCGCGAAGCTGACCGGACCCCTGCCCGCCAACGACTTCCGGCAGGATCACCTGCGGGCAACGCTGTCGCGCCGCGACGGCGACCTGGTGGCGACGCCGTTTGCGACCCAGGACAGCTCGATGCTCACCAGCCTCGCCCTTGCCGACGGCCTCATCGTCCGCCTGCCCGAGGCACCGGCCGCCGCTGCCGGTGACGCGGTCGAGGTCCTGGTCTTCGACGGCCTCTGCTAGCGCCGCGCTGGGTAATGCCGGCGCCGGGTGCTAGGCTGGCGGCGAATCAGAATCCGGGCCACGCATGGACCACAAGACCGCCGAGACGTGGCTGGAAACGACGGAGATCGGGGAACTCGTCAGCGCGATCGAGCTCTCCGCCGAACTCGCTTCCGGCGTCCCCTACGACGTCATGCAATGGAAATGGCTGATCCTGGCCCTGCATCACGCGCTGCAGGGGGCGCTTGTCTGTGCGCTGCGCGGCAACGATCCCGCCGCTACCGCCATGCTGACACCCGGCGGCGCACGGGCATTGCGGAACTGGAACAAGGCGGATGCACGGCATCGCGCGTCGCGCCAGCCGCCCGCCGCGGAACTGCTGCCGCTGGCGGCCCTGTACCGGCGGGCCTGCGATTCCGCCTACGTAGCCGAGGGGCATGCGCTGCCGACGGATGCCGGCCGGGATGCGGCTGTCGCCAAGCTGGTTCGCCTGCACCAGGACCTGCGCAGCTTCATCCCGGGCGGCTTCTCGCTGGAGGTCGACGGGCTGCCGAACCTGGTCCGCAGCTGCTGCGACATGATCGAGCATCTCGCGGTCAGCCATCCGACCTTCTGGCGGCACCTGCAACGCGTGGAAAAAAAGCGCATCGACTTCGCCCTCGCCACGCTGCGCAAGGCGATGGGCAAGTGGGAGGCGCGGCGATAGCCGCCATCCCTTTGTCCGCATCCCGTCCAGTATTCACCGAGAACGACAATGACGATGCCGGCGTCAAGACCCGATCCGCGAGATCATTGCCTGCCATCGACCGAGGCACTAGGCTGGACGCTTCCTCGCCCTGAGGGGGCATGCCCTGACGCAGAGAGCTCCAGTGTCGGTGTCGTTTCGTCGGCGGATATCCAGTCCGCTGCTGCGGGAGCTCTATGACTACTGGCTGGAGCGCCGCGGCGACCGCGCTGCGATGCTGCGCAGCGATCTGGATCCTGTGGCCATTCCCAGGCTGCTGCCGCACCTGATTCTCTCCGACGTCGCGGATGGCGGACGGTCGATCCACTACCGCCTGGTCGGAACCAACATCGTCGAGGCGCATGGCTCGGACTATACCGGCCTCACCGTCGAGCAGCTGACACAGGGCGCCACCCTCGACTTTACCCGCCGGCTCTATGGCGAGGTGGTTTCCACCGGCATGCCGGTATATTCGGAAGGCAAGTTCCGCTGGGCCGGAAAGGAATACCGCTGGACCAAGCGCCTGCACCTGCCGCTGTCGCGCGACGGCACGGCGATCGACATGGTCCTGGCCGGTCAGGTCTTCGAGCCGGAGAACACCAGCGGCGTGGAACTGCTTCTGACCGCCACAGCCGCGGAAGCGGCGCGGGACCGGCTCACCCTTGGGCCGACGGCCGGAAGCGGGATCTGATCGTCGCCGGACCTTCGGCCCGCCGGGCAATCCACGGCACCGCATTGCGGCAAGACGGCGGCCAGCGGTCAGCGGCCGGTGGTGGGGGCGCTATCAGCGGCAGGCCCGATTTGCTATCCTGCCTGCGTACCGCGCCGATCACCGGCCGAATCGCAGGAAAGGCCGTGCCGACAATGTCCCCGCTGTCCCAGGCCGACCGCAACCTCTTGCGGCGCGAGACGGATATCAGCAGCATTGCCTCGCCCCTGCTCCGCAACTTCAACGATTACTGGCTGCGGAAACGTGGCGCTGCGGCGATCCCGTCCTGGAGCCAGATCGATCCTGCCGAGTTGCCGGCCCAGCTGCCGAACCTGATCGTCGTCGGCGTGGAACACGAGCCCTTGCGCATCCACTATCGCCTGGTCGGAACGCTGGTCGCCGAATTCCGTGGCGACGTGACCGGGCTCTATCTCGACTCCGTGCCCTGGAACACGCCGGAGACCCGGCTCTCGATCCAGGGATCCTACGCGATCGCGATCGCGACCCGCGCGCCGACCTTCGTCGAGATGGTGGTGCGGACCAAGGCCGGCGGTTCGCGGCGGGTCTTCGGCGGGATCTGGCCGTTGGCCCCCGGGCCGGACGCGCCCGTCGACCGCTGCGTCGCGGTGGAGGACTACAACGATCTGACGCTGGCCGAAATCAAATAGGCCCAGCGCCCATCCGGCTCATTGCCGCTGCAGCAGATAGACGTAGTCGTTCAGTCCGAAGGCGGCGTGATCGTCGTCGTCCTTGGGAAAGCTGAAATCGACCTCGTATTCGCAGCCGGTGACCACGGTACGGTAGGTGCCGCCGGGCAGGCCGACCTGGTCGGCGAGATTCTGCGGATCGATCTTCAGGTCGTTGGCGCTCATCTCGCCGAACATACCCTGGAACAGGATATCTGCCGCACCCTCAAGGATCTCGTATTGCGGCGACGCACAGGGAAAGCCGCCGGGCCCGTCGACCGCGGCCGGCGTCAGGGTGATGGTCTTACCGATCAGGGCCCGCATCTCGGTCTCGTCGACATGGGTCCCGGGCGCGACCCAGGGCGCGACCTTGGCCGAGACGATCTTAAAGCTGCCGATATAGAAGGCATCGGCGGCAGCGGCGGGATCGAACGCTAGAAGGCCGCCGCACAGGGCAATCGCGGCGAGCAGCCGGAGGGTCGGGATGAGCTGGATGCGGTACATGATCCTGGTCTCGGCAGGGCGTTGCGGGGCGACGGGTTCAAGCCGGCGACGGGATCATTCTGCGTTTTCAGGTCTGAGGCAAGGGGCGACGCGGGCCGGTGCTCTGCCGCACCTGGATCGCGAAGCCGACATCGATCAGGCGCTGCTTCGGCCGTTCGCCACCGCCCCGCACGATTTCCAGCACGATTTCCGCCGCCTTGCGCCCCATCTCGTAGCGCGGGGTCGCCACGGAGGTGATCGAGGGGCTGGCACTGGCGCAGAATTCCAGGTCGTTGAAACCCATGATCGAGACCCGGTCCGGAACGGCAATGCCCTGGCGTTTGCATTCGAAAAGGGCGCCGAGGGCAAGATCGTCATTGGTGCAGAACACCGCTTCCAGGTCCGGGATGCGGGACATGAGATCGCGCAACAGCTCGCCGCCGAGCCGCGTGGTGGTCGGTCCCTCGACGCCGGAGATCATGCCGGTGGTGTCGAGATGGCGTTCGGCCATGGCCTGCTGATAGCCGGCGATGCGGTTGCGAAGCCGGGAATCCATGCGCGCGGCAAGGACGCCGATGCGGCGATGGCCGAGATCCTGCAGGTAGCGCGTGGCGGCATGGCCGGCCTTGTGCTGGGAAAGCCCGATATTGATGTCGATCGGGTTGTCGCAGAGTTCCATGGTCTGGATCACCGGGATGCCGCTGGTCTCCAGCAGCCGGCGGGCCTGGGGCGTGTGCTCGACCCCGGCCAGGATCAGGGCCTCGGGATGCTGGCCGAGCAGCATGGAGATCGCCTTCGCCTCCTCCGCCAGGGAATACCGGCTGTTCAGCACGGCGAGCTGGATCCCCGCCGGGTGGAAGCCGTCGTGCAGGGCGCCGAGATAATCGGCGAACACGCCGTTGGTGAAGGAGGAGACGATGACGCCGACCAGATTGGTCCGTGCCGAGGCCAGGGCGCTCGCCACCCGGTTGGGCACATAGTTCAGTTCCTGGACGGCTGCCTCGATCCGCGCCCGGAGCTTGGGCGAGACCATTTCCGGGTGCCGCAGGGCGCGCGATACGGTGACCGGACTAACCCCTGCGCGGGCGGCCACTTCCGCCAGCCGGCTCCGGCGGCGCAATTCGCTCATTCGCCACGCATCGGCATGCAGTCCGATCCCGATTCCAGGTTATTTCTCCTCAGATGCGAAGCCATACCACCGCCTTTCCCCAAGCATTCAGATAAAATCACCCTTTGGGGCCATTTGACAGCGCTTTCATTGGCCACTATGCTCATATTCCTCCGTTCTGCAAGTTCGGGCGTTTTTCCGGGCCGGGCCGAAACCAAGCTTAACACACCGGCACCCTCCGACCTTGCTCTAGGGAGATAATGCTAACAAAGGTCGAAACGACCACGACGGGAGGACGTCACCATGAGGAACCAGTTTCTGCGCCGGGCGACATGCATCGCCGGCGCGCTAGCCGTATCCACGCTGTTCACCTCGACGGTCCTGGCCGAAGGGCCGCAGGTCGTCGCCGGTCCCGGTGCCGAGCCGGAATGCTTCGCCCCCTGGACCGCGGATACCAAGTATTTCCAGTTTCCCAAGAAGGAAGGCCCCTACCGCATCGCTTTGGCCAACGGGTTCATCGGCAATACCTGGCGCATCCAGATGATCAAGACCGCCAAGGCCTATGCCGACCAGCCGGACGTCAAGGCGAAGCTGAAGGAGTTCAAGGTGGTCTCGACCGGCGAGGACATCGCCGCGCAGATCGCCGCGGTCGACAACTTCATCGATTCCGGCTACGACGCCATCGTGGTCAACGCCCAGAATCCGGCTGCCTTCACCCCGGTGATCAAGCGTGCCAACAAGGCCGGCGTGGTGCTGGTCGCCTTCGACAATACGCTGGATACCGATCAGGCGATCAACGTCAACGTCGACCAGAAGGGCCTCGGCGAGTACTGGGCCGACTGGCTGGTGAAGAACATCCCGGACGGCGGCAAGGTGCTGGAGGTGCGCGGCGTGCAGGGGACCTCGGTCGACCGCGATCGCCATGACGGCATCCAGGAAGTGCTGAAGGCCTCGGGCAAGCCCTGGGAGACCGTGGAAGTCATCGGCAAATGGGATGACGGCACGGCACAGAAGGTCGTCGCCGACGCCATCGCGGTGCACAAGAGCTTCGTCGGCGTCACCGTGCAGGGCGGCTCGACCGGAACGGTACGGGCGATGATGGATGCCGGCCATCCCTTCGTGCCGGTCGGCGGCGAGACCGAGAACGGCTTCCGCAAGCTCTGCGCCGAGCATGCGGGCGAAGGGCTGAAATGCGCCTCGGGCGGCACCGGTCCGGCCCAGGTTGCGGTTGCCATCAAGACGGCGATCGCGGCGCTGGAGGGCCAGGTCGTTCCGCAGTCCATCAAGCTGCCCCTGGCGCGGGTCGAGGACCCGAACTTCAAGGACGGCGAGAACTTCTACAAGGACCAGACCGACAACTTCTTCGTCGGCAACTCCTTCCCCACCTGCGGCATCAACTTCTCCGCGCAGGAAATCATGGGGCAGTCGGAAGCCAACGAATAGTCGATCCGGATCGGAATCGGGCGCCGCGGCATCTGTCGCGGCGCCCGCATCCGGGCAGACCAGCATGGGCAACGACAGCAGCGCGCCGCTCTTCCGGATGGAAGGCATCTCGAAGCGCTATGGCGGCGTGCGAGCGCTCGAGCAGGCCGAGATCAAGGTGCGGACCGCCAGCATCCACGCTGTGCTGGGCGAGAATGGCGCCGGGAAATCGACCCTGATCAAGATCATGGCCGGCGTCGTCCAGCCGGACGAAGGCCGCATGTTCATCGCGGACCGTGAGCAGCACTTTCCCGACCCGACGGCAGCCGGCAAGGCGGGCATCGTCTGCGTCTTCCAGGAGCTGTCCCTGATCCCCGACCAGTCGGTCGCCGACAACATCTTCATCAGCAACCCGCCTCTGCGCTTCGGCCTGATCGACCGGCGGGCCCAGCACCGCATGGCGGAGGCCGCCCTGGCGCGGGCCGGCGCCGAGGACATCGATCCCCGCGCCTATGTCAAGGACCTGCCGCTGTCGCGGCGGCAGATGGTCGAGATTGCCAAGGCGCTGGAGCGCCGCCCCCGCATCCTCATCCTCGACGAGGCGACATCGGCGCTCACCGCGGCCGACGTCGCGCGGGTCTTTGAGGTGCTGCGCCGCCTGCGCGACGAGAACCTCGCCCTGTTGTATATTTCGCACCGGATGAACGAGATCGCCGAACTGGCCGATGAATGCACGGTGTTCCGCAACGGCCGCAACGTCGCGACCTATGTCGCCGGCACCAAGTCCAACAAGGACGTGGTGGAAATGATGATCGGTCGGGAATACACCCAGGTTTTCCCGCCGAAGCCTACGCGCGGTGGCTTCGCCGGGACCCCCGCCCTCGAGACCAGGGACCTGGCCTGGGGCGAGCGCCTGGCGGGCATCTCCTTCGCCGCCCATAAGGGCGAGATCGTGGGTCTCGGCGGTCTCGACGGGCAAGGTCAGCGGGAACTGCTGCTGGCGCTGTTCGGGGTGCTGCGCGGCGTTGCCGGCGAAGTGCTGGTCGACGGACGGCCGGTGAAGATCGCCAGTCCTGCCCAGGCGAAGGCGGCGGCAATCGGCATGGCGCTCATTCCGGAAGACCGCAAGACCGAGGGATTGATGCTGCCGATGTCGGTCGGCGACAACCTTTCCTTCGCGGCACTCGACCGCTTGTCGTCCTTCGGCGTGATCGATCGCACGGCCGAGGCCCAGGCCATCGACGAGATGCTGAAGCTGCTGGCCATCAAGACCGGCGGAACGGCACTCGCCGTCGGATCACTGTCGGGCGGCAACCAGCAGAAGGTGGTGATCGCGAAATGGCTGATGATCGCCCCGCGGATCATCCTGCTCAACGACCCGACCCGCGGCATCGACGTCGGCACCAAGCAGGAGATCTACCAGCTGCTCCGAAAGCTGGCCGACCAGGGCGCCGCCATCGTCTTCTATTCGACAGACTACGATGAGTTGATCGGCTGCTGCGACAAGGTCCTGGTGTTCTATGACGGCGCCGTCGCCCGGGTATTGACCGGCGACGACATCAACGAGCATGTGCTGGTCAGCACCGCGCTCAACATCGGCGAGCCGCCCGACCCGGCGTCGCCCGATGCCGGAGGAGCCGCATGAGCGATTGGCGCTTCTGGCTGGCCGAGCACAAGGGCACTCTGCTCGCCTTTGGCGTGTTCATCGTCATGTTCGCGCTCTATGCCGGCAACCATCCCGCCGGCCTCAATGCCAATGTCGCGACGACGGCGGCGAACAAGGGCGTGCTGCTGGCATTGGTGGCCATGGCGCAGACCCTCGTTGTCGTCACTGCCGGCATCGACCTCTCGGTCGGCATGACCTTCGTGCTGGCGAACTGCCTGGCCTCGACCATTGTCGTCGGATCCGGCTTCGAAGCGACGCTCGGCATCTGCGGCGTGCTGCTGACCGGCCTCGCCTGCGGTGCGCTCAATGGCCTGCTGGTCATCTTCGGCCGGCTGCAGCCGATCGTGGCGACGCTGGCGACCGGGGCGATCTACTACGGGATCGCCCTGTGGCTGCGGCCGGTTCCGGGCGGCGACGTCAACAGCGACATCGCCGATGCCCTGACCGACCATACGTCGTTCGGGGTACCGACGGCACTCATCGTGCTCGCTGCCGTTGTGGTCGTCGTCTGGGTGCCCTATCGCCGATCGATCCTTGGCCGCGGCGCCTATGCCCTGGGTTCGTCCGAGGCGGCGGCCTACATGTCCGGCGTGCCGGTTAAGCGGGCGCGTTTCCTCGCCTATGCGGTATCCGGACTGCTGTCGGCCTGTGGCGGGCTGATGCTGACCTTTCTCACCTATTCCGGCGAGGCCTCGGCGCTGATCGGCGGCACCTATACGCTGAACTCGATCGCCTCCGTGGTCCTGGGCGGCGTCTCCCTGTTCGGCGGCGCCGGCAGCGCCATCGGGGCGATCTTCGGCGCCTTCGTGCTGCGCACCATTGGCGACCTGCTGTTCGTCTTCGATCTCGACCCGCTTTGGCAGCCGCTGTTCCAGGGCGTGATCCTGCTGGTTGCCGTCAGCCTCAGCGCCGTCCGCGTGCTTCGGGTGCGCAACCGCCTCGAGCTGCTGGGTTGAGGTGCCGCCCCTGATGCACAGGCTTCGCAAATTCCTTCGCCGATTCGATCCGGCCGCCCTCACCGCCTTCGGATGCATCCTGGTGCTGCTGGCCCTGGGCAGTTTCTATTCGACGAGCTTCCTGTCGCCGGAATACCTGCTGCAGCAGCTTCAGGTGGCATCCTTCCTCGGCCTGATCGCGACCGGCATGATGCTGGTCATCCTGCTCGGTCAGATCGACCTGTCGGTTCCCTGGGTGGTCACCGTCGGCGGCATGATGTCGACGGCGGCTGCCGGCTGGGGGCCCTGGGGCGAGGCCTTCGCCATCCCGTTCGGCGTCCTTTGCGGCCTGCTGCTGGGCCTTGCCAATGGTTTCGGGGTCGCCTATCTCCGGGTGCCGTCGATGATCTTCACCCTGGGGATGAACGCCGTCGCCCAGGGGCTGATGGTGGTCCGCACCGGCGGTTTCGCGCCGCAGGACCATTCGACCGGCGCCATGCACTTTTTGGCGACGGGGCGCGTCCTCTTCGGCATTCCAGTGGCGCTGTTCGTCTGGGTCGCGGTCGGTGCCGTTGCGGTTTTTCTGCTGAAGCGGACGACCTTCGGACGCGCGATCTACGCCATCGGCAACAAGGAACGTGCGGCCTATCTCTCCGGCATTCCGACACAACGGGTGATGATGCTGGCATTCATGGCGTCCGGCATGCTGTCGGGCTTTGCCGGCGTCTTGCTGGCCGGCTATTCCACCAAAGCCTACCAGTCGATGGGCGATCCCTACCTGCTGCCGGCCATTGCCGCCGTCGTCCTCGGCGGTACGAACATCCTCGGCGGGCGTGGGACCTATCTCGGAACCATCGCCGGCGTCGTCCTGATCACGCTGCTGCAATCCATCCTCTCGGTCATGCAGATCGAGGAGGCCGGCCGCCAGATCTCCTATGGGCTGGTCATCATCGTGATGCTGCTAACCGAAGGGCGTAACCGCGCCCGTGCCCTTTAGCGGGCCGCCGGCCAGGTTGCCTCGGCGACGCGCAGGAAGTTCCCGCCAATGATGCCGACGACTTCCGCATCCTTGTAGCCGCGGCGCAACAGGCCTTCCGCAAATTCCGGGAGCTGCTCCGGCGGCACGATCTGCGTCTTGCCACTGGCGTAACCGGAGACCTTTGGCCACCAGAAGTCCGGATCCATGCCGGGCGGCAGGTCGCTGTGGCCGGGCCTTGCAGCGAATTCGAAATCCGTGCCGATGCCGATATGGCTGGTGCCGACCCGTTCCGCCAGATAGTCGACATGACGGATGATGGTCTCGGTCCGTATGTCGTTGTCGCCGAGAAACGTGCCGATGCCGGCGATACCGATGACGCCCCCGGTCCGGGCGCAGGCGGCGATCTGCTCGTCATCGATGTTGCGCGGATGGTTCTTGAGGGCCTTTACGCTGGAATGCGAGAAGATGACGGGCCGCTTCGAGATCTCCATGATCTCCAGGCTGGTCTGCCGGCCGGAATGCGAGCAGTCCATCAGCATGCCGACCGCATTGATTTCCGCCACCACCGCCCGGCCGAGGGCGGTCAGGCCGCGATCGGCGTCGTGGCAGCCGGCGGCGATCGAGTTGTTGCGGTTGTAGGCGAGATGAATCTGCCTGACGCCGAGATCCCGGAACAGGCGCAGCATGGCCAGATCGTCTTCCAGCATGACCGAGCCTTCGAGGTCGAAGGCCACCGCAAGCTTGCCTTCCCGCTTCGCCCGCCGCACATCCGCGACGGTCTCCGCCTGCAGGAAGTGCTCCGGATGCTTGGCGATCCAGTCGCGATAGCCGGCAATCACGCGGATGCACTGGCCCAGCGGATTGAAATCCATGCCGACATTGATCGAGATGAAGGTGGCACCGGCCATGCGGTGCCGTTCCAGTTCGGCGAGGTCCTGATTGTATGCCAGCGGCATGCAGGCATGGGAATCCCAGACGATGGCGTTTCGATACAGCGAATTCTCGGGTCGGGTCTCGCGGGCACGCATCGAATTCTCCTTGGCTTTGGCGGGTAGTATAGGCGCGCCACCGGCGCGCGCCTAGCTGGCGGGCCCGGCCCGCCAGCGCGACAGGGCGAACATGGCGCCGCCGGCGAGCAGGCCCCAGAAGGCACCGCTGATCCCGAAGAACGTCAGGCCCGAGGCGGTAATCAGGAAGGTGACGACGGCTGCCTCCCGATCCCTGGCCTCCGCCGTGGCCCCGACCAGGGAGGAGCCGAAGGCGCCCAGCAGGGCCAGGCCGGCAACGGCCTCGATCAGGATCGGCGGCGATGCGCTGATGAATGCGGTCGCCGCATTGGCGAGCAGCCCGAACAGGATATAGACCACGCCCGCCGTTACCGCGGCCCAGTAGCGCCGCGTCGGATCGGGATGCGCATCCTCGCCGGCACAGAGGGCGGCCGTGATCGCCGCCAGATTGACCGCATGGCCGCCGAACGGCGCGGCGGCCAGACCGAAGACGCCGCTGGTGCTGAACAGCGGCCCCGGAGCCGGTCGGTAGCCGTTCACGTTGAGCACGGCGATCCCCGGGATGTTCTGCGATGCCATGGTGACGATGAAAAGCGGCAGGGCGATGCCGACGACGCCCGGTATCGAGAAATGCGGCACGACCAGTACCGGATGCGGCCAGAGCGGCCCCATCCCCGCCGCGGACACGTGCGTGGTGGCGAGAATCAGCCCAACCGTCACCAGCACGGCGGCCGGGACTGCGTAAAGTCGCCTGAACCTGGCGACGATCGCCCAAGTGAGGACGATCGCCAGCCCCACCGCCGGCTGCTCGGCGATCGCCTGTACCGGCGCGAGGCAGAGGTGGAACAGCACGCCGGCCAGCATCGCATTGGCGAGCGGCGAAGGAATGGCGGCGACCCATCTCCCCAGCGGCTTCCAGAGGCCGGCAAGGACGATCAGCAGGCCGGTCACGATGAAGGCGCCGACGGCGGTCGCAAATCCGCCGGCCAGAGCCCCTGTCGTCGCCAGCAAGGCCGCGCCCGGCGTCGACCAGGCGATGCTGATCGGCATCCGCGTCTTCAGACTGAGCCAGATGCCGCAGACCGCCATCGAGATCGACAGCGCCATCAGGCCGGAGGCTGCCTCCGCTTCGCTCGCACCGACGGCGGTGAGCCCCTTGATGATCACGGCGAATGAACTGGCGAATCCAACGAAGGCGGCAAGCGCACCGGCAACCATCGCCTGGATCGAAATTCCCCCTCGCATCCGATTCACTCTGCTTCCCCGCGCGGCGCGCGACTGGCCCAGCATGGGCGGGTGTCATGGATAGCCGATGGCCGCTCCCCGGCGCCAGGGTCGGCCGTCAATCCGGAATTGTACCGATCAACCTCTTGACAATTTCACGAACTAAACTAGAACATAAGCAGTAGTTTTTGATTTGTTCCCGCCCAAAACCTTGATATTCGCCGCTTTTGGCGGGGCTGGAACGCGACGGGGCCGTGCTGCCGACTCGGGGGGAATCGAGACGTCGGAGCGGCGAAATCGCCAGGATGAGACGCGAAAGGACCGGGGACATGCTCACCAAGAAACAGCGGGAACTGCTGCAGTTCATTCAAGACCGGCTGAACGACAGCGGCATCTCACCTTCGTTCGACGAGATGAAGGACGCGCTCGGGCTGAAGTCGAAGTCCGGCGTGCATCGGCTGATTACCGGACTTGAAGAGCGCGGCTTCATCCGCCGCCTGCCCCACCGGGCGCGGGCATTGGAGGTGATGCGCCTCGCCGAGGATCAGGTGAGCAAGACGGCGGCGCCGGCAGCCCTGCGTTCCGTCGAGAGTGGCAAGCGCGGCTTTTCGCCGAACGTCATCCGCGGCGACTTCACACCCAGCCTGCCGGGAGCCATGGTGGCCGCGGCGGCGCAGACGGTGCAGCTGCCGCTCTACGGCAAGATCGCGGCCGGCACGCCGATCGAGGCCCTGCGCGACAGTTCCAATGCCATCGACATCCCGGCCAGCATGCTGGGCCGTGGCGAGCACTATGCCCTCTCGGTTGAAGGCGATTCGATGGTGGATGCCGGCATCCATGACGGCGATACCGTGATCATCGAGCGCTGCGACACGGCGGAGAATGGCACCATCGTGGTTGCCCTGATCGACAACAACGAGGTCACGTTGAAGCGCCTTCGCCGCAAGGGCGATTCGATCGCGCTCGAGCCGGCGAACCCAGCCCACAAGACCCGCATCTTCGGCCCGGATCGGGTCAAGCTTCAGGGCAAGCTGATCAGCCTGATGCGGCGCTACTGACCCTCTCCTAGTCCTGCGCCTCGGCGTCGGTGGCTTCGTCGTCGTCCGCAGGTGCGTCTTCGTCCATGTCCGGTCCGCGCCGCAGGACCCAGGGGCGCCGGCCCAGGGACGATGCGACGTCCTCTACGATCGCGTCCCCTTCCACCGTGAGCCAGACGGCATAGGCGCCGTTGTCGAAGAGATCGAAGCGATCGATGAGAAGCCTCGCCGCGCGGCAGGCCCCGCGAGTCGGCTCGACGCTGACGATGCCTGTCAGCATCGCGCAATCCTCCGCCAGCGCGTCGCCGTGGAGCACGATGCCGATCGCGGTCTTGCCGGCGCGGTAGATGCAACCGACGGCATCGCAGGCAAGATCGCGCGCGAGCGCCGCATCCCCGGCCGATGCCGTGGCTGCCTCGAAGGTTTCCGCCCGGGCCTGCCCGTTCCGCCTCAGCCAGGTTTCCGCCGTCTGCCTTTCGGCACGCGCCGATGACAGCCAGTACGCCCCTTCGGCATTCTTCACCGCGATCAGCTTGCCGGAATCGGCGACCAGCAGATCCGGGCTCTGCGACAGGGCGATGCTGGCGAAGCCGCAGATCACCGGGAGGGCGGCCGCATGGCGGAACCGCCCGCGGACGAGGCAGAGCCAGACGAGGCCGAAGGCGACGGCAACGAGGCCGGCGGTCGGCATCGCCGGAACGAGGACCACCGCGCCCGGCCAGGACGCGACCGTTTCCGCCAGCCGCTGGATTACGTCGCAGCCCCATCCCATCACCGTCCAGAACGGGGCGTCCCATCCGAAGGGCATCGTGACCAGCGCGGCGACGCCTGCCGGCATGATCCAGAACCCGGTCAGCGGCACCGCGACCATGTTGGCGATCAGCCCATAAGGCGCCAGGCGGTTGAAATGGTAGATCGAGAACGGTGCCGTCATCAGCGTGGCAACCAGGCTGGTGGCCATGGTTCCAGCGAGCCAGAAGCCGGCCCCTTCGGCGGCGCGGATGACCCGCCCGGCGAGGTCCGGCGCGTCGCGCCGCGCCCGGCGCCAGGCGGCGATCGGCCGGCGCAGGGCCTCGAAGGCGGCGATGAGGCCGAGGACGGCGAAGAACGACATCTGGAAGCTGGCGCCGACCAGGAGATCGGGCTGCAGCAACAGGATGACGACCGCCGCCCAGGCGATCGCCCGCAGGGAGATCGGCGTCCGGTCCAGGAGGATCGCCAGGAATACGATGCCGGTCATGATCAGTGAGCGCTGGGTCGGCGCCGTGATCCCGGCCAGCAGCGCGTAGAACCCCGCCCCGCCCAGCGCCATCACCGCCGCCCATTTCTTGATCGGGTGGCGCAAGGCAAGTGGCGGGATCAAGGCAAGGAAGCCGCGGGCGAGGAAGAAGACCAACCCGGCGGCAAGGCCGATATGCAGTCCGGAGATCGAGAGCAGATGTGCCAGGCCGGAATCCCGCATCGCCTGGGCGTCGGCCTTCGACATCGCCGTCTGGTCGCCGACCACCAGGGCCAGCGCCATCGCCCCGCCCGGCCCGGGCAAGGCCGTGCGGATCCGCTGGCCGATCGCCTGCCGCAGCCTGCCGATGGATCCGGCGGGACCCGGCGCGGCCCGGGCGACGATCTCCGGCATCCCGAAGGCAAAGCCGACGCCGCCGAGCTGCATAAAATAGGCCTGGCGGCGGAAATCGAACGCCCCTGGTGCCGCCGGTGCCGCCGGCGGCTGCAGGTCGGCGGCAATGCGGATGACGTCGCCGACGGCGACCTCGGCGGCAAGCTTCACCAGCTTCAGCCGCAGGTGCTTGGGCGTGAGCTCCGGCGGCAGTTGCGCAATCCTCGGGTCGCGCAGGGTGACGCGCTCGCCCAGCGGCAGCAATTCGATGGCGGCGACCGTGCCGGTGACCGTGGCGAACCGGATTTCGCGGGTCAATTGCGGTGCCTGGACCATGGCGGTGCGCAGTTGTGCGGCCGCAAATCCCAGGGCCGATGCGCAGATGCCGGCGAGGACGAACGTCGCCAGCGGATGCCGGCGGACCAGGATCGCCATCGACAGCAGCCCGGCGAAGGCCGTCACGCCGGACCAGGGCGCCGGTTCGGCCGGCAGGGCAAAATAGAGCGCGATGCCGGCGCCGATCGCGACCGCCAGCCAGGCCGGCCAGTTCGGGCGCTGCAGCGCCAGGAAGGCGTCGATCTCCGCCGCCGGCAGTTTCAGGTGCCGCAGATGCAAGCCGCCAACTCCCGCAATGGTAGAAACTTATGCCGACCATACCACGATTGCCAATCGGCGCAAAAATCGTGCTATGTACCAGCCGATTCTGATCAGCCCCCAGGACCAGCCCGCAATGACCGCGCCCAAGCCCGTCGTCACCCGCTTCGCCCCCTCGCCCACCGGATTCCTGCATATCGGCGGGGCCCGGACGGCCCTGTTCAACTGGCTCTATGCCAAGCATCACGGCGGGATTTTTCGCCTGAGGATTGAAGATACCGATCGCGTCCGCTCCACCGACGCGGCGATCGAGGCGATCATCGACGGGCTGAAGTGGCTGGGCCTCGAATGGGACGACGAGGTGGTCTATCAGTTTACCCGCGCGCCGCGCCATGCCGCGGTCGCGCAGCAGCTGCTGGCGGAGGGCAAGGCCTATCACTGCTACTGCTCGGTCGAGGAACTGGAGCAGATGCGCATGGCCGCGATGGCGGCCGGCAAGCCGGTCCGCTACGACGGCCGCTGGCGCGACCGGGACCCCAAGGATGCCCCCCGGGACGTCAAGCCGGTGGTGCGCATCAAGGCGCCGCAATCCGGCGAAACCGTGGTGGCCGACCAGGTCCAGGGGGAAGTGCGGGTCGCCAACAGCCAGCTCGACGACATGGTGCTTCTGCGCAGCGACGGCACGCCCACCTACATGCTCTCGGTGGTGGTCGACGATCGCGACATGGGGATCACCCATGTGATCCGCGGTGACGATCACCTGACCAATACCTTCCGCCAGACCATGATCTATGACGCCATGGGCTGGCAGGCGCCGAGCTTCTCGCATATCCCGCTCATTCACGGCCCCGACGGCGCCAAGCTGTCGAAGCGCCACGGCGCCCTCGGCGTCGAGGCCTACCGGGAGATGGGGTATCTGCCCGAGGCCCTGCGCAACTACCTGCTGCGCCTCGGCTGGTCGCATGGCGACGAGGAGACGATCTCGACCGAGCAGGCGATCGCCTGGTTCGACCTCGGTGCGATCGGCCGGTCGCCTTCCCGCTTCGACTTCACCAAACTCGACAATCTGAACGGCCATTACCTGCGCCTCGCCGATGACGGCCGCCTCGCCGAAGACGTGCTGAAGCGCCTCGGCCTCGCCGACAGTCCGGAGCTGGCGGATCGTCTGCGCCGCGCCATGCCGGGGCTGAAAGCCAGGGCCAAGACAGCGAAAGAACTTGCTGAGAATGCAGCATTTTATGCCGCAGTCCGGCCGATTCCATTGGCCGACAAGGCGAAGGCCCTCCTGACCCCCGAAGGCCGCGCCCTGCTCGGGAAGCTCGCCGCCACGCTGGCAGCGCTCGGCGACTGGACGGCTCAAGGCCTGGAGGCCGCCGTCCGCAGCTTCGTCGAGACCGAGAACGTCAAGCTGGGACAGGTCGCCCAGCCCCTCCGGGCCGCCCTGACCGGCTCCGCCACGTCGCCCGGAATCTTCGACGTGATGGAGGTTCTCGGCCGCACTGAAAGCCTCGGCCGGATCGCCGATATCGCCTGATTTAAAGCGAAAAAACCGGAAGATTTGCCGCCCGACCGTAATGGACCGTTAACTGTACTTCTGATAGCGTAAGTCAGTTATGCCGCGGTGCAACATGCACCGCGGCGCAATGTTTCCATGAGGGGACGCTATGGCCAGCACGTCGAAGGGCAAGACCAGTAAGAAAACCGCGGCGGCGAAAGCCACCTCCGCCGCGCTGAAATCCAAGGCGGTCAAGGTCGTCGACAGCGGGATCAGGCCGGCGCAACCCAAGGCCTATACCAAGGTAACGGTGAAGGATTCGCGCTCCGGCGAGAGCTGGGATCTTCCCGTGCTCAAGGGGACGGTCGGTCCGGATGTCGTCGACGTGCGCAAGCTCTATACCGAGCACGGCCTGTTCACCTACGACCCGGGCTATGGCTCGACCGGTTCCACGCAGTCGGCCATCACCTACATCGACGGCGACCAGGGCATCCTCACGCACCGCGGCTATCGCATCGAGGAATTGGCCGAGAACAGCGACTTCATGGAAGTCTGCTACCTGCTGCTCGAGGGCGAGTTGCCCAACGTGAAGCAGAAGCGGGAATTCGAGCAGCACATCACCTACCACACCATGCTGCATGAGCAGATCTCGCGCTTCTACAGCGGCTTCCGCCGTGATGCCCATCCGATGGCCGTCATGGTCGGCGTGGTCGGCGCCCTCTCCGCCTTCTATCACGACAGCACCGACATTCACGATCCCAAGCAGCGCGAGATAGCGTCGCACCGTCTGATCGCTAAGGTGCCGACGATCGCCGCCATGGCCTACAAGTATTCCTGCGGCCAGCCGTTCATCTTCCCGCGCAATGAGCTCAGCTACGCCGAGAATTTCCTGCGCATGACCTTCGCGGTACCGGCCGAGGAGTACAAGGTCAATCCGGTCGTCGCCAAGGCGATGGACCGCATCTTCATCCTGCATGCCGACCACGAGCAGAATGCCTCGACCTCGACGGTGCGGATCGCCGGGTCGTCCGGGGCGAATCCATTCGCCTGCATTGCGGCCGGCATCGCCTGCCTGTGGGGACCGGCGCATGGCGGCGCCAACGAGGCGGTGCTCAAGATGCTGGCGGAGATCGGCAGCAAGGATGCGATCCCCGGCTATATCAGGAAGGTGAAGGAGAAGCAGGACAACACCCGCCTGATGGGCTTCGGCCACCGGGTCTACAAGAACTATGACCCGCGCGCCCAGGTGATGCGGAAATCCTGCCACGAGGTCCTGGATGCGCTCGGCAAGCGCAACGATCCGCTGCTGGCCCTGGCGATGGAACTCGAGCGCATCGCCCTCGAGGACGATTATTTCGTCTCCCACAAGCTCTATCCCAACGTCGATTTCTATTCCGGCATCATCCTGCAGGCGATCGGCTTCCCGACGTCGATGTTCACCGTCCTGTTCGCGGTCGCACGAACCGTCGGCTGGGTCGCCCAGTGGAAGGAGATGATCGAGGACCCGACGCAACGCATCGGCCGCCCGCGCCAGCTCTATACCGGATACGGCGAGCGTCCCTTCGTGCCGATTGCCAAACGCAAGTAGCGCCGGGTTTCGGCGCTTCCCGGAAGCGGCCCAACGGCCGGCGGACGCAAAGTTCGCCGGCCGTTCGTCATTCCGCCACGCGCGACTTTGGGCGGGTCATCCTGCGTGCTTGGTGCGCAGCGGACGGCGCCCCCGCCTGCAGGCTCGAGATCTAAAGGGTATTGACGGAACAGGACCTGTGGCGACCGGAAACCTGCCACCTGTAAACCCGTCCAGCGGGGCTGCTGTCCGGAGCGAAGGCGAAGTCCCGCAGACGACGGACGCGGCGACCGTGTGCGTTCCGGTGCCTAGCGCTGGACCAGTTCGACCTTGTATCCGTCCGGGTCCTCGACGAAGGCGATCACCGAGCCGCCGTGCTTCATCGGGCCGGGTGCGCGTGAAATCTTAACGCCCTCCTTGCCCAGCTTTTCGCAGGTGCCGTAGATATCGGTGACGCCGATCGCCAGGTGCCCGAAGCCGGATCCGATCTCGTAGGGCGTCTTTTGACCCCAGTTATGCGTGAGCTCGATCACCGTGCTGGCGTCCTCGTCGCCGTATCCGACAAAGGCGAGGGTGAACTCCCCGCTCGGATAGTCCTTGCGGCGCAGCAGCTTCATGCCGAGATGGCGGGTGTAGAAGTCGATCGACTTCTCGAGATCGAACACGCGAATCATCGTGTGAAGAAGCCGATTGCTCATGCGGAATGCTCCCGGTTCAGGCGTCGCGGATCATCGCGGCAAAGGTGGCTTCTGCGACAACCTGGTCCCCGACCTTGGCCACGCCCATGAACTTCCACACCGGCCCGCGATGCCGGTCCTTGCGGACTTCCAGATGCAGCTGATCGCCCGGCACGACCGGCCGGCGGAACCGGCAGTCGTCGATGGTCATGAAGTAGACCAGCTTACCCTCGAAGGCGGCACCCAGCGTGTGCACGACCAGCACCGCAGCGGTTTGCGCCATTGCCTCGATGATCAGCACGCCGGGCATTACCGGGTCGGTCGGGAAATGGCCGACGAAGAACCCGTCATTGATCGAAACGTTCTTGATCCCGACGGCGCCGACATCCTTGACCATGCGCTCGACGCGATCGATCAGCAGGAAGGGCGGGCGATGAGGGATCATGCGCATGATCCCCTTCACGTCCATGGTGAGTTCCTCGGCCACCGCCCCTGCCTTTGCCGCCTCGCCGTTCATTCCAGATCGTCCCCCTTGCCCGCGACCCAGACCTACATCTTCAGGGCCGGCAGCGCCTTGTTCAGGCGTTGCAGGACTTCATTGGTGATGTCCCAGCCCGGCGCGCTCAGATGGGTTGCGGACTTGTCGATGACCAGCGTCAAGCCCTTCTGCTGGGCGACTTCCTGGAGCGCCTTCTGCGCGTTCTGGATCAGGATGGAGCGTGCCTTCTCGGCCGCCTGGTTCAGCGCCTTGCGCTTGGCCACGAGATCCTTGCGGAGCTTGTCCGCCTGCTGGCGGATCCCCTGCTGCTTGGCCTCGTAGTCCTGCGGCTGCAGGCTGGCGCGCTGGCTCTGCAGGTTCTGCATCTGCGCCCGCAGCGTGTCCTCCTGCTTGGCGGCATCCGCCTGGAACGCCTTGTCCTTCTGGTCGTACTGCTGGCGCAGCGATTTGCCGGTCTCCGACATCTTCAGGACGGCATCGCCGTCGAGAATGCCGATGACCAGGGGCATGGCTGCCGCCGGCTGGGCGGTCTGAGCGGAAGCCGACTGCAATCCGGCGCTGAGCCCGATCGCGCCGAACGCGATGATGGCAGCCAGGGTGAAGTGTCTAAGAGAGCGCAATGTCATGTTCCAGTCTGCTTTGAGTTATCAAAAAGAGGTGCCGACGCTGAAGCTGAAGAACTCTTCCCGGTCCTGGCTTTCCTCCAGCACGGGGACGGCAAAATCCACGGCCAGGGGACCGAAGGGGGAAACCCAGGTCAGGCCCGCGCCGACCGAGGCACGAATGCTCGCATCGTCCTGGATCTGGATGTCGCTCTTGGCGTCGTAGCCGGTCAGGATGCCGAAGTCGCTGAAGACACGGCCGCGGATCGCATATTCCTCGGGCAGGCCCAGCGGGAAGGTCGCCTGCACGGTGCCGTCCCACAGGAACTGGCCACCGATCGAATTGGCATGGCTGTTGTTCGCTTCGTCACGCGGACCGACGCCGCGCGCCTTGAAGCCACGAAGGCTGTCCGGGCCGCCAAGGAAGAAGCCGTCGGGATAGTGCAGATAGTCGCCGAAGAGCGGCATGATGTAGCCGACCTCGCTGGTGACGCCCATCGTCACGTCCTTGGTGACCGGATAGAAATACCCGCCAGACAGCGTATGCGACAGGTATTCGACCGAACCGCCCAAGCCGGCGAAACGTGTGTCGAGCTGGACATAGTAGCCGTCGCGGGGATCCTGGACACTGTCGCGCCGGTCATAGGCGAACGTGCTGCCGAGGATCGAATAGTAGTTGTAGCCCTTCTCGTCGAAGATGACTTCCGATGCCCGGTCGCCGTGCTTGCCGCTGTCGATGTGATAGACCTCGTCGGCACGGAACTGATACGAAATCGTATGCCGCAGATACTCGGACAGGTCGTAACCGAGCCGGAAGCCGATGCCGGTCTGGGTCTCGCGGTTGGTGCCGGGATCGAGGCGGCGGTGGAATACGTCGACGCCGGCGCTCAGGTCCTTGTCGAGAAAATACGGATCCGTGAAGCTGACGTCGATGGCCGACCGCTTCCCTGAGATGGTGAGGTTGGCCCGCAGATCCTGCCCCTTGCCGAGCAGGTTGCGCTCGCGGAAGCCGATGTTGCCGAGCGGTCCGACCGAGGTCGAGAAGCCGGCGCCGAAACTCAGTTCGCCGGTCGACTGCTCCTTCACCTTGACCTTGATAACGGTCTTGTCGGGGCTGTCGCTGGGCACCGTCTGGATGTCCACCGATTCGAAGAAGGCAAGATTCTTCAGGCGCTGCTCGGTGCGCTTCAGCTTCGACGTGCTGAAGGCGTCGCCCTCCGCCAGGCGGAATTCGCGGCGGATGACCTTGTCCTGGGTCCGCACGTTGCCGGAAATGTCGATCCGCTCGACATAGACCTTCGGGCCCTCCTGGATGTCGTAGGTCAGGGTCAGGACATGGTTCTCGGCGTCGCGGTCGATGCGGGGGCGGACGTCGACGAAGGCATAACCCAAGCTGCCGACGCGATCGCTCAGCGCCTGGACGGTCTCTTCGACCTTACTGGCATCGTACCAGTCGCCCTCCTCGGTGCTGAGATCGCTCTGCAGCGTCAGCGGGTCGAGATCCTTCAGCGTCGTCTGGATGTCGACCTTCCCAAGCTTGTAGCGCTCGCCCTCTTCCACAGTGAAGGTGATGAAGAAGGCCTCCTGGTCAGGCGACAATTCGGCGACGGCGGAGATCACGCGAAAATCCGCATATCCCTCGGTCAGGTAGAACTTCCGCAGCTGCTCCTTGTCCACCGTCAGGCGGTCCGGATCATAGGTGTCGGTGGTGCTGAGAAAGCGGTACCAGGCGCTCTCCTGGGTGATCACTTCGCCGCGCAGATCTCTGTCGGAGAAAGCCTTGTTACCGACGAAATCGATGCGCTCGACCGCCGTGACGTCGCCCTCGTTGATCTCGAAGACTAGGTTGACGCGGTTCTGGTCGAGCTTGATGACCTTCGGCTCGACCGTGGCGGCGAACCTGCCGCTGCGCCGGTAGAGGTCCAGGATCGTCTTGACGTCGGCCTGGACGCGGGTCTGGGTATAGACTTGGCGCGGTTTCAGCGACACCTCGTCCTGCAGGGCCTTGTCGTCGATCCGATCATTCCCTTCGAAGGCGAGTTTATTGATGATCGGGTTCTCGACCACCTGGACGATGAGGGACCCGCCCTCGCGCCGGAAATTCACGTCGGCAAAGAGGCCGGTGGCGAACATGTTCTTCAACGCCCGGTCGATGCGTTTTGCATCGAACGGATCGCCCGGGTTGAGCTGCATGTAGGACCGGACGGTTTCGGGCTCGATGCGCTGGTTGCCCTCGATCACGATCTGCTGGATGGGGTCGCCGCCGGAGATGCTGTCCTGGGCGGATGCCGCCGGAATGCCGAGCGCGGCGGAGAGGAGCCCCACCACCCAGACCAGCCGAAACGTTAACTTTCTCAAGACGGTCATGTTGCGCGGCATCCAGTTAGGTAAAAAGCGCCCTAATGTAGTCGAAAACCTTCAAATAAACCAAGTCATTCCAGGTCGCGAACAGCATCAGGCTGAGGACCAGGGCGAGGCCGATCTTCAGTCCCCACTCCTGTGCACGCCCATTCAGCGGGCGTCCGCTCACCGCTTCGACCGCGTAAAAGGCGAGGTGCCCGCCGTCGAGCAAAGGCACCGGAAAGAGGTTTATCAGGCCGAGATTTATCGACAGCAGCACGGCCAGATTGACCAGTGAGAGGAAGCCGAACTGGGCAACGTCGCCGGACATCTTGGCGATTCGGAGGACGCCACCAAGCTCATCGGTGGAACGCACGCCGGTGACCATCTGCTTCACGCCGGTGAGGATCCCGGCCGACACGCGATAGGCCTCCTGGACCGCCGCCACGAGCGACTCGCCGACACCGAGCTGGGTCAGGTCGCCGGGCTTGCCCCCGCGAATGCCCAGGCGGCCGACTTTCAGGGTATCGCCGAAGATGTCCTTCTCCTCGACGATCTTGGGATGGACATCCATGGTGAGTTGCTGGTCGCCGCGCTGGACTACCAGCGCCATCGGCTGGTCCAGGTTGAGCTGCATGATGTCCTGGATGTCCTCGAAATGCTCGATCCTTGCGCCGTTGATGGCGACCACCCGGTCGCCGGGCAGCAGTCCGGCTTCAGCCGCCGCCGAGCCTTCCACCAGTTCGCTGATCACCGGCGCCGAAAACGGTCGGCCGATCGTCGCGTAGAGGACGGCTAAGACAATGATCGCAAAGACGTAATTTGCCAGCGGCCCGGCCACGACGATGGCGGCGCGGCGCCCGACGCTCTTTTCCTTGAAGGACACCGCCCGCTCGGCTGCCGTCATCGGCTTGGCGGCCTCGCCCTCGATGGCGTTGTCTTCCTGGCCGAACATCTTCACGTAGCCGCCGAGCGGCAGCCAGCTGACCTTCCACCGCGTGCCATGGCGGTCGGTGACCCCGAACATCTCCGGCCCAAAGCCGATGGAAAACACCTCCACCCGGACACCGCACAGCCGCGCAACGGCGAAATGGCCCATTTCGTGGACGAAGACCAGCACGGTCAGGACCACGATGAACCAGAACCCGTAATGGGAGATTTCGGCGAGGAAATCCATCAGATCGGCCCAGGGACGAAGTTAACGGCCAGGGCCGCAGGGCCCGCCGATCTGGCAGGTCTAGCATAAACCGGCCGGTCGCCAAAGCCCTGAAAAGGGCCATAACTCAATGTTTTAGTTGACAACGTTGCGATTTCGCGCCGCCACTTCGTCGGCCGCCAGCCGGCGCGATTCCTGGTCGGTCTCAAGCACGTCGGCAATAGTGGCGAGCTCGCCCGCGGGCACCCGGTCGATGACCGATTCCACGACCCGGGCAATGTCGGTGAAGCGGATCCCGCCGGCCAGGAAGGCGGCGACGGCGATCTCATTGGCGGCATTGAGGACGGTGGGCGCCCGGCCGCCGCGCTGCAGCGCCTGCCGGGCGATGCGAAGTGCCGGAAATCGTTCCGGATCAGGGGCCTCGAAGGTCAGCTGGGCGACCTTGGCGAAATCCAGGCGGGCCGAAGGCGCGTCGATCCGCCGGGGCCAGCCAAGGGCATAGGCAATGGGCGTCCGCATGTCCGGACTGCCGAGCTGGGCGAGGACCGAGCCGTCGGTATAGGCAACCATGCTGTGGATGACGGATTGCGGATGCACCAGGATCTCGATCCGCGTCTCCGGTAGGCCGAAGAGGTGGAAGGCCTCGATCAGCTCCAGGCCCTTGTTCATCATGCTGGCCGAATCGACGGAGATTTTCGCCCCCATAGACCAGTTTGGATGGGCGACTGCCTGCGCCGGCGTCACCGCCTCCATCTCGGCCAGGGACCTGGTCCGGAACGGGCCGCCCGAGGCGGTCAGGATGATCTTCTCGATCGCCGCCACCTTGTCGAAGTCGAAGACCTGGAAGATCGCGCTGTGCTCGGAATCCACCGGCAGCATGACCGCGCCATGCTTGGCCACTTCCCGCATCACGAAACTGCCGGCGCAGACCAGGGTCTCCTTGTTGGCGAGGCCGATGATGGCGCCGCGCCGGACCGCCGCCAGGGTGGGCTCCAGCCCGGCTGCGCCGACGATGGACGACATGACCCATTCCGCCGGCCGGCAGGCCGCCTCGATGACCGCCGCCCGCCCGGCGGCGACCTCGATCCCGCTGCCGGCCAGGGCTGACTTGAGCGCGGCATAGTGCTTCTCGTCGCCGATCACCGCCAGCCGCGGCTTGAGCTGCAGGGCCTGCTCGATCAGGCGCTCGACATTGCCGTGGGCGGTCAGCGCCTCGATCCGGTAGGCGGATGGATGCCGCATGGCGACGTCGATGGTGTTGCAGCCGACCGAGCCGGTGGAACCGAGGATCGTCAGCCGCCGCGGCTGGGTCTCGGTTGCAGCCTGCTGGCCGGTGTTTTTGGCTTCGATTACAGCCATTTGAGAACGCTGCTCCCCATCAGGTAACCCAGTGCGGCGACGATCACGGTGACCGCCAGAAGCCCGTCGACGCGGTCCAGGACCCCGCCATGCCCAGGGATTATATGGCTGCTGTCCTTCACCCCAAAGCGGCGTTTGAAGGCCGATTCCGCCAGATCGCCGACCTGTTCGGCCACCGCCAGGGCGCCGCTGGCCACAGCGAGGCGCCAAATCACCGGCCGATCCAGCCAGATCGCCGTGGCGAGGCCGACCAAACCGGCGGAAATCACCGCGCCGCCGAGGCCCGCCCAGGTCTTGCTCGGGCTGATTCGCGGTGCGAGCTTCGGTCCGCCGATGGTCCGGCCGGCGGCATAGGCACCGGTGTCGGCCGCGATGACGATGGCCAGCATCCAGACCATCGTCGCCAGCCCCGCCTCCGGATCCGCCCGGATCCAGAGGATGGCAAGACAGGGCGTCGCCACATAGAGGGTCCCCAGGCCGAACCAGGCGGCCCGCAGGCCGTGGCGCGGCAGCGCGGCAGCGGTGCTGGCCGCCACCCCGGCCAGGACCAGCGGCCAGCCGCGCGGCAGGCCCGGCGCCAGCTCGGGAAAGCTCTCCAGGACAACGGCGGCAACGGCCGCGGCGACCGACACCAGGGCCTCCGGCGCCATCGCATGCGTCGGCAGGCGCGCCGCCGGGGACGGATCGGCCGGGTTGCTGCGCCGGCCGCAGATCCGGGCCCATTCCCAGGCCATCAGCCCGCCGAAGGCCGCCACCAGCAGATCCCAGTAGGGATGCCCGAAATAGATCTCGACCAGGACGAAGGGGATGAGGACGGCAGCGGACAGAACGCGTTTCTGCAGGGAGGAAGGACCAGGCTTCGACCGCTCGCGGGCCGCGTCAGCCGGCGGCGCCATAACGCCTCGTGCGGCCGCGGAACTCCTCGATCGCGGCCTTCAGGTCGTCGGCGCCGAAATCCGGCCAATGCTTGTCGACGAAGACGAATTCCGCATAGGCGCATTGCCAGAGGAGAAAATTGCTGATGCGCTTCTCGCCGCTGGTCCGGATCAGCAGGTCCGGGTCCGGGGTTCCGGCGGTGGACAGCAGGCTGGCGAAGCGTTCTTCCGTCATTTCCGCCGGGCTCAACCCGCCCGCCAGCGCGGCCTCCATCGCCTGCCGGGCGGCATCGACCAGTTCGGCGCGTCCGCCATAGCTCAGCGCGATGGTGAGACGGAGCTTGGCATTGCCCGCGGTCCGGGCCTCGCTCTCGTCGATCAGGCGCACGATGTCGCCCCCCAGGCGGGTGCGTTCCCCGATCACCTTTAGCTGCACGCCGTTGCGGTCGAGTTCATCGATCTCGCGGCGCAGGTAGAAGCGCAACAGGCCCATCAGGTCGTTGACCTCGGCCTTCGGGCGCTTCCAGTTCTCCGAGGAGAAGCCGAACAGGGTGAGGTAGCGCACGCCTTCCGCGGCCGCCGCCTTGACCGTGCGCCTGACGGCTTCGGCACCGTGGTTGTGCCCGACGCTGCGGGGCAGTCCGCGCGCATTGGCCCAGCGGCCATTGCCATCCATGATGATGGCGATATGGCGCGGGGTCTGTCCGCCGTTGGCGTTGGCCGCGTCTTCGGCTTCCGCCCTCAGGACGGCGGGAATAATCTGGCGCTGGCTCACATCAAACCTGCAGAATTTCTTTCTCTTTTCCCGCCAGCGCATCATCGACCTTTTTTACATGCTCGTCGGTGAGTTTTTGCATCTGGTCGCTGAGTACGCGGTGCTCGTCTTCCGTGATCTTGCCGTCCTTTTCCTGCTTCTTCAGGAAATCCATGCCGTCGCGGCGGACATTGCGCACCGCGACCCTTGCCTGCTCGGCGTACTTATGGGCGATCTTGCTGAGTTCCTGGCGCCGGTCCTGGCTGAGTTCGGGGATCGGCACGCGCACGGTATTGCCGTCGCTGGCCGGGTTGAGGCCGAGGCCGGCATCGCGGATGGCCTTTTCGACGGCACCCACCAGCCCGCGGTCCCAGACCTGGACGGTGATCATCCGGGGTTCCGGGACGTTCACGGTGCCGACCTGGTTCAACGGCATATTGTTGCCGTAAGCCGAGACCTGCACCGGCTCCAGCAGGCTGGCCGAGGCGCGGCCGGTCCGCAGGCCGCCGAACTCCTTTCGGAGAGCCTCCAAGGCGCCGTCCATGCGCCGGCTGTATTCGTTCAGTCTTGCGTCAGCCATTGCCTGCCCCCAGTTCCCGGTTCGCGGTTCAGCTCGCGATCCTTTCCAGTTTATCGCCGATCAGCGTGTAACGCCCAGCGCCCTTCATGACCTGGGCGAACATGCCCGGTGTGTGAATCGAGAAAATGATGATCGGGATGCCGTTTTCCCGCGCCAGCGAGATTGCCGCCGCATCCATCACCTTGAGGTCCCGCGACAGGACGTCGTGATGGGACAGCTGGCTGTAGCGCTCGGCGGTCGGATTGAACTTCGGATCGGCACTGTAGACGCCGTCGACCTTGGTGCCCTTGAGCAGGACCTGGCAGCCCATCTCGGAGGCCCGCAAGGCCGCCGCGGTATCGGTGGTAAAGTACGGATTGCCGGTCCCGCCGGCGAAAATCACCACCCGGCCCTTCTCCAGATGCCGCGTGGCGCGCCGCCGGATATAGGGCTCGCAGATCGACTGCATCGGGATCGCGGACTGGACCCGGGTATCGACACCGACCTGTTCGAGGGCGTTCTGCATCGCCAAGGCGTTCATCACCGTGGCCAGCATGCCCATATAGTCGGCCGAGGCCCGCTGCATCCCCTGGCTGGCGCCGGCAATGCCGCGGAAAATGTTGCCGCCGCCGATCACCAGACAGCATTCGACGCCGAGTTCGTGTGCCTGCTTGACCTCCTGGGCGACCCGGGTGACCGTGGCCGGATCCAGGCCGAACTCGCGGCTCCCCATCAGGGCTTCGCCGGAAATCTTCAGGAGGACCCGCTTGTAGAGCAGCCCGGGAGTGCTCGGCTTTCCCATCGCGTTCCTCCTGTCAAAGACCGTTTACGCCCGGAAACCGGGGCCGACTCAGGCCCCGGCCCCGAATCTTATACACCAAGCCGCATCCCCACCGCGACCGTCCGCGACGGCCGCTGTGGTGGCGATCAGGCACTTACCTGGGCAGCGGCCGCGACTTCCGCGGCAAAGTCCTTCTCTTCCTTCTGGATGCCTTCGCCCAGGGCCATGCGCACGAATCCGGCGATCTTCACCGGCGCCCCGAAATCCTTGGCGGCCTTCTCGATCACCTGCTTCACCCGGTTTTCGCCGTCGATCGCATAGAGCTGCTCGAGCAGCACCACGTCCTCGTAATACTTGCGCAGGCGGCCCTCGACCATCTTGCCGATGATCTCCTCGGGCTTGCCCGACGCGCGCGCCTGATCGGCGAGCACCGCGCGCTCGCGCTCGAGCTGCGCCGGATCGACGGCATCGATCGTCACCGACTGCGGATTTGCCGCCGCGACGTGCATCGCGAGCTGCTTGCCGAGCGCCGCCAGCTTGTCGGCAGGGCCGGCCGATTCCAGCGCGACCAGCACGCCGATCTTGCCCATGTTGGGGGCCGCCGCGTTGTGCATGTAGGTGGCCACGACTCCCTTGGAGACCGACAGCGCCGCCATGCGACGCAGGTTCATGTTCTCGCCGATAGTGGCGACCAATTGTGTCAGCTTTTCGGCGACGGTCAGGCTCTCGCCGGGAAACTTCGCGGCCTTGATTGCCTCGATGTCGCCGGTCGTCAGCGCCAGCTTGGCGACCGCGCCGACGAAGGCCTGGAACTGGTCGTTCCGGGCGACGAAATCGGTTTCGGAATTGACCTCGATCAGGGCGCCCTTGGTGCCTTCAGCGGCGATGCCGACCAGACCCTCGGCCGCGACGCGGCCGGCCTTCTTGGCGGCGGCCGCCAGGCCCTTCTTGCGCAGCCAGTCCACCGAGGAGTCGAGATTCCCGCCGTTTTCGGTCAACGCCTTCTTGCAATCCATCATGCCGGCGCCGGTGATCTCGCGCAGCTCCTTGACGAGCGCAGCAGTGATTTCGGCCATGTAACGATCCTTTCGCGTTCAATACATTCAATGCGTCGGATAGACGAATGGGGCCCGCGGCGTTGCCGCCCGGCGCCCCACTCGGCAATCCATCAGGTTCAGGCCGAAGCCGCAGCCGGGGCTTCGCCGGCATCCGCCACCGGCAGCTGCTCGGCCGGCAGTTCCTCGGCTTCACCGATATCCTTGCCGCTGGTGATCGCTTCCTGCTGCAGCCCGTCGAGGACCGCGCCGGAGAACAGGTCGCAATACAGCTGGATCGCGCGAATCGCATCGTCATTGCCCGGGACCGGATAGGTGACGCCGTCCGGCGACGAGTTGCTGTCGACGATAGCGACCACCGGGATGTTCAGCTTGTTCGCCTCCTTGATGGCGATCGATTCCTTGTTTGTGTCGATCACCACCAGGATGTCCGGCTGGCCGCCCATGTCCTTGATGCCGCCCAGCGCGCGCTCCAGCTTGTCGCGGTCGCGGGTCATCATCAGGAGTTCTTTCTTAGTCAGGCCGACGGCACTGCCGCCTTCGAGCTTCTCGTCGACTTCGCGCAGGCGCTTGATCGAGCCGGAGATGGTCTTCCAGTTCGAGAGCATGCCGCCCAGCCAGCGATGGTTGACGTAGTACTGCCCGCACCGCTTGGCGGCCTCGGCCACCTTGTCGGAAGCGGCCCGCTTGGTGCCGACGAAGAGCACACGCCCGCCGGCAGCGGCGACATCGCGCACCGCCTTCACCGCACCGTCCAGCATCGGGACGGTCTGCTCAAGGTCGATGAT
The DNA here is from genome assembly GCA_964551505.1 of uncultured Rhodospirillaceae bacterium. Classification (GTDB taxonomy): domain Bacteria; phylum Pseudomonadota; class Alphaproteobacteria; order Dongiales; family Dongiaceae; genus Dongia. The sequence goes on from CAZKDH010000084.1 coordinate 117,237, forward strand.
ATGAATGCCGTTGCGCACGCCGAAGAGGAACGGGGCCATCTTCGGGTTCCAGCGACGGGTGTGATGTCCGAAATGCACGCCGGCTTCGAGCAGCTGGCGCATGGAGAAGTTTGGCAAAGCCATGATTTAACGTCCTTTTCCGGTTAAGCCTCTGCGGGTCGAGTGGTCGGGTCCATCCCCAAGGGGCGACCCGGCACCGGAGCGGCTCCGACAGGATTTCTCCCTGCCGACGCGCGAACCCGCATGCGATTTCAAGCGGCGGATTACTAACGGGCTTCCTACGGAAAAACAAGGAAAAAAGCCGTGACATGGCTCCGCATGCCTGCGTGCCTATTTCAATTGTTCTATATTTATCAATATCTTATCATGTGTCCTGAATCTCGACGATGCCGGGCACCGACTTAATGGCCCCGCGCACCGCCGGCGATATGGCGTAGCGCCCGGGCAGACTGAGCTCGGTCTCCCACCCCAAATCGGTCAGGTCCAGGGAGATCTGCACCCTGCCCTTCCCCTTCGCGGCACGTTCGAGGATCTGTTTGATGCTGCCGATGGGATCGGGATCGCGCAGGAAGATCCGCAGCCCGGCCGCGGTAGTGGCAACGGCGTGGTCGAGGCTGGTGACATCGTTCACCATCAACCGCAGGCTGTCCTCCTCGGCCCTGACATCGACGGAGAGCAGCAGGGCGCGGCCCGCCTCGAGATGCTCGCGGGCCGCCGCCAGCCGCTCGGAAAAAATGGTGGCCTCGAACATGCCCGAGGCATCGGTGAGCTGGATGAACGCGAACCGGTTCCCCTTCTGCGAGGTGCGCTCCTGCTTGCCGACGACAATCCCGGCCACCCTGGCACGGCTGGTGCCGCGGGACCTCAGGTAGCCGGCCAGATCCGCATAGGGCACCACATCCAGCCGCTTCAGGCTGGCGCCATAGGCATCGAGCGGATGCGCCGACAGGTAGAAACCGATCGCATTGAATTCCTGCTGCAGCCGCTCCATGGCCGGCCATTCCGGCACCGGCGGCAGGGTCAGGGTCACGCTCGCGGCGTCGCCGAAAAGATTGTTCTGGGAACTGCCGCGCGCCTCGTGGGCGGCATTGGCCTGGCGCAGCATCTGCTCGACGGTCTCGTGGACCTGATGGCGATTCGGATTCAGGCTGTCGAAGGCCCCGGCGAGGACGAGATTCTCAAGCTGCCGCTTGTTCAGGCCCTTGGGATCGATGCGTTCGCACAGATCGGCGAGAGACTTGAACGGGCCGCCCGCCTCCCGGGCCTTCACCATCGCCTCCACCGGCCCGAAGCCGACATTCTTGATGGCGGCGAAGGCGTAGCGCACCGCGAGGCTGCCGTCGGGCATTGCCTCGACGGCAAAGGTCGGTTCCGATCTGTTGATGTCGGGCGGCAGCAGCTTGATGCCCAGCCGAACGAGCTCCTGCCGGAACAGGTTCAGCTTGTCGACATTTCCCATGTCGTAGGTCATCGACGCGGCGAAGAACTCCACCGGGTGATTGGCTTTCAGCCACGCCGTCTGATAGGCCACCAGGGCATAGGCCGCCGCATGGCTCTTGTTGAAACCGTAGCCGGCGAACTTGTTCACCTGGTCGAAGATCATGCCGGCGGTATCCGCCGCGACGCCCCGGGCAACCGCGCCGTCGCAGAAGCTCTTGCGCTGGGATTCCATCTCCTCCTTGATCTTCTTGCCCATCGCCCGGCGAAGAAGATCCGCATTGCCAAGGGAATACCCGGCCAGGACCTGGGCGATCTGCATTACCTGCTCCTGGTAGATCATCACGCCGTAGGTTTCCTTCAGGATCCCCTCCAGCGAGGGATGCAGGTAATCCGGTTCCTCCTTGCCATGCTTGCGGTTGATGAAGCTCGGGATGTTGTCCATCGGGCCCGGGCGATAGAGCGCAACCAAGGCGATGATGTCCTCGAAGCGATCCGCCTTCAGCTTCTTCAGGACGTCGCGCATGCCCGAGCTTTCCAGCTGGAACACGCCGGTCGAGTCCGCCTTGCCGAGCATTTCGTAGGTCTTCGCGTCATCGAGCGGAATGCGGTCGAGATCGAGGTCGATGCCGCGGCGGCGCAGCAGCTTGACCGCGGTCGCCAGGACCGTCAGGGTCTTCAAGCCGAGGAAATCGAACTTCACCAGTCCGGCCTTCTCGACTTCCTTCATGTTGAACTGCGTCACCGGCATGTCCGAGCGGGGATCGCGATAGAGCGGCACCAGTTCGTCCAGCGGGCGATCGCCGATCACCACGCCGGCCGCGTGGGTCGAGGCGTGGCGGTAGAGCCCTTCGAGCTTCTGCGCCACTTCCATCAGCCGGGCGACGGTCGGGTCGTCCTCGATCTGCTGCTTGAGCTGCGGCTCGCCGGCGATGGCATCCTTCAGGGTAACAGGGTTGGCGGGATTGTTCGGGATCAGTTTCGATATCTTGTCGACCTGCCCATAGGGCATCTGCAGCACCCGGCCGACGTCGCGCACGGCGGCGCGGGCCTGCAGCTTTCCGAAGGTGATGATCTGCGCCACCCGATCGCGCCCGTAACGCTGCTGGACATAGCGGATCACCTCGTCGCGACGGTCCTGGCAGAAGTCGATGTCGAAATCCGGCATGGAAATGCGTTCCGGATTGAGGAACCGTTCGAACAGAAGTCCCCAGCGCAGCGGATCGAGATCGGTGATCGTCAACGACCAGGCGACGACCGAGCCGGCACCCGATCCGCGCCCCGGCCCGACCGGGATCCCCTGCGCCTTTGCCCATTGAATGAAATCGGCGACGATCAGGAAGTAACCCGGGAAACCCATCTGGATGATGACCCCGAGTTCGAAGTCCAGCCGGTCGCGGTAGAGCTTGGCCGAGTCCTCCGATGCGCCGATCGCGTCCAGGCGGGCCTTCAATCCGGATCGGGCTCGCTCGCGCAGCAGCTCGTCCTCGCTCTTGCCGTCGGAGAAGGGCGGCAGGATCGGCTTGCGGCTGGGCGGCATGAAGGCGCAGCGCCGGGCGATCACCATGGTATTGGCAAGCGCCTCCGGGAGATCGGCGAACAGCTCGCGCATCTCGCGGGCGGACTTGAATCGGTGTTCCCGGGTCACCCGCCGGCGTTCGGTCTCGCTCACATAGGACCCGTTGGCGATGCACAGCAAGGCATCATGGGCGAGGTACATGCCTTCGTCGGCAAAGAATACGTCGTTGGTTGCCACCAGCGGGAGATCCAGGCGGAAAGCAAGATCGATCAGCGGCTCCTCGATGCGACCTTCCAGCTCAAGGCCATGCCGCATGATCTCGACATAGAGCCGTCCCGGAAAGAGGGTGGAGAGATGCACCAGGGCCGCTGCAGCCGCCTCCGCCTGTCCGTCGCCCAGCAGGCGGCCGACCTGTCCCGCCGTCCCCCCGGTGAGGGCGATCAGACCCAAGGCATGGCTGGCGAGACGATCGAGGCTGACCTGCGGCGGCGTTCCGGGATCGCTCTCCAGGAAGGCCATGGACGAGAGCTTCATTAGGTTGCGGTACCCGGCCTCGTTCTGCGCCAGCAACAGCAGGCGGTCCGGCGGCGCCTGCTTGATCGCATGCGTCTCCTGGTCCGGCCGGGTGATGCCGAGAAGGCAGCCGACGATGGGCTGCAACCCGGCATCCTTGGCATAGGCGGCGAATTCCATCACGCCAAACAGGTTGCCGGTATCGGTTACCGCCACCGCCGGCATGTCATTGCGCCTGGCAAGCTCGGCGAGCTGCTTGCACTTGATCGCGCCTTCCGACAGCGAATAGGCGGAATGGACGCGCAGATGGACGAAGTCGACGTGAGGCATGGGACCCGACCGAAGCCGTTTACGGATGCGATATTAGGCCGATTGCGCTATGAATTGCATCATCCGGCCGCGGCCGGTCGATGAAAGTTCCCGGCTTGACAGGACTGTTTCCGACGCTGAGCGGCCAGACCCTGGCCATCGCCCTCATCGCCCTGCTCGCCGGTGCGGTGCGCGGTTTCGCCGGCTTCGGCGCCGGCATGATCCTGATTCCCTTCGTCAGCGCCTTCTTCGGCCCGCGGATCGGCGCCAGCGCCATCCTGGTTGCCGACGGCCTCCTGACCCTTCCCTACCTCGCCGGAGCGGTGCGGCGGTGCGAGCCACGGACGGTTCTGCCGGTGGCCTTGGGGGCGGTGATCGCCATCCCGGTCGGGGCCTATTTCCTGCGCTCGATCGATCCGACGCCGATTCGCTGGGCGATGGCGCCGCTAATCGTGGCCCTGCTGGCGCTGCTCCTCTCCGGCTGGCGATACCGCGACGTTCCGCCGGTCGGCACCTCGCTCCTGGTCGGCGCCATGGCCGGACTGCTCTCCGGACTGATCCAGCTGTCCGGCCCGCCGGTCGTGGCGCTTTGGATTTCCGGCCCGGCCGCCCCTACGATCATCCGGTCGAACATCTTCGTGTTCTTTGGCATCACCACGGTGGCGGCGACGATATCCTATGTGGTCGGCGGGATCTTCGGGCGCGACCTCCTGCCGGTCCTGGTCACCATCATGCCGGGATATGCCGTCGGCCTGGTCCTCGGCAGCCGCTATTTCGGCCGCGCCGATCCGAAGCTGTTCCGCCGCATCGCAGTGGGCCTGATCGCCGCCTCGGTCATCGTCAGCCTGCCGGTGCTGGATCCCTATATCCGCTAGGACGGCTGGTGACGACCGGCGTGATGCGCGGCCTGTCCCCGGTTCACAGGGGAACCAGCACGCCGTCGCGCAGGGTGATCGTCCGGTCCATGCGCTTGGCAATTTCGATGTTGTGGGTGGCGATCAGCGCCGCTACGCCGAAATCCTTCACCAGGTCCTTCAGGAGGAGGAACACCGTGTCCGCCGTATGGGTATCGAGATTGCCCGTCGGCTCGTCGGCCAGGATGATCCGCGGCTCGTTTGCCAGCGCGCGTGCGATCGCGACGCGCTGCTGCTCGCCGCCCGAGAGCTTTGCCGGCCGATGCTCCAGGCGGTTGCCAAGTCCGACCTTCTTCAGCAGGGCCGTCGCGTGGACGACCGCCGCGGCGCGGGACCTGCCGGCGATCATCTGGGGAATGATGACGTTCTCGAGCGCGCTGAACTCCGGCAGCAGGTGATGGTACTGATAGACGAAGCCCATGGTGCCGCGACGCAGCTCGGTGCAGCGGTCATCCGAGAGGCCGAGGTTGCTCTGTCCGGCGATGCGGATTTCACCGGCGACCGGCTTCTCCAGCATCCCGGCAATATGCAGCAGTGTCGATTTTCCGGAACCCGACGGCCCGATCAGGGCCACCATCTCGCCGCGCTCCAGCTTCAAGTCGGCGCGGTGGATCACCTCCAGCCGCCCGTCCGCCTGCGCAAAGCTCTGGCGGATGCCCTTGAGCTCCAGGATCGGGGCGTCACTCATAGCGCAACGCCTCCACCGGGTCCAAACGTGCCGCCCGCCAGGCCGGATAGATCGAGGCGAGGAGCGTCAGAACCAGCGACATGGCCGAGATCAGCACCACTTCCAGCGGATCGACGATCGCCGGCAGCTTGGAGAGGAAATAGACCACCGGGTTGAACAGATCCACCTTGAACACGTACTCGAGGAACCGCTGGATGGTGTCGATGTTCAGCGAGAACGCGACGCCGAGGATGCAGCCACCCAGCGTTCCGACGACGCCGATACTGGCGCCGGAGAGCAGGAAGATCCGCAGGATGGAACCGCGCGTGGCACCCATCGTCCGCATGATGGCGATGTTCCTGCCCTTGTCCTTCACCAGCATGATCTGGCCGGAGATGATGTTGAATGCCGCGACGATGATGATCAGGGTCAGGATCAGGAACATGACGTTCCGTTCCACCTCGACGGCGGTGAAGAAATCGCTATTCGCCTGCTCCCAGTCGCCGATCCTGAAACGCGGCGGCGCGAAAGTCTGCTGCACCTCTTTCTTCAGCACGGCGACCTGGCTGGAGTCCCGCGCCATGACCTCGATCTCCGTCGCCGCGCCCTTGGTGCGGAAGAAGATCTGGGCAGCCTGCAGCGGCACGAAAATGATGCCGTTGTCATACTGGTACATGCCGACATCGAAGGTAGCCGCCAGGCGGTAGGTCTTGATCCGCGGCATGGCGCCGCCGATCGTCGTCGTGAACTGCGGCGAGATCACCTGGAACTCGCTGCCGAGACGGAGGCCGAGATTCTCGGCGAGGCGGGCGCCCATGATCGCCGCATCCTCGCCGCTGAAATCCGCCAGCTGGCCGTCGACGATATGTGTCGAGATGAGTGTGCGGGCCTGCAGGTCGTCGAGCCGGATACCCTTGATCATGGCGCCGGCGCCGCCGCCATGGCTGCTGACGAAGACCTGCCCGTTGACGATCGGCGTCGCCGATTCGACGCCATCCATTGCCCTTAGGCGCCCGGTAACGGCTTCGTAGTCCGGCATCGGTCCTTCGATCGACTGGACCGTGAGATGCGCATTGAATCCGAGAATGCGGTTCAGCAGTTCGGCGCGAAATCCGTTCATCACCGACATCACCACGATCAGGGTGGCGACGCCGAGGCCGATGCCCAGAAGGGAAAACAGGGCGATGACGGAGACGAAACCTTCCTGGCGGCGCGCCCGCAGGTAGCGCATCGCCACCATGCGTTCGAAGGCACTGAAGATCATGCCAGGATCCGGTTGAACGCCGACTCGACGGACATTTCCTGCTTGTCGCCGCCGGCGCGCCGCTTCACCTCGACCTCGCCCTTGGCCGCACCGCGAGGACCGACGACAATCTGCCACGGCAGCCCGATCAGGTCCATTTCGGCGAACTTCTCGCCGGCGCGCAGGTCCCGATCGTCGTACAGGACCTCGATGCCGGCCGCCTGCAGTCTTGCGTAAAGATCTTCGCAGAGCTTGCCGCAGGCCGCGTCGGTGGCCTTCAGGTTGATGATGCCGACCTTGAACGGGGCGACGCTCTCCGGCCAGACGATCCCGCTTTCGTCATGGCTGGCCTCGATGATCGCCCCCACCAGACGCGAGACGCCAATGCCGTAGGAACCCATGTGGATGGTAACGGCTTGCCCATCCTGCGTCTGTACCTGCGCCTTCAGCGGCTCGGAATACTTGGTGCCGAAATAGAAGATATGCCCGACTTCGATCCCGCGCGCTTCCAGGCGCCTGTCTGCGCCGATGCGGGCAAACGCCGCGGGATCGTGCTTCTCGTCCGTCGCCGCGTAGTCGGCCGTCCAGGCCTTCACGATCGGCTCCAGGTCCGCGTTGTAGTCGATGTCCATCGACAGGACGTCGCGTTCGATGAAGCTCTTGTCGCAGAATACCTGGCTCTCGCCGGTGTCGGCGAGAATGATGAATTCATGGCTCAGGTCGCCGCCGATCGGCCCGGTATCGGCCGCCATCGGGATCGCCTTGAGGCCCATGCGCGCAAAGGTCCGCAGATAGGCGACAAACATCTTGTTGTAGGCGCGCTTCGCGCCGGCGAAATCGAGATCGAAGGAATAGGCGTCCTTCATCAGGAATTCGCGGCCGCGCATGACGCCGAACCGCGGGCGCACCTCGTCGCGGAACTTCCATTGGATGTGGTAGAGCATGCGCGGCAGTTCACGATAGCTCTTCACCGAGTTGCGGAAGATGTCGGTGATGAGCTCCTCATTGGTCGGCCCGTACAGCATTTCCCGATCATGGCGATCCTGGATGCGCAGCATCTCCTTGCCATAGGCCTCGTAGCGCCCGGACTCGCGCCAGAGATCGGCCGACTGGATGGTCGGCATCAGCAGTTCCTGGCAGCCGGCCCGGTCCTGTTCCTCGCGCACGATCTGCTCGATCTTCTTCAAGACCCGAAAGCCGAGAGGAAGCCAGGAATAAATACCTGCATTCGCTTGCCGGACCATGCCCGCCCGAAGCATCAGGCGATGCGAGACGATCTGTGCCTCCGACGGGTTTTCCCGCAATGTCGGCATGAAGAACTGTGATGAGCGCATTTTGCCTCGGAATCAGAGAGATTCAGCCCCAAAATCGCGGGCCGCGGGACTTTAGGCAATGCCGCAGGGCCTGTCCACGGTCGCCTTTTCGGGACTCACTGCCCGGTTTTCCGCTCCTGGCAAATGGCTTCCAGCGCCGCCGCCTCGGAATCCTGCAGGGGTTGGCCGTTGTAATAGATCTGATCGCCCTGGACGACGACGGTGCCGACCTGGGCTTTGCCCTCCCAGAGAACGGAGTTTGCCGGGAGGTGAAAACGGTCCTGCAACAATACTTCGATCGGGATCACGATCGTATCCGGCAACTGGAGCTGCGTGCCGCCGCCAATATCGGCAGGCGCTACCGGTTGGCCATGCGCATCGACTCCCGGCTGGTATTCCACGCCCGCCGGCTGCCGATATTTGAGCAGCCAATCACAGTCCTGCCGGCTGATGGCAACATCGGCCATCGCTGGAAAACCGGTAGGCAGCAAGGCAAGAGCCGCGATCGCGGACAGTCGTGTGGGCCGGAAACGGCAGCTAAATGTCGGGGATTTCGGCATGACGGCGGCTTAATGGTTGTGAACAACCACGGAAGCATAGCATTTTACTGGCACCCCGACGTTCACAATCAGCGGAGCGCCGCGTGACCGTCGCCGAAGACAGGGATCCTTTGAGATCTCATGCAACTCGGCCAAGTTGCACCGGTTGCGGCTCTTCCCCGGGCCCCACTCTGGGTCCCCGCCCCATCGCCGTCGCTACACGCGGATGATATGGACCTTGGTGATCGGCTTCTTGTCATAGGCTTTGTGAAACCACCGGCGGGCGGCAAGGCGCGCGGTTTCATTGACTTCGGTGTCGACTGCAATTTTTGCGTCCGACAATGCTTCGACGGCGTCGGCAACTGCATCCGACATGTTCCTGGCCGCATTGGCGGCTTCCTCTCCGTCGAGGAGGCCCTCGAGAGTCACCTGCGGATCCGCCAAGAGCTCGCCGGACTTGTTCAGGACGACCGACACCAAGACCACGCCATTGACGCTGAGCCGATGCCGATGCCGGACGGCCTCGCTGCTCATCGGCACCAGGGCCTTGCCGTCGAGACCAAGACGGCCGGAACCGACGATGCCGATGACTTCGGCGGGTCCCGGTGCGAGGCGGATGACACTGCCGTTCGACGCCGCAACCGCGTGCGGAACCTGGCATTGCTTGGCGAAAGCGACATGCTCCTTGATGTGCCGGGCTTCACCATGCACCGGAACGGCAATCTGCGGTCGGACCCATTGGTACATCTCGGCCAGTTCGGCCCTTGCCGGGTGGCCCGACACATGGATATCGGCGTCGGCGTCCGTGATCACCTCGATACCTGCCAGAGTCAACTCGTTCTGCAGCCGTGAAATCGCCTTCTCATTACCGGGGATGACCCGCGAAGAAAACACCACGGTATCGCCGGGCTCCAGCGTGACGTTCGGATGCTCGCGGCGGGCGATCCTTGCCAGGGCCGATCTTGCTTCGCCCTGGCTTCCGGTGCAGATCATCAGGATCTTCTCCGGTGGGAAGTAGCCGATATCATGCTCGGTAATGAAATCCGGCAGATCCGCCAAATACCCGTTCTCCCTCGCCGCCTCGTTCATTCGCCATAGCGAGCGTCCGATCAACGCCACTTGCCGGTCATGGGCCATCGCGACCTCGGCAATGGTCTGCAGCCGCGCGACGTTACTGGCAAAACAGCCGATCGCGACGCGCCTCTTCAGTCCGCCGACCACTTCCATCAGCGACCTCTTCACGTCGGCTTCCGAACCGGATGTGCCTTCGACAAAGACATTCGTCGAATCGCAGATCATCGCGAGAACGCCGTCCAGACCAAGCTTGCGTAGGGCTGCCTCGTCGGAGATGTCGCCGAGCAGGGGCGTCGGATCGAGCTTCCAGTCGCCGGTATGCAGGACGGCACCCAGCGGCGTCCGCACGACAACGGCGTTCGGCTCGGGAATTGAATGGGTCAAGGTGATCAGTTCGATTTCAAAGGGCCCAACGCGAAACTTGCCTGAAAGCGGAATCTCGGTAATCGGCGCCTTCTTCTTCAGCCCCACTTCCTCGAGTTTTCGCCGAAGGAGGGAGGCGGTGAAGGGAGTTGCGTACAACGGACAGTTCAGGCGCGACCAAAGGTGGGGGACCGCGCCGATATGATCCTCGTGGGCATGGGTCAATACGATGCCGACCAGATCCTTCGCCCGCTCGGCAATGAAACCGGGATCGGGCATGATCACTTCGATCCCGGGGGTCGACTCGTCGCCAAATGTCACGCCGAGATCAACCATCAGCCATTTGCCGGCATGGCCGTAGAGATTGAGATTCATCCCGATCTCTCCCGCCCCGCCGAGGGGGAGGAAAAGCAGCTCGTCGCTACCCGGATGGTATGGCGCAGTCATCCGCGATTGCGCCGATAGATTTCAACCAGTCCGCGCATGGTGATATCGGGATCCAGGTGATCGACCACCGGAGTGACGCCATGAAAAAGCGGCGCCAGTCCGCCGGTGGCAATGGTGGCGAGCTTGGCGCCGAATTCTTCGCTAATGCGCGCCACCATGCCCTCGATCAACCCGATATAGCCCCAGAATATCCCCGATTGCATCGCTTCCGTGGTGCTCTTGCCGATCACGCGGGCCGGTCGCTCGACCACGATCCGCGGCAGCATCGCCGTCGCGTTGTGCAGCACCTCGACGCTGAGATTGATGCCGGGAGAGATCGCACCGCCGACATAGTTTCCGTCGGCATCGACGACGTCGAAGGTCGTTGCCGTGCCGAAATCAATGACGATCAGCGGACGATGATAGGTGATGTGCCCGCCGACCGCATTGGCGAGCCGGTCAGCGCCGACCGTGCTTGTCGGGATATCCATCTTGACGGCGATCCCCAGCTTGACTGCGGCGTCTCCGACCACCAGGGGCTTGGTCTGCAGATGCCGCTCGCAGAGCATGTTGAGGTGAAAGAGGGACTGCGGCACCACGGTGGCGATGATTGCGCCGTCGATCGATCGCTGCCCCAGGCCGGCCATGGACATGAGCTGGTTCAGCCACACGATATACTGATCCGCCGTCCGGCCCGGATCGGTCTTCAGCCGCCAGTCGCCGACGGCGCGATCGCCATCGTAGAGCGCGAATTTGACGTTGGTATTGTTGGCGTTTATCGCAAGCAGCATCGCATTTCCCGTCAGGATCGGGGGAAGAATACATCACCGGCGGCGATTCGGCGCTGCGAACCATCCGTCAGTTCCATGACCAGGGCGCCCGAGGGGTCTAGGTCGACGAACCTGCCCTCGATTGCCTCGTGCTCGAGCTGGGCTCGGATGGTGCCGTCCAACCCGGCGGCGGCGTCCAACCAGGCCTGGCGGAATGCCGGAAACCCGCTGGACTGCCATTGGTCATAGGCGACGCCAAATCTGCCCAGAAAGGCGTCAAGCAAGTCGAGGGGCGCCATGCGACCGGCTCCTTCCGCCCAAAGATCCGTCGCCGGGTAGAGCCCGTGCTCCGGGTGGGAGGAAATGTTAACGCCGATTCCCAGGACCACCCAATCCGTGCCGCCCTCCGGCAGCCCGGCGGCTTCCAGAAGCAGGCCCGTGGCCTTTCTGCCGCTGACCAAGAGATCGTTAGGCCATTTATGCTCCACGGGCGACCGCACAAGCGGTCGGATCACTCGCCCCAATTCCACCGCAGCGACGAAACCCAGCGTCGCCGCCTCGGCAAGTGGCCTGCGTGGTCGCAGCAGGACGGAGACGAAGAGGTTGCCGGCCAACGACTCCCATTGTCGCCCGCGTCGCCCCCGGCCCGCGGTCTGACAATCGGCAAGGATGACCAGCCCCTCGGCCTCGCCGGACAGGGCCCGCAGACGAACCGCTTCGTTGGTGCTGCCGATCTCCGCAACGTGCTCAATGCGGAAATCCGGCGTCATCCCGCGAACAGGCTGGCGGCTGCTGCCTTGGTAACCGCCTGCAATGGCGCCGGGATGAAGACGCCGAGGGTGATGACGGCCGCGCTGAGCAGCGCAATCAGTCCGATCAGGCGGTCTGGACGATCGAGCGCGTCGACTGGCTTGTCGAAGAACATGACCTTGATGATGCGGATGTAATAGAAGGCCGAAATGACGCTGGCCAGGACGCCGATGATCGAGAGGCCGATCAGCCCGGCATCGATTGCGGCGTAGAATACGAACCATTTGCCCCAGAACCCGGCGAAAGGCGGAATTCCGGCCAGCGAAAACATGAAAATCGCAAGCAGATAGGCGAGCATCGGTTGCGAGCGGCTGAGGCCCGCCAGGTCGCCGATCTCCTCCACCATCTGTCCCTTGCGGCGCATCGACAGGATCACGGCAAAAATCCCGATGGTCGCGACGATGTAGATCGCCATGTAGATCGCGAGCCCGCTCACGCCGCGCTCGGTGCCGGCAGCCAGGCCGACCAGTGCGTAGCCGATATTGCCGATCGAGCTGTATGCCATCAGTCGCTTGATGTTGCGTTGATTTATGGCGGCGACACCACCCAGAACCATTGAAGCGATGGAGATGAAGACCACGATCTGCTGCCACTGGTCGATCAGGCCATGAAACGGGCCGACGAGGACGCGGGTGAACAGCGCGATCGCCGCCACCTTCGGCGCCGCTGCGAAGAACGCGGTGATCGGTGTCGGGGCGCCCTCGTAGACGTCGGGAGTCCACATGTGGAAGGGCACGGCCGATATCTTGAAAGCGAGGCCGGCACTCAGGAAGACGATTCCCACGATCAGGCCGATCGGCGCCTGCCCGCCCGGCACCAGCAGCTGCGCCAAGGTCGTGAAGTTGGTCGAGCCGGTGAACCCATAGATCATCGACGCGCCATAGAGCAGCATGCCCGACGACAGGGCGCCGAGAACGAAATACTTCAGTCCGGCCTCGGTCGACTTGATCGTGTCGCGGCGGAAGGCGGCGACCACATAGAGCGCCAGGCTCTGCAGTTCCAGCCCGACATAGAGCGAGATCAGGTCGTTGGCCGAGATCATCATGATCATGCCGAGGGCGGAGATCATCATCAGGATCGGCAGTTCGAAGCGCTGCATCCCCTCGCGCTCGGCATAGCCCAGCGCCATGATGATCGCCACGGCGGTCGCCAGGAGGCTGAGGGTCTTCATGAAGCCGCCGAACGAATCGACCACGAAAAGGCCGCTGAACGCCAGTTCATGCCCCTGCCCCGGCGCCTGCGACGTGGCCAACCAAGCGGTCACGACCAGCGCGGCGGCCGCCAGCCAGGCAACGGGCTTGGTGAAGCCATCGCCGCGGAACACCCCGATCATCAGGAGCGCCATGGACGAGAGCGCCAGCCAGATCTCCGGCTTCGCCGCCATATAGTTCAAGTCGATCATGGCGCAACTCCGACGGCGGCGACATCGAGCTTGGCAGCGGATTCCATCGCCACCTGGTGATCCTTGATGAGGTTCTCGACCGCCGGGCCGAAGACATCGGTGAACGACGCCGGATACATGCCCATCCAGAATACGATGGCGATCAGGGGCGCAAATATCGCGACCTCGCGCGGACCGAGGTCGAGGAATGCCTTCAGGTCCTCCTTGTCCAAGGTACCGAAGATCACCCGGCGATAGAGCCAGAGCATGTAGGCGGCGCCGAGGATCACCCCGGTGGCGATGAAGAAGGCGACCCAGGTATTGGCCTTGAAGACCCCGACCATCACCAGGAACTCCCCAACGAATCCCCCGGTCCCGGGCAGCCCGACGGAGGCCATGGTGAAGATCATGAAGGCGAAGGCATAACGCGGCATGTTGTTGACCAGGCCGCCGTAGCGCGCGATTTCGCGGGTGTGCAGCCGGTCATAGACGACGCCGACGCAGAGGAAGAGCGCGCCGGACACCACGCCGTGGGAGAGCATCTGGAACAGCGCCCCGTCGATGCCCTGCTGGTTCAAGCTGAATATCCCGGCCGTCACGAAGCCCATATGGGCGACCGAGGAATAGGCGATCAGCTTCTTCATGTCCTCCTGGGCCAACGCCACCAGGGAGGTATAGATCACCGCGACGACGCTGAGCGTGTAGACCAGCGGGGTAAAATAGGTCGACGCGTCCGGCAGGATCGGAATGGAGAACCGCAGAAAGCCGTAGGCGCCCATCTTCAACAGCACGCCCGCCAGGATGACCGAACCTGCCGTCGGCGCTTCCACGTGGGCGTCGGGCAGCCAGGTATGGACCGGCCACATCGGAACCTTCACCGCAAACGATGCGAAGAGCGCCAGCCACAGCAGCTTCTGCATCCCGGGCTCGAATGTGGTCTGCATCAAGGTCGGGATATCGGTCGTGCCCGCCTGGCCGTACATCGCCAGGATCGCCAGCAGCATGAGGACGGATCCCAGAAGCGTGTAGAGGAAGAACTTGAACGCCGAGTAAACCCGCCGGACCCCACCCCAGACCCCGATGATGAGGAACATCGGGATGAGCACGCCTTCGAAGAACACGTAGAAGACGACGAAATCCAAGGCGCAGAAGGTCCCGACCATCAGGGTCTCGAGCGCCAGGAAGGCGATCATGTATTCCTTGACCCGAACGGTGATCGCCTCCCAGCTGGCCAGGATGCAGATCGGGGTCAACAGCGTCGAGAGCAGGACAAATGTCATCGAGATTCCGTCCAGCCCCATGCGGTAGCCGATATGCAGCGCCGGCATCCATTCCGCCCGCTCCTCGAACTGGAAGCCGGGATTGCTGCGGTCGAAATTGAACCAGATGAGCAGGGACAGGACGAAGGTCACGACCGACGTCAGAAGCGCAACGTTCCGGGCATAGCGCGCCGTCGTCGCCTCGTCGCCGCGAACAAGCAGGATCAGTGCCGCGCCAATCAGCGGCAGGAAGGTGGTCAGGGAGAGTATGGGAAAACCGCTCATTGCCGCACTCAACCCTTGAACGTGATCAGATACCAGGTGACCAGACCGACCACGCCGATCAGCATCATGAAGGCATAGTGATAGACATAGCCGGTCTGCAGCCTGCCGGCGCGCCTTGCCAGATCGACGGTAACCGCCGAGATGCCGTCTGGGCCGAGGCCGTCGATGATCGACCCGTCGCCGGTCTTCCACAGCACACGGCCGAAGAACTTCGCCGGATTGACGAAGATGGCTTCATACAGCTCGTCGAAATACCATTTGTTGTATGACATCAGGTAGAGCGGCCGGAATGTCGCTGCGAGCTTCGCCGGCAGATCCGTGGCCTTCATATAGGCATACCAGGCGAAGGCAATTCCGATGATGCCCATCGCCAGGGGCAGCAGTACGACCCATTGGGGAACCTGGTGGGCGTGGTGCGGTACTTCGTTGTCGGGTGCAAAGAACAGAGCTTGCTTCCAGAAGCCGGCCATTTCCTCGCCGACGAAATACGGAAAGAAGATCATGCCGGAGAGCAGGGCCCCCGCTGCCAGCACGATCAGGGGCGCCAGCATCACCTTCGGGCTCTCATGCACATGTTCCATGCGGTGATGATCGGCCCGTGGTGCGCCGTGGAACGTCATGAAGATCAGCCGCCAGGAATAGAAGGCCGTCATCACGGCGCCGGCCTCACCCAGCCAGAAGGCGTACTGGCCGACCCCGGTATGGGCGGCAAAGGCGGATTCCAGCACGATGTCCTTCGAATAGAAGCCGGCGAAGCCGATGTTGACGAAGGGAATGCCGATGCCAGCCAAGGCCAGGTTGCCGATCCACATCAAGGCATAGGTCCAGGGGATCAGCTTATAGATGCCGCCCATCCGGCGCATATCCTGCTCGTCGGACATGGCGTGGATCACCGAACCGGCGCAGAGGAAGAGCAGCGCCTTGAAGAAGGCGTGGGTGAAGAGGTGGAACATCGCCGCGCCATAGGCGCCGACGCCGGCGGCGAAGAACATGTAGCCGAGTTGCGAGCAGGTCGAATAGGCAATCACCCGCTTGATGTCGTTCTGGGTGAGACCGATCGTCGCCGCGAAGAACGCGGTTGTGGCGCCGACCACGGTGACCACCGCCTTGGCGTCCGGCGCATATTCGAACATCGGCGACAGGCGGCACACCATGAACACCCCGGCCGTGACCATCGTGGCCGCATGGATCAGGGCCGAAACCGGGGTCGGCCCCTCCATCGCGTCTGGCAGCCAGGTGTGCAGGAGAATCTGGGCGGACTTGCCCATGGCGCCGATGAACAACAGCAGGCACAGCGTCGTCATCACATCCAGGTCCCAGTTGAGGAAATGGATGGTCTTGCCGACCTGGCCCGGGACCGCGGCGAACACCGTGTCGAAGGCCACCGAGTTGAACACCAGGAACACGCCCATGATGCCAAGTGCGAAGCCGAAATCGCCGACCCGGTTCACCAGGAAGGCCTTGATCGCGGCGGCATTGGCGCTGGGGCGATGGAACCAGAAGCCGATCAGCAGGTAGGAGCAGAGGCCGACGCCTTCCCAGCCGAAGAACATCTGGATGAAATTGTCCGCCGTCACCAGCATCAGCATGCAGAAGGTGAACAGCGAGAGGTAGGCCATGAAGCGCGGGATCGACTTGTCGTGGTGCATGTAGCCGATGGAATAGACGTGCACCATGGCCGATACCGTGGTGACCACCACGAGCATCACCGCCGACAGCTGATCCACCCGGATCGCCCAGGCCGCCTGGAAGTCGCCGCTGGAGAACCAGGTGAAGAGCTGCGTCGTCCGCGCCTCGCCGCCGAAATTGACGTCCAGGAAAGCCGCCCAGGACAGCACCATCGAGATCAGCAGGCCGCCGGAGGTGATGTACTGGGCCGCGTGGTCGCCGAGCCGGCGATTGCCGAGGCCCGCGACCAGCGCGCCGATGAGCGGCAGAATGACGATCAAGACATCCATCGACGGTTCAGCCCTTCATCATATTGATATCCTCGACCGCGATCGAGCCGCGGTTCCGGAAGTACACCACAAGAATGGCCAGGCCGATCGCGGCCTCCGCCGCCGCCACGGTCAGGACCAGCATGGCGAAGACCTGGCCGACCATGTCGCCGAGGAAATGCGAGAAGGCGACCAGGTTGATGTTGACCGACAGCAGCATCAGCTCGACCGACATCAGGATGATGATCACGTTCTTGCGGTTCAGGAAGATGCCGAAGATCCCGATGGTAAACAGGATCGCCGCCAGGGTCAGGTAGTGGCCGAGGGTGATTTCCATGGCTAGACCCCGCCTCCCGTCTTGACCTTGGTGAGCACGACCGAATCCCGGCCGCGCTCGAGCTGGGTCGAGATCTTCTGCCGCATCACGCCGGGCCGCTCGCGATGGGTGAGCACGATGGCGCCGATCATCGCCACCAGCAGAACCATGCCGGCGCCCTGGAACAGGTAGAAATACTGCGTGTACATGATGTTGCCGAGGGCGGCGGTATTGCTGACCTGCTCGATCGGCGGCGCCGGCGAGGCGATCGACTGGGCCGAGCCGGAAGCCAGGATCGTGCCGCCATAGATGATCACCAATTCAGCGACCAGCACGAAGGCCACGGCAGCGCCGATCGGCAAATAGCGCACGAAGCCCTGCCGCAGCTCGGCGAAATTGATGTCCAGCATCATGACGACGAAGAGAAACAGCACCGCGACCGCGCCGACATAGACGACCACCAGCATCATGGCCAGGAATTCCGCGCCGATCAGCACGAACAGGCCTGCGGCATTGAAGAAGGTCAGGATCAGGAACAGCACGGAATAGACCGGGTTGCGGCTGGAGACGACCATGGTCGCCGACAGCACGGCGACCGCCGCGAATATGTAGAAGGCCAGGCCTTGAACGATCATGTCATTTCCCCCAACCGGTCCGGCATCAGCGATACGGCGCGTCGAGCTGGATGTTCGAGGCGATCTCCGCCTCCCAGCGCTCGCCGTTGGCCAGCAGCTTGTCCTTGTTGTAGAACAGCTCCTCGCGGGTTTCGGTGGCAAATTCGAAATTCGGCCCTTCGACGATCGCGTCCACCGGGCAGGCCTCCTGGCAGAATCCGCAATAGATGCATTTGGTCATGTCGATGTCGTAGCGCGTCGTCCGCCGGCTGCCGTCGTCGCGCGGCTCGGCCTCGATGGTGATCGCCTGGGCCGGGCAGATCGCCTCGCAGAGCTTGCAGGCGATGCACCGCTCCTCGCCGTTCGGATACCGCCGCAGCGCATGCTCGCCGCGAAAACGCGGCGATAGCGGGCCCTTCTGGTAGGGATAGTTGACGGTGACCTTCTCCCGGAACAGGTAGCTGAAGGTCAGCGCCATGCCGCTGAGGAGCTCCTTCAGGAAGAAGCTGCGGAGGGTTCTGTCTATTGCGGCCATTGTCCAACCCTCACTTGTTCGGCAGCAGGTCGAAGCCGACCAGCACCGAGGCGGTCAGCACGACCATGACCAGGGAGAACGGCAGGAACACCTTCCAGCCCAGGCGCATCAACTGGTCGTAGCGGTAGCGCGGGAAGGTCGCCCGCACCCAGAGGAAGCAGAAGGCGACGAAGGCGATCTTGCCGGCGAACCAGAAGGCCTGCCACAGGCCAGTGGCAACCGGTCCGTCGAACGGGTTGATTCCCAGCGGCGGCTGCCAGCCGCCAAGGAACAGGATGCTGGTCATCGCGCTCATCAGCCAGATGTTGGCGTATTCGCCGAGGAAGAAGAGCGCAAAGGTGAAAGCGGAATATTCCGAGAAATAGCCGGCGACGAGTTCGGATTCCGCTTCCGGCAGATCGAAGGGCGGCCGATTGGTCTCCGCCAGGGCCGAAATGAAGAAAACCACGAACATCGGCAGCAGCGGGATGCAGAACCAGACCGTATGCTGCGCCTTGACGATGTCGTTGATGTTGAGCGAGCCGACACAGAGCAGCACGGTCACCATCACGAACCCGATCGAGACCTCGTAGGACACCATCTGCGCGGCGGAGCGCAGGGCTCCCAGGAACGGATATTTCGAGTTCGACGCCCAGCCCGCCAGCACGATGCCGTAGACCCCGAGCGACGAGATCGCGAAAAGGTAGAGCACGCCGACATTGATGTTCGCCAGGACCACGCCGTCGGCGAAGGGAATCACCGCCCAGGCGATCAGGCTGAGGACGAAGGTGATGATCGGCGCCACCACGAACGCCACCCGGCTTGCCCCCGAGGGAATGATGGTCTCCTTGAACAGCAGCTTCACGCCGTCCGCGATCGGCTGCAGCAGGCCGAAAGGGCCGACCACATTGGGGCCTCGCCGCATCTGCATCGCCGCCATAACCTTGCGCTCGGCATAGGTGAGATAGGCGACCGCAAGAAGCAGCGGCAGGATGATGCAGACGATCATCAGCACCAGGAAGATCGCGGTGCCCAAATAGAGCCCGAAAGTGGAGGTAAAGAACTCAGCCATGGGTCCCCGTCTTCGCCGCAGGGGCCAGGAATGCCTCGGTGCATTTCGCCATGGTCTCGGACGCCCGGCTGATCACGTCGGTCATGTAGTAGTTCGCGATCGGCGGAAGGAACGGATTGGCGCCGGTCGATCCGGCCGTGCCGAAATCCTGCCAGCTGGCCGGCTCGACCGCATTCAGCCGCTGGAACCGTGGATTGTGCTGATAGAGCTTGGAGCGCAGCTGCGCCAGCGTATCGTAGCGCAGGGCCTTGCCGAGCACCTCGGAGAGCGCCCGCAGGATGGCCCAGTCCTCCCGCGCCTCGCCCGGCGGGAAGGCGGCGAGCATCGCCAGCTGGGCCCGGCCTTCGGTATTCATGTAGGTGCCGTCCTTCTCGGTGTAGGCGGCGCCCGGCAGCACGACATCGGCGCGGTGCGCGCCGCGATCGCCATGATGCCCCTGGTACACCACGAAGGCCTTGCCGAGGCGGGCGGTATCGATCTCATCGGCGCCAAGCAGAAAGACGACCTCGATCTCGCCCTTGCCCGCACCGTCCAGGATGCCTGCCAGATCGCGGCCACCGGCCTGCGGCACGAATCCCAACTCCAGGCCGCCGACGCGCGCCGCCGCCGTATGCAGGACGTTGAAGCCGTTCCAGCCGTCGCGCACGAGGTTGCAGGAATCGGCGAGCTTGCGGGCAAGCGCCAGCACAGCCGCACCATCGCCCCGGGCCAGCGCCCCCTGCCCCAGGATCAGCATCGGCGCCTTGGCATTCTTCAGGACATCGGCGAAGGCATGGCCGCCGCCGGCCAACTGCGCCAGGGTGTCGGCGCCGGTCCCGAGATACTCCACCGGATATGTCAGGTCGAATTTCGGCCCGATCGCCGCCGCCTTGAAGCCGCCCTTCAGATAGCGCTTGCGGATGCGGGCATTGATCACCGGCGCTTCCCAGCGCGGATTGGTACCGACCAGAAGGATGACGTCCGCCTTGTCGATGCCGGCAATGGTCGAGTTGAACAGGTAGGATGCGCGCGCCTTGGGATCGAGGGCGCCGCCGTCCTGCCGGCAATCGAGATTGCCCGAACCGAGCCCGGCCATCAGCTCCTTCAGCGCGAACATCGATTCCGCGTCGCAGAGGTCGCCGGCGATGGCGGCTATCTTGCTCCCGGCCAGGCCCTTCACCCGCGCGGCGATGGCGTCGAACGCCTGCTGCCAGGAAGCGGCCTGGAGCTTGCCGTTCACCCGGACATAGGGGCGATCCAGCCTCTGGCGCTTCAGACCATCGACGGCAAAGCGGCCTTTGTCCGCCATCCATTCCTCGTTCACGTCCTCATTGAGGCGCGGCAGGATGCGCAGGACTTCCCTGCCCCTGACGTCGATCCGGGTGTTGGTGCCGACGGCGTCGAGGACATCGATCGAATCCGTCTTGTTCAGTTCCCAGGGCCGCGCGGTGAAGGCATAGGGCTTCGACGTCAGCGCGCCGACCGGGCACAGGTCGATGATGTTGGCCGAGAGTTCGCTGGTGACCGCCTTCTCCAGGTAGGTCGTAATTTCCATGTCCTCGCCGCGGCCGATCGCGCCGATCTC
>CAZKDH010000085.1:0-54279 GCA_964551505.1 uncultured Rhodospirillaceae bacterium
CCGCATGATCCGCACGCGCCTGATGCGCGAGGCCGAGGGCAACGTCGCCATCAAGGTGACCGAGACCGAGGACAAGGACGCCTTCCAGGTGGCCGGCCGCGGCGAACTGCAGCTCGGCGTGCTGATCGAGCAGATGCGCCGTGAGGGTTTCGAGCTCTCGATCAGCCGGCCGCGCGTGATCTACCAGTTCGATTCCCAGACCGGCCAGAAGCTGGAGCCGATCGAGGAGGTGGTGATCGACGTCGACGATGCCTTCACCGGCGTCGTCATCGACAAGCTCGGCCAGCGCCGCGGCGAGCTGGTCGAGATGAAGCCCTCGGGCGGCGCCAAGACCCGCCTGGTGCTGCATGTCCCGGCGCGCGGCATGATCGGCTATCATGGTGAGTTCATGACCGATACCCGCGGCACCGGCGTGATGAGCCGCCTGTTCCACGGTTATGCGCCGTTCAAGGGCCCGATCGAGGGCCGGCGCAACGGCGTGCTGATCTCCACCGCCGACGGCACCTCGGTCGCCTATGCGCTGTGGAACATCGAGGAGCGCGGGACGCTGTTCATCAATCCCGGCGAGGCGGTCTACGAGGGCATGATCATCGGCGAGCACAGCCGCGACAACGACCTCGAGGTCAACCCGCTGAAGGGCAAGCAGCTGACCAACATCCGCACCACCTCGAAGGACGAGGCGATCCGCCTCACCCCGCCGCGGGCGATGACGCTGGAGAAGGCCATCGCCTATATCGAGGACGACGAGCTGGTCGAGGTGACGCCGAAATCCTCGCGCCTGCGCAAGGCCCTGCTCAGCCCACACGACCGCAAGAAGGCGAGCCGCCAGTCGGAAGCCCAGGCCGGCTGATCGCGTCGCTCAGTCGACAGTGATGGTCCAGGCGCTTTGGCCCGCTTGCGTCTGCATAACCGATGCAGGCGGGCCAAGTCGTTTTCGGATCGGACGCGGTCCTAGCGGACGACGTGCCAGATGCCCTTGTAGCCGTCGCCGTTGATGTCGCCCGGATTCTTGTCGTCGGCGAAGGTGTAGAGCGGCTTGCCCTCGGTCGCCCACTGCTTCACGCCGTCGTCGCGGGTGACCAGCGTCAGCTTGCCGGCGGGCATCGCCGCCGCGCCGCTGAGGAGCGGCGGCCAGTAGATCGCGCAGGCGCCGTCGCAATTCGACTTGCCGATCTCGTCCTTGTCATAGGTGTAGAGGGTCATGCCGCCGGCATTGGTCATCACATTGCCGGCCATTGGCTGCGTCGGGCGGGTCGATTGCATCGGCTGCTCGCCATAGGTCGAGCAGGCGGCGATCAGGGCGAGGGCGGACATGGCGGCAAGCGGCCGCCAGGAGAGGGCGAACTTCTTCATGACAGGTTCCTCGGGTTGGTCGAAGGGGCCCCGGTCAAAGCCCAGGGGGCACGATAAGACTGGGATGTGAGGCATGAACCCCATCCCCCGCGGTCTGTTCCACGAATAAGACGCCACTCCCGCCCGCCCGCAAAATCAAGACCAGCCCAAGGGCGATGATGCCCAGCCCGACGCCGCCGGCAGCGCGCGCGCCGTCCTTGGCGCGCCGCTCGACGATGACGGCCGCAGCCACTGCCGTCATCGCCGCCGGATCCATCGCCCCGAGGACCAGCAGGACGAGGGTGAGGTCGGCACAGCAGAGGCAGCAGTCGCGGCCGAGGCGCAGCCCGTGCCGCCAGGCCGTGCGGGCGTCCGCCGGCAGAAGGCGGCAGCAATCCGGATCCTCCCGGCAGCAGGCGAGGCGGCGCGCCTTCCAGGCGGTGAACTGCCAGGTACCGGCGCCGATGACCACGATGCCGGCAGCGAGTGGAACCGCGCGGGCCAGGGACGGAGACGCGATCGCGATCGCCGCCGCCGCCGCCCCCAGCGGAAAGACCGCGACGCCCAGCAGGAGCCAGACGGCGAAGTAGCCGAGGCCGGCCAGCGCGGTCAGCCCGTCGTGCCGCCCCTGATGCGTCGGGGCGAGGGCGCGGCGATAGTCCTGCAGCTGCGGGACCAGGACCGGCAGCATCATCGCCGCCGTCATCGCGCTCCACATGCCGAGGAACGCCGCCGCGGTCGCCGGCCAGGTGCTTCCGCAGACCGGCATCCAGGCCATCGACAGGCTCCAGCGGCCGGGCATCGGCACGCCGCCCATTGCCGACATCGCACCGCTCCAGGCGATCGTCGCCGCAACGCTGCCGGCAAACAGCAGCGCCGCGGTGACGCGGAAGGCCCGGTCGGAAGCCAATACGGGCATCGCCGCTGCTGCCGGCGACGCGGTTCAATTCCCGCCGTATTCGTCGTGGCGGCGGAACCAGGCGCCGGTTTCGTTGCGGCCCCTGGGCGCGCGGTCGAGCCACTGATACATCCCCCAGAGGCCGTCCAGCCCGCGGGCATAGGTGGAATAAGTGTGATAGACCGCGCCGTCCTCCAGCACGAAGGCGCTCAGCCCCGGCCGGTCGCGGGCATAGGTGGGCGCGTCGGTGCCGGACATCGCCGCGAATTCGACCACCGGCGGCGGGGCGGGAACGAGGTCCAGGGCATGGCCGCCGCGCTCGAAATTGTACTCGACGTTGCCGCTGCGCTGCTGCTCCTCGGTGAAGGAGACGTTGAAGTCGAAGTTGAAATCGCTGCCCTGCGACGAGGCCCAGGGAAAGGTCCAGCCCATGCGCTTCTTGTAGGCCTGCAGTTTTGCCAGCGGTGCCCGCGACACCGCCATCAGCGTCACGTCGTGATGGGCGAGATGCACCACCGAGCCGTTGAACCCGTCAGCCACTGCCGAGCAGGACGGGCAGCCGGCCTTGAAGTCGGGCCCGAACATGAAGTGGTAGACGAGGAGCTGCGAGCGCCCCATGAACAGCTCGGCCAGCGCGACGTTGCCTTCCTCGGTCTCGAAGCGATAGGCCTTGTCGATGCGCACCCAGGGCAGCGCCTGGCGCCGCCGCGCCAGTTCGTCGCTGCGCCGGGTGAGGTCCTTCTCCGCCTGGATGAGATCCAGCCGCGCCGCCAGCCAGGCCGCGCGGGTTCCGGTTGCATGTGTCGTCATCGTCTTCACTCCCTTGGAAATGCATCGCCCTGCGGTCGGCGACCGCGGCGGCTTTGCGGGTTGCCGGTCCTGCGATAGATTGGCCGCGGACTGAAAAAGCTGGGAGTGACAAGTGTGGCGGGATTCCGATGGACTCGCTGATCACGGCTGCGGCGCGCGCCCTGGCGGCGGGTGATCCGCTCGCCGCCCTCGACCGCGTCGCCCTGCGCGACGACGCGCCGGCGCTGGCGCTGCGCGGCATCGCCATGGCGCAGCTCGGCGACCTCGTCCGCGCCAAGGCGCTGCTGCGGCGCGCGGCGCGCGGCTTCGGCCCGAAGGAGGCCGTGGCGCGTGCGAGATGCGTCGTTGCCGAGGCCGAGATCGCCTTCGTCTCGCGCGACCTCGCCTGGCCGGCAAAGGCGCTGGCGGCGGCGCGGGCGACCCTCGAGGCCCATGGCGACCGGCTGAACGCCGCCCATGCCCGCTATCTCGAGGTCCGCCGCCATCTCCTCATCGGCCATCTGCTGGCGGCCGAGGCGGCGCTGGCGGAACTGGATCCCGCACCCTTTCCGCCGGCGCTGCGCACCGCCCACGAACTGGTGGTGGCCGGCATCGCCCTGCGCCGCCTGCGGGCGGGGGTCGCGAAGGCCGCGCTGGAACGTGCGGCCGTCGCCGCGCGCCGGGCCGGCATCCCGGCCCTGACGGCGGAGGTCGAGAGCGCCGCCCGCGCGCTGGCGACACCGGCGGCGCGGCTGATCGAGCGCGGCGCGGCGCGCCCGCTGCTGCTGGCCGAGGTCGAAGCGCTGCTGGGCGCGAAGGCGCTGGTCGTCGATGCCTGTCGCCATTTGGTGCGCGATCCGCGCCGGCAGGTCGCGCTGGCGCGGCGTCCGGTCCTCTTCGCCCTGGCGCGCACCCTGGGCGAGGCCTGGCCCGGCGACGTCTCCCGCGACGCGCTGGTCGTCCGCGCCTTCGGGGCGAAGCGCGCCGACGAGTCCCATCGCGCCCGGCTGCGGGTCGAGATCGGCCGGCTGCGCGGCGCCCTGCGCGGCCTGGCCGGGGTGAGCGCGACGCCGCAGGGCTTCCGGCTGGTGGCGCCGCGCGGCCGCAAGGTCGTGGTGCTGGCGCGCCCGGTCGAGGAGCGGCATGGCGCGGTGCTCGCCTTCCTCGCCGACGGCGAATCCTGGTCGAGCTCGGCCCTCGCTTTGGCGCTCGGCGTCAGCCAGCGCAACGTGCAGCGCGCCCTCGATGCGCTGGCGGCGGCGGGCAAGGTGCAGTTCCTCGGGCGCGGCCGGGCGCGGCGCTGGATGACCCCGCCGATGCCGGGATTCACGACGGTATTGTTACTCCCCGCCCGCCTGCCGACCGACTAGGATGACGCCATGAAAACATCACCCGCCAAGATCCTCCGCGAATACGGGCCCTTTCCCGGCATCGAGCACGTGCACGGCGTCACCTTCGACGGCAGCAACGTCTGGGTCGCCGGCGGCGACACGCTGAACGCCATAGACCCGGCGAGCGGCAAGACCCTGCGCATGATCGACGTCGCCGCCGAGGCGGGCACCGCCTATGACGGCAGGCACCTCTTCCAGATCGCCGAGGCGCGCATCCAGAAGATCGACCCGAAGACCGGCCGCGTGCTGGCCACCATCCCGACGCCGGAGGGCGGCGCCGCCGGGCTCACCTGGGCGGAAGGCACGCTCTGGGTCGGGCAGCACCGCAACCGGAAGATCCACCAGGTCGATCCCGAGACCGGCGCCATCCTGCGCACCATCGAATGCACCCGCTTCGTCACCGGCGTCACCTGGGTCGAGGGCGAGCTCTGGCACGGGACCTGGGAGGACGACAAAAGCGACCTCAGGCGGATCGACCCGAAGACCGGCGAGGTCCTGGAGACGCTCGAGATGCCCGCCGGCACCGGCGTCTCCGGCCTCGAATCCGACGGTGCCGACCGCTTCTTCTGCGGCGGCGGCAAGAGCGGCAAGCTGCGGGTCGTCAGCCGGCCCCGGCGCACCGCCGCCGCCTAGCCGGCCCTCTCCGATTACTTGCCGCGATTGTCGAGGCTGAGCGGCCCGGCGCCGAAATAGACGATTTGCAGCAGGCCGCCGGCGATGGCCACGTTCTTCCAGAAATTGATCGCCTGCATCTGGTCGGCGAAATTCGCATGGAACAGGAAGGCGGCGACGATCGAGAAGACCGCGATGGCGGCCGCCACCCAGCGCGTCTTGAAGCCGAGCACCAGGGCGATGCCGCCGAAGAACTCGACGACGATGGCGGCGGCGATGCCGAGCTGCGGCAGCGGCATGCCGACGGATTCCGCATAGCCGACCGAGCCGGCGAAATCGGTGAGCTTGCCGAAGCCGCTCATGATGAAGATGATGGCGATCAGGAGCCGGCCGAGGGCCGGGGCAAAGCGCAGAGCGTCGGACATCGAATCCCCCTAAGGACGGTGTTGCGGTCGATCCGGCCAGAATAGGCGACCGGATTCTCGATTCCCATCAAGACTTTGTGAGTGCCCCTCGGATTCCCTTGAATTCCCGCGGATCCCCGCTGCGCTCAGGCGGCAATCAGGGTCTCGGCCAGGCGCAGGAAGCCGGCGGCGATCAGCGCCGGATCGAGCTCGGGCCGCGCCGCCTGGATGCCGGCCGCCGCCGAGCGCCGGGCATATTCCGCGGGATCGTTCCACAGCCGGTCGAGGGCCGCCGCCCAGGCCCCGGGCGACGCATGCAGCGGCACCACCAGCCCGCCGGCGCCGACCGTCTCGGGCAGGGCGCCGCGGTCGGAGACCAGCGCCGGGATGCCGGAGACCTGCGCCTCGGCGAGGCTGCGTCCGAAGGTCTCCTCGTGGCCGCTGGGCATCAGCAGCACCCGCGCCCGGCGATAGACCTCTCGCATGTCCTCGCCGGGCTGCCAGAGCTCGACATTGCCGAGCGCCGCGGCGCGGTTGGCGAGGATGCCGCGCCAGGTCCGAGCGAGGCCCCAGCTCTCCACCGCGAGGAAGGGGATCCGCGGCCGCGCCGCCGCCAGGCGGAAGAAGATCTCGGCGCCCTTGTGGATGGTGGGGTTGATCATCGCCACCGCATCGCCGGGGGCCGCCACCCGATAGTCGCCGGGCTCGATCACCGGCGGCAGGATCGCGGCTTCGATGCCGAGCAGCGCCTGCAGGCGGCGGGCGGTGAAGCGCGAATTCGCCACATAGGCGAGGCCGGGCTGCTCGACGATGAAGGCCGCAAGGTCGCGCGGCTCGACGCTGTGCACGTAGAGGATCAGCTTCAGGCCGCGGGCGAGGGCGAGTGCCGCCAGCGGCGCCGTGCCGGTGCCGTAAGGCAGCACAACGATATCGGCGGGCCAGCTTTCCAGCACCGCGCCGAAGGAGTGCAGCGGCCGGCTGGCGCGGAAGGTCGGATAGCCCATGAGCTGGTCGAGGTTGAGCGTTGGCGCCGCCGCGGCATCCTCGACCAGCTGGCCCGGGCGCCGGGCGGCGGCGAAGGCGGCGACCTCGACGCCGGCATCCTGCAGGCGCCGGGCGAGGGCATGGGTGCTGGTCTGCATGCCGCCGATCCCCTCCGGCAGATGCGCGACCGTGGTGGCGAAGAGCAGGCGCATCGGCGGGCCGCTCCCGCCGCGCCTAACTGACCTGGACGGTGTCGATGACGACGAAGCGGTTCAGCGAATCCAGGACCTCGAGATTGTCGAAGCCGAGATCGTCGATCGGCAGATCGTCGATCCCGCGATCCGGCAGCTCGCCGGAGCCGATCCGGATGATCGGGCCCAGCTGGCCCGGCGGCAGCCCGCCGGCCTGGCCGGTGTTCCTGCCCTCCAGCGCCTTGCGGATCTCCTCGAGCTGCTGCGCCGTCAGGCGGAAGGGCTCGCTGGGCGGACCGCCGTCGGCCGGGAAGCGGATGGCAAAGCCCGGCCGGGTGATCAGGCGCTCGATGCCGTCGATGCCGATGATCTTCAGCTCGCGGCCATAGACGAAGACCGCATAGCCGTCGCCGCCGCGCGGGAAATAGAACAGGCCGATGCCGCCGCGGATCGCCATGGTGGCGGTCGGGCCGTGGATCTCGACGGCGCTGGTCTTGCTGATCCGGCCGCCGATGAAGCGCAGGGCGCCCTGGCTGATGTTGATCGCGAGCTCGCCGGTCTGGCTGGCGGGATCGTAGACGAACTTGTCGAGCACCACCTCGGAACCGGCGCCGATCGTCAGGCTCGACTGGTCGGCGAACATGACGTCGACCAGGCCGTCGGCATCGGTGGTGATCCGCTCGTCCTGGACCAGGCTGGCGCCGATCATCAGGGTCTGCCCGGCGCCGCCCGGCGCCTGGCCCTCCGCCTGGGGATTGACCGCCGCCACGGCGCCGATCGCGGTCGACTGTGCCAGGGCCGCCTGGGTCCCCAAGGCGGCGCCGAGGCCGCTGGAGAGCAGACCGATACCGACAAGCCAATCGCGCTTGATCATCTGGGCTTACCTCAAAACCGCCAGTTGGCGGACAAAGTCGCAGCAAAGTTGTCGTAGGAGAAGTTCGAAAGGTTCGAATCGACGATCAGGTACTCGACCTGCTGGGTGACGCTCCAGGCGTCGTTCAGGGGAACGAGGTTGGTGGCCGAGACCCGGTAGACGTCGTCCTGGCGCTTCACGTCGTCGTCGATCTCCGGATCGATGCCCTGGTACCAGCGCCCCTCGTAGCGCGCGCCCAGGCTGAACCACCAGTCGAGCGGCATCGCCTCGATCGGCGAGGCATAGGCCTGCAGCAGGCCGATCGAGGCATTCACCGCGTTGAAGTCGAGTTCGTCCTTCCGGGTATCGGCGAAGCGGCCGCCGAAGCCGAAGCTCAGCGTGGTCTTCGGCAGGACCTGCCAGGCGACCGCCATGCCGCCCTGCTGCTCGCTGCCGCTGTAAAGCTGGGTGTCGCCGAGATCCGCGACATGGTCGAAGTTGCGGAACAGCACGTCGTAATCGGCGGTGAGGCGCACCGTCTCCGAGGCCTTGTAGCTGACGCCGATGCCGGGGCCGCCGCCGAATTCCAGCCATTCCCCGTCCTCGACCGTGAATTCCAGATTGCCGCGCGGCTGGATGCGC
Source organism: uncultured Rhodospirillaceae bacterium (assembly GCA_964551505.1). Lineage (GTDB taxonomy): Bacteria > Pseudomonadota > Alphaproteobacteria > Dongiales > Dongiaceae > Dongia. Next base: position 8,097 of record CAZKDH010000085.1, read on the forward strand.
AGCCGGTCGCCGAGGGCGGCGAAGGGATTGACGCCGATGCCGCTCTGCAGGCCGAAATGCAGCTCGTCGAGATCGGTGACGTCGGTGTGGTAGAGCGCGAAGCCGCTGGCCTCGGTCTCCAGGGCGGCGCCGTTCTGGGCGTCGAAATCGTAGACGTGGCTGAGCATGAAGCCGCCGAAGCCGCCAAGATCATCGTCGGGATCGGCATCCTTCGGCCGGTCGATGGTGGCGTCGAAATCCTGGATGTTGTGGCTGTCGGGCCCGGCATTGGCATTGGTCTGGTAGCGGAGCCCGGCATAGAGCTTGCCGGAGAACTGCGACTGCACGGTCTGCGGCTTCGCCTTGCGGGAGAATTCCTCGGCGCGCTGCTTCAGCGCCGGATCGGCATCCGGCATCGCCTGCACCTGGTCGAAGGCACGGTTGGCCATCAGATAGGAGCCGAGCCGGTAATAGAGGACGCCGATCTCGAGGCGGATCTTCGCCTCGTCGGGATAGCGCAGGGCCAGGCGCTCGAGCACCGCCACCGCCGCCTCGTAGTCCCGGTCCTGGACCAGCGTATCGACATAGGCGAAGGCCTTGTCGACATTGCCGGGATCCTGCAGCAGCGCGTCATAGGCGGCCTGCCGGGCGTCGCTATCCTGGGCCGCCGCCGGCGCGGCGACGCCGAGACCCAGCGCCAGCGCGGCGGCGAGCAGGCGGCCGCGGCGGCCGTTCTTTCCCCTGGTGAACCTCATGCCCCGCTTCCAGCCTCGTAGTGGTTGGTCTGGCGCCGACTCGGATCCGATCCCCCGGTCCGGTCGGCGAAGAGGCGCAGCCTAGCCGAAGCGGAATCGGATGAACAGGTGCCTTGCCCCTGATTCCATTGGGATTCCGGCGTTTCCTGTGCCGCCGGGCCGGGACCCTACATCCGGCGCCGCAGCCGGGATTAAACCGTCAAATGCCGGGCGCGGGCGCCGCGCTCGATGGCGGCGGCGACCAGCTTGCCGATCTCCAGCTCGTAGCGGATGAGATCGAGGAGGCGCGCCTCCTCCTGGCTGACCTTGCCGTCCGCCGCGGCGACGTCGCAGGCCAGGGCATAGGCGGTCTCGCGCAGGCGGTCGGGCAGCGCCTTCTTGATCGCATGCAGCACGCCGTCGAGACCCTCCTTGCCGTTCAGCACGTCGATGCAGCCCGAGGCGGTCTTGGCGATCTTCGACTTGTCGTAGTCGCGGAACACCGGCAGATGCGAGACCAGATCGCCCATGGTGGACATCTCCGCATCGGTCATGTTGCGGTCGGCGGCCGACATCAGGACCATGGTGTAGATGAGGGCGGCGTGATGGTTCATCATGCGGATATCCGATCCTTTGGGGTTTCGCGGCGCAATCTAGCGGTTTCGCCGGCCCCAACTCAAGGCTTCCCGGATGTTCCCCTGCGGCGTTGCCCGTGTCCTCCGTCGGCGTTGCCGGCCGGCCAGGGCGGCGCGTCGCCCCGGATGACAAACCCATGAGGCCCCCGAGCCGGGCACCGGACGGCGCCGCATCTTCCCTCCCCTGAGTTCCCAGGATCCATAGGAAGGGGCGGCTGGCACCGACGGGCAACCGGGCGAGTCCATCCGGCCGGCGGTTTTCTGCGGGGGGCGATCGCACCCTGGGATTACGCATAGGCCAATACAGTCCAATATACACGCTTTATGCGGTAATGTCAAGAACAGAAGAGGAACATATGCCTGTTCCGCCGGTGACCCTCTCCCTCCGTCATGGCCGGGCTTGGCCCGGCCACCCACGACTTTACGTCGCCCGCGCAGGAACGCGTGGGTCCCCGGGTCAAGCCCGGGGATGACGAAAGGCGGTGAGGATGACGGATGGGCGGGGCGGCATGTCGGCTTGGCGCTGGACGGGGGCTCCGGGGCTCTGCCACTTTGCCGCCATGCAGGCCATCCTCGACGTCGTCCTTCCCGTCTTCGCCATCATCCTTGCCGGCTATCTCTGCGGCCGCGGCGGTATCCTGGGCGCGGCGGCCTCCGAGGCGCTGAATGGCTTCGTCTATTTCGCCGCGCTGCCGGCACTGTTCTTCGTCGCCACCGCCCGGGTGCCGCTGGGCGAGATCCTCAACCTGCCGTTCCTCGCCGCCTACATGGCGGGGATGATCGCGGTGGCGCTGGCAGTGTTCCTGATCGGGCGCCGGTTCTTTCCCGGCAACGGCGCGGAGCTCGGCCTGCAGAACATGTCGGCGATCTTCTCCAATACCGGCTACATGGGGATCCCGCTGCTGATCACCGCCTTCGGCGACAGCGGCAAGCTGCCGGCGATCATCGCCACGCTGATCAACGGCGCGGTGGTGATGGGCTTCTACATCGCGGTGGTCGAATTCGCCCAGAGCCGGGCCGAGCGGCTCGGCCATGTCCTGGCGGACGTGGCCAAGGGCGTCGCCAAATCGCCGCTCGTGCTCTCCGCCCTGGCCGGCATCCTGTGGTCCGCCTGCGGCTTCGGCATGCCGACCTTCCTCGGGCGCTTCTGCGACATCCTCGGCGCCGCGGCGCCGCCGGCGGCGCTCTTCGCCATGGGCCTATTCATGGTGGGAAAGAGCTTCCGCGGCGATCGTGCCGAGATCGCGGCGCTGACGGCGGTGAAGCTGCTGCTGCATCCCGCCATCACCTTCGCGCTCATCTGGCTGGTGCCGCTCGACGCCGATTGGAGCCGCGCGCTGATCACCCTGGCGGCTTTGCCCACCGGTTCGCTGACCTTCGTGCTCTCCAGCCGCTACGGCGTCTACACCCAGCGCTCGACCGGCGTCATCATGGCCTCGACCCTGGCCTCGGTGGTGACGCTGTCGCTGCTGTTCAACTGGATGGGCATCCGCTAGAGCGCGATCGTTGCAGGCACCCTCTCCCTAACCCTCCCCCAATAGAAGGGGGAGGGGACCAGATCGAGATCGGGTTCGGCAGTTCGATGCAAGCATTCGGTGCAGTCCCCTCCCCCAGTTTGGGGGAGGGTTAGGGAGAGGGTTGCCGGCGCTAGAGCGGGTTCAGGAATGCCGCGGTCGCCTCGATCGCCTGCTTCAGGCCGATGCGCTCGACGGCGACGCCTTCGGGAAAGGCGGTGAGCAGGCGCGACGGCATCGCCTTGTCGAGGAGCACGAAGACGCCGTGATCGTCGGCGCGGCGGATCAGGCGGCCGAAGGCCTGCTTCAGCTTCAGGCGCGTCAGCTGGTCCTCGTAGGCGGTGCCGCCGAAATGCGCCTTGCGCGCCTTGTGGAGGATGTCGGGGCGCGGCCAGGGCACGCGATCGAAGACGATGAGGCGGAGCGCGCGGCCCGGCACGTCGACGCCGTCGCGCACCGCATCGGTACCGAGAAGACAGGCATCCTCCTCGCCGCGGAAGATGTCGATGAGGGTCGCGGTATCCATCGCATCGACATGCTGCGCCAGGAGATCGATGCCGGCCTTGTCCATGGCGGGGGCGATGCGGCGATGCACCGCGCGCAGGCGGGCGATGGCGGTGAAAAGGCCGAGGGCGCCGCCCTTCGCCGCCAGGAACAGGCTGCGATAGGCGCCGGCGATCTGGTCCATGTCGTCGCGCTGCAGGTCGGTGACAATCATCACCCGGGTCTGGCGCGGATAGTCGAAGGGCGAGGGCACGCGCAGGCGGAAGGCCGGCTTCGGCAGATGCCGGGCGCCGGTGCGCGCCTCCGCGCCGTCCCAGGATTCCGCCGAGCCGCTGCCGTCGGTGAGCGTCGCCGAGGTGACGACAATGCCGTGGGCGGGCTTCGCCACCGCCTCGGCGAAGGGGATCGTCGGGTCGAGCCAGTGGCGGTAGAGCCCGACATCGATCTCGCGCCCGTCGCTGCGCTCGAGGGCGAACCAGTCGACGAATTCCGCCGGCGTCGCCGCCGCGAAGGCCTTCAGCATCGCGCGCCAGGCCTGGAGCTCGTTCTCGGCCCGGCGCTGGATGCCGCGCACCATGGCCTCGATGCGGATCCGCATCTGCGGATCGAGGATATCGGCATCGGTGTCGAGGCGCTTGGCGAGACGCGCCGCCAGTTCGCGCATCGGCGCCTGCAGGCGCCCCAGCGCGCGGTCGAGCTCGAGGGCGGCCTCGGCGACGTGCGGGTCGAGCGGCTGGGTGCCGCATTCGATCGAATAGCCGCTGCGCGCATCGGCGGCGCGGGCGAGGACCTGGTGGCGAACGCTGGCGAGGAAGGCCTCGACCGGACCCACCGGCCGGGCGTCGATCAGCCGCTGATGCCAGCTTTCGCCGGGCAAGGCGCGGGCGGCCTGCAGGATGGCGTCGAGCAGCTCGATCGCCTTGGCGTCGTCGAGCACCAGGTCGTCGATGCGGCGCTTCAGGCCGCGTGCCCGGCTGCTGCGCCCGCCCTCGCCGCCGAGCAGCCAGCGCCGGAGATCGGTGGTCTCCTGCCCGGTCAGGTGGCCGGCGAAGGCGGAATCCACCGCCGCGAACAGGTGATGGCCCTCGTCGAAGATGTAGCGGGTGGGGAGGTTCTGGTCGTCGGGACCGAGGGCGGCCTGGATCATCACCAAGGCATGGTTGGCGATGACGATGTCGGCCTTGCGGGCGCGCCGGATGCCGCGCTCGATGAAGCAGCGGCCGTAATGCGGGCAGGCGGAATAGACGCATTCGCCGCGCCGGTCGGCAAGGCCGAGGCTGCGGCCGGGCCCGACCAGGTCGGGCAGCCAGCCGGGCAGGTCGCCGCCCACCATGTCGCCGTCGCGGGTCGCCATCGCCCAGCGTGCCATCAGCCCGAAGGCGATGGCATCCTGCGGCCGGGTGCCGAGCCCGCCGGCCAGTTCCGCAAGGTTGAGCAGGCAGAGATAGTTCTCGCGGCCCTTGCGGATGACGACCTTCTCGGCCTTCAGCGCCGGGTTGGCGTAGAGCCGGTTGAGCTCGCCGTCGATCTGGTGCTGCAGGTGGCGGGTGAAGGTGCTGATCCAGACCGGCCCCTTGTTCTTCTCGGCCCAGAGCCCGGCGGGCGCGATATAGCCCAGGGTCTTGCCGACGCCGGTCCCGGCCTCGGCGAGGACCACGTTGGGCGCGTTCTCGGCTTCGCGCGGGGCGAAGGCCGGGGTGAGGGCGGTGGCGTAATCCATCTGCGGCGCCCGCCGCTCGGCATCGGGGCCGAGCAGGGCGAGGAGCCGGTCGCGGGTCTCGGCGACCTCGACCGGGAAGCTGTCGGCGGGTGCGACCGGGGCGGTTTCCGACCATTCCGGCAGGTCTTCCCAGACGCCGATCCCGGGCATCGCCTTGGCGTCGCGCTCGGCCGCGGGGCCGAGGGCCGCCAGCACCGCCGGTCCCCAGCTCCAGCCGCCCTTAGCCATCGCCCAGGCGATGCCGAGGATGCGCCGGCGCCGGCGGTCGGCGGCGGCGAGTTCGCGGAGCAGGGCCTCGGCGGCTAGCGGCAGGATCGCCGCCTGAGCCTCGAGGCCGGGCTTGGGCGCCAGCGGCAGGCCGAGCGCCTGGGCGAGGCCGCGCGGGGTGGGCAGACAGAAGCTGGCCGGGCGGACGAAGGCATAGAGCTCGAGGAGGTCGAAGGCCGGGAAGCGCTCGGCCTTCAGCCGGCGGCAGACGGCGGGGAGATGGCAGACCAAAGGCGGCTCGGCCCGGGCCCGGGCGGCGGCAGGCGCGTGGCCGAGGCGGAGCGGCCGGTCATCGAGAGACGAATTCCCGGCGGGAACCCAGACGGCGTCGTTCAGGCCGGCGATGAGGATGGGGGGGCTCGGGGACGCCATGGCTGAGCTTTATCGGCAGAAGGCCAGGGAACGCAAGCAGAACCCGATTCAGCTGCGGGCGAAGCAGCCGGCGACCAGTTGCCGGAAGGCGGATGCGCGATGGCTGATGGCGTGTTTTGCCGCGGGCTCCATCTCGCCGAAGGTGAGGTCCTGGCCGGTCGCCTGGAAGATGGGGTCGTAGCCGAAGCCGCGGCTGCCGCGCGGCGCAGCCACGATGCGGCCCCGGACCTCGCCTTCGAAGGCGTCGCAGCTGCCGTCGGGATAGGCGAGCGCCAGGGCGCAGACGAATTTCGCGCTGCGGTCGGGCCGGCCCTCGAGGAGACCCAGCACCCGCGCCATGGCGGCGTCGAAATCCTTGCCGGGTCCCGCCCAGCGCGCCGAATAGATGCCGGGATCGCCATCGAGCGCCGCCACCGCGAGGCCGGAATCGTCGGCCAGCGCCGGCAGGCCGGAGGCTTTCGCGGCGGCCACCGCCTTCAGTCGCGCATTGCCGATGAAGCTGGCCTCGGTCTCCTCCGGCTCGGGCAGGCCGAGCGCGGCCGCCGAGACCACCTCGATGCTGAAGGGGGCCAGCAGCTCGGCGATCTCGCGCGCCTTGCCCGGATTATGGCTGGCGATCACCAATCGATCGCCGGTGAAGATGCGTGGCATGGCGATGGGCTCCGCGCGGTCAGAGGCCGAGTGCCTGCTTCTGCAGCTGGGTCAGTTCGCCGATGCCCTTGCGGGCGAGGCCGAGCAGGTCCATGAACTGCGCCTCGGAGAAGGGATCCTTCTCGGCGGTGCCCTGGATCTCGACGATGCCGCCCTTGCCGGTCAGCACGAAATTGGCATCGGCCTCGGCCTTGGAATCCTCGGCGTAGTCGAGGTCGAGCACCGCCGTGCCCTCGTGCAGGCCGCAGGAGACCGCCGCCACCTGGTCGATCAGCGGGATGGCCTTGACGACGCCCATCTCCTTCATGAACTGGAAGCAGTGGTAGAGCGCCACGTAGGAGCCGGTGATCGCCGCGGTGCGGGTGCCGCCGTCGGCCTGGATCACGTCGCAATCCAGCTTGATTTGGCGCTCGCCGAAGCCCTTGAGGTCGGTGACGGCGCGCAAGGCGCGGCCGATCAGCCGCTGGATCTCCTGGGTGCGGCCCGACTGCTTGCCCTTCGCCGCCTCGCGATCGGTGCGGGTATGGGTGGAGCGCGGCAGCATGCCGTATTCGGCGGTCACCCAGCCCTTGCCGCTGCCCTTCAGGAACGGCGGCACCTTCTCGTCCAGCGAGGCGGTGCAGAGCACATGGGTATCGCCGAACTTGACCAGGCAGGAGCCCTCGGCATGCTTGGCGAAATTCACCACCAGCTCGATCTTGCGGAGCTGGTCGGGGCTGCGGCCTGAGGGGCGCATCTGCGGGGGGCGCATTTTCGGGACTTCCTCGATGGTGGCGGGTGAAGATGCGCGGACCCTACACGCGGGCGGGCCGGCATGCAATCATGGGCGCTCCAGGCAATCCGGAGGGCGCGATCATGGCGAAGAAGAAGTCCGGCCGGAAGGCGCCGGCGGCAGCCGGCCTCGCCAAGGACGACTACGACGACCAGCTCTACCGCCTGCAGGTCGAGCTGGTGAAGCTGCAGCGTCATATCATCGCCAAGGGCGACCGCATTCTGGTGATCTTCGAGGGCCGCGACGCCGCCGGCAAGGACGGCACCATCAAGCGCATCATCGAGCATCTCAGCCCGCGCGAGGTGCGGGTGGTGGCGCTGGGCGTGCCCTCCGACCGCGAGCGCGGCTCCTGGTATTTCCAGCGCTTCGTCGCGCATCTGCCGACGCCCTCGGAAATGGTGCTGTTCAACAGGAGCTGGTACAACCGCGCCGGCGTCGAGCACGTGATGGGATTCTGCAGCGCCGCCGAATATGCCGACTTCATCGATGCGGTGCCGCGCTTCGAGCACCTGCTTGTCGCCTCCGGTATCCGGCTGCTGAAATACTATCTCGACATCAGCCGCAAGGAGCAGAAGCAGCGGCTGGCGGCGCGGCGCAAGGACCCGCTGACCCAGTGGAAGATCAGCCCGATCGACGAAAAGGCGGCGAAGCTCTGGGACAAGTACAGCAAGGCGCGCGATACGATGCTGGCCCGCACCCATACGCCGGTCGCCGAATGGACGGTGGTGCGCGCCGACGACAAGCGCCAGGCGCGGATCAACGTGATCAAGGACCTGCTGGCGCGGCTCGACTATGCCGGCAAGGACGAGAAGCTGGTCCTCCCCGATCCGCGGGTGATCCTGCGCTACGACCAGGCCAGGGCGAAAGGCGGGCTGATCGCGCCCTGAGCTAAGCCGGCGCCGCGCCGGCGAACAGGCGCGCGATGTCGGCGGCATCGCAGATCCGCCATTTTCCCGACGGCAGGTCGCCAAGGGCGAGGCCGCCGACCGCCGGCCGGTGCAACGTCTCGACGTGATTGCCGATGGCGGCGAACATGCGCCGCACCTGGTGATAGCGGCCCTCGGAAATGGTGAGGCGCGCCTGGCGCGGCCCGAGGATCTCCATCTTCGCCGGCAGCAGGGGCGTGGTCTCCGAGTCCAGCATCAGCTCGCCGCCGGCGAAGATCGCCACCGCCGCGGGGTCGATGTCGCGGGCGGTGGTGCATTCGTAGATCTTGTCGATCCGGCTCCGCGGCGAGGTGACGCGATGGGAGAGGGCGCCATCGTCGGTGAACAGCAGCAGTCCCGAGGTGTCGCGGTCGAGCCGGCCGATGGTGGAGAGCGCCGGCTTGCGCAGGCGGAAGCGCTCGGGGAGGAGGCTATAGACGATGCGTCCGGGATCCTTGGTCGAGCAGGTATAGCCGGTGGGCTTGTTCAGCATCAGGGTGAAGCCCGGCGCCGGATCCAGCCTGGCGCCGTCGAGGCGGAGCTCGGCATGGTCGAGGCGCGCATCCGCCTCGACCGGCGCGCCGGCGGCATCGGTGACGCGGCCGTCGCGGATCATGCGCTGCACGTCCTTGCGGCTGCCGTAGCCGAGATTGGCGATCAGGCGGACGATCCGCATGGCTTACCCCTTCACCGCCTCGACGATCTTGTAGCCGCCGGTCTCCGCGACGAAGCGGAAGCCGGAAAAGCGCGCCTTCAGCTCCGCTTCGTAGGGCAGATGCGCGTTGGCGACCAGCCACAATCTGCCGCCTGGGACCAAGGCCGCGGCGGCGGCGGTGACGAAACCGCGGCCGACATCGACGCGCTCGGCGCGGCCCTGGTGGAAGGGCGGGTTGGTGACGATGAAATCGTAGCGTCGCGGCAGGCCGGCGGTCACGTCGTGCCAGAGGAAATCCAGCGCCACGCCAGGTGCCGCGCGGGATGGTGCTTCGAGGTTGCGCCGGGCGAGATCGAGGGCGCGGCTCTCGGCCTCATAGAGGTCGAGCGCGGTCACGCCCGGGCAGCGCGCCAGGACCTCCGCCGCGAGATAGCCGAAGCCCGCGCCGAGATCGGCACCGCGTCCGGCGAGATCCTGCGGCAGATGTGCGGCCAGCAGCGCCGAGCCGGCATCGATCCGGTCCCAGGCGAAGAGGCCCGGCCGGCTCAGGAACCTGCCCTCGGCAATCGGCCGCGGCCGGTCGAAGGCCGCCCATTCCGCCAGCAGCCCGGCATCGACCGCGGTGGGCCGGGTCCAGAACACCCGGCACTTGCGCTTGGAGAGGCTTTCCACCGGCCCGGCGAGGCGGGCGAGATCGTCCTCGACGCCGCGGGCGCCCTCCTCGTTCAGCTGGGCGACGACGACGGTGCCGCCGGGAGCCGCCTGGGCGACCGCCTGGGCGAGCAGCGCGCGGGCCTCGTCGCGCTGGCGCGGCGGCAAGGCGAGTACCAGGGGGAAGAGTTCGTCGGGCGTCGCCGCCTCGATAGCGAAGGCCGCCGCCTCCAGGCCCGCGGCATCGGGGCGGAAGGTCTGCACGCAGACGAGATCGGTCGGCGGCAGGCGGGTCAAGGCCGGACCGCTGCGGGCGCGCAGGAACAGGGTGCGCCGCGCCGGCCAGTCGAGCAGGCCGGCGGCGAAGGGCATGAACAGGGTCTCGAGGGCGGGATCCTCCAGCATCACCCGTTCATAGCCGGGCCGGGCATCCAGGCCAAGGGAATCAGATCCAATGGATCTGGGCCAATGGATCTCACTTCAGGTAGTCGAAGACGACGCTGCCCAGACCCAGGGTGAGATTGGCCTTCAGGTGCAGCGCCGAGACCACCTCGCGCACGGGCAATCTGGCGACATCGGCCAGGGCATGGCCATGCAGGTCGAGCGCCGCCGGTCCGGTCCAGGCCTCCTTCAGCTCGATGTCCTCCAGGTGATAGCGCACCAGCTCCAGGATCCGCGGCGTGCCGTCGACATGCGGGATGATCTTCAGCAGATAGTTCGGTTCTGCCATCGCCGCCAGGACCGGCTTGAAATCCACGGCGCGGTGCTTGTAGCCCATGCTGCCGGTGGCGCAGAGCGTCGAGCCGTAATGCAGGGTGCCGACCAGGACGTCGCTCTCCACCTTGAGCTTGGGATTGCCCAGCTTCTTGGGAAAGCCCCAGATCTCGCGGCCGCCGGCGATCGGCGCGTCGTCGTCGAGGAACATCGAATGCACGAAGACGCCGGGCTTGCCCTCGAAGGTGACGGGAATAACCTGGCCGGTCTCGGTGTAGTCGCCGAAGCCGGTCGAATCCGGCATCCGGATGAATTCGTACTTGACCAGCGGCTCCGCCACCTGCAGCGGCTCGGGGACGACGGCGGCCAAAGCCGCGGGATCGGTGCGATAGGTGATGATCAGGTATTCCCGGTTGAAGAACCGGTACGGCCCCGGCGGATAGGAGGGGCTCGTCAGCGGCATGGCGAAGGCAGTGCGCCGCACATCGGCCAGTTTCATCGCGCATCACTCCATCGGCTCGGATTGCTTCGGTTCAAGATGTAGGCCCGGCGCCGGCGGTTACCAGTCGAATATGACGGCGGCGCGAAATCAGCGTGCCGGCGCGGCGCGCGCGGCTCAGGCCGCCCGGCGGCCGCGCATGACGCCGCGGAAATTGTCGTAGAGCTTGCGCGAATTGGCGGTGAAGCCCGCCATACGGGCGGTCGCCTCGGCATCCAGCCGGGGCAGGGCGCCCGGACCGAGGGTGGCATCGAGGGCGCAGGCATAGGCCGGTACCGCGCCCCATTCGGCCACCGTCTGCGGCGTGAGCTCGACGTGGTACTGCAGGCCGTAGGCGACATCGCCGATCCGCATCGCCTGGTTGGCGCAGAGCGGGGAGGTGGCGAGGAGGACGGCCGCCTCCGGCGCCTGCAGGACCGCCGCGCCGTGCCATTGCAGGGCATGGAAGCGGGGGGCGATGCCGGCGAAGAGCGGGTCGCGCCGGCCGGCCGCATTGAGCTCGACCTCCAAGACCCCAACCTCGGGCTGGGGCATCTTGCCGACCTCGCCGCCGAGGGCGGCTCCCAGGAGCTGATGCCCCAGGCAGAGGCCGAAATAGGGCTTGCCGCGCTCCAGCACCCAGTCGCGGATCGCCTGCTTTTCCGCCCGCAGCCAGGGATGCCGGTCCTCCTCCCAGACATCCATCGGGCCGCCCATCACCCAGAGGGCGTCGTAGCCGCCGAGATCCGGGATGGCCTGGCCCTCGTCCAGCTCGACGGCGTCCCAGGAAATGCCGTCCTTGGCGAGGAAATCCCGGAAAATGCCCGGATGTTCGATGGCGATGTGCTGAAACACCAGGAATCGCATGGCAGCTCCGTCAAATTGCGGTTTCCGCCATCCTTGCATGCGCCCGGCGGCCGTGTCATCCAGACAGGACCGGCACCGGATGACGCTCCCGGACGCATTGACGGTAGGGGCCCGGCTTCCTAGATTCTGCGGGTTGGATTGGGACGAACATGCATCACATGCCGCGCAACATGGCCCAGCACCGACCGGTCCTGAGCGAGCTGTCCGAGCGCTCGCGGGAGATCTTCCGGCTGATCGTCGATGCCTATTTCGAGACCGGGGAGCCAGTCGGGTCGCGCACCCTCTCGCGCCGGCTGGGCCAGCTCTCGCCGGCGACCATCCGCAACGTCATGTCCGACCTGGAGGAGCTGGGGCTGCTCTTCGCGCCGCATACCTCGGCCGGGCGCCTGCCGACCGAGCTCGGCCTGCGGCTGTTCGTCGACGGGCTGATGGAAGTGGGCGGCCTCACCCAGGAGGAGCGGGCGGCGATCGACGGTCAGTGCCAGTCGATCGGGCGCAGCATGCCCGAGGTGCTGGAACAGGCCTCGACCATGCTCTCCGGCCTGTCGCGCTGTGCCGGGCTGGTGGTGGCGCCGAAGACCGAACGGCCGCTGAAGCATATCGAATTCGTCCATCTCGCCCCCGGCCGGGCCCTGGTGGTCATGGTCACCGAAGGCGGCATGGTGGAGAACCGCATCGTCGACGTGCCCCTGGGCCTGCCGCCCTCGGCCCTGGCCGAGGCGACCAACTACCTGACCCAGCGCCTCGCCGGACGCACCATCGCCATGGCCAAGGGCGAGATCACCGCCGAGCTGGAAACCCACCGAGCCGAGCTCGACGGGCTGACGCGCAAGGTGGTGGAGGCCGGGCTCGCCACCTGGTCGGACGGCGCCGGGCAGGGCGCCCTCATCGTGCGCGGACAGTCGCACCTCCTTGAAAACGTCACCGAAGTGGCCGATCTGGAAAGAGTGCGCGGCCTGTTCGCCGCGCTCGAGACCAAGGAACAGCTGCTGAAACTGCTGGATTCCGCCGAGATCGCCGACGGCGTGCAGATCTTCATCGGCGCCGAGAACGATCTCTTCGGCCTAGCGGGCTGTTCGGCGGTGATCTCGCCCTATCGCGACAGCCAGCGCCAGCTGATCGGCGCGGTCGGGGTGATCGGGCCGAGCCGGATCAACTACGCCCGGATCATCCCGATGGTGGACTACACGGCGAAGCTGATCGGCAAGCTGCTGGGCTGACCCGTTCGGCCGGCTCGGACAGGCTGCAATCGGGGCAAAACGGGGCCGATTCAACCGTTGCATTCATAACCGCATTGGAGTTAAACCGCGGCATGATGATGACCGAAGACAAGACCGCGAACGAAAACGAGCCCGGCTTCGATTCGCCGATCGGACCCGGCGAGACCGGCAACGTCAATCTCGGCGGCGAGCTGTCGCCGGCGCAGCAGCTCGAGGCCGCGCGGGCCGAGGCGGCGCAGCTGAAGGATCAGCTGCTGCGGGCCATGGCGGAGACCGAGAACGTGCGCCGCCGCGCGGCGCGCGAACGCGAGGATGCGACCAAATATGGCGTCAGCAATTTCGCCCGCGAAATGGTCGGCGTGGCGGACAACCTGCGCCGCGCCCTGGAGGCCATCCCGGCGGAAGCCCTGGCCAATGACGAGGCGCTGAAGACGCTGTTCGAAGGCGTCGCCGCGACCGAGCGCCAGCTCGAGGCCGCCTTCGAGAAGCAGGCGATCAAGCGGCTCTCGCCGATGGGCGAGAAGTTCGATTCCAACCTGCACCAGGCGATGTTCGAGGTGCCGGGCACCGGCCAGCCCAACGGCACCGTCGTGCAGGTGCTGCAGGCGGGCTACGTGATCCACGACCGCCTGCTGCGGCCGGCCATGGTCGGCGTCGCCAAGGGCGGTGCCACGCAGGGCCCGGCCTCCCCGGCACCCGGCGGCAGCGTCGATACGGTGGCCTGAGGTCAGGACGCCGGCGTGTCCCGGCCTTCCGCCAGCGGCAGATAGACGGTGAAGACGCTGCCCTTGCCGGGACCCGATTCGATCTCCAGGCTGCCGCGGTGCCGGCTGACGATGTGCTTGACGATGGCCAGCCCGAGCCCGGTGCCGCCGAGTTCGCGCGAGCGGGCGGAATCGACGCGATAGAAGCGCTCGGTGAGGCGCGGGATATGCTCGCGGGCGATGCCCTCGCCCTGATCGGCGATGCTGAGCGCCACCATGCCCTTCGGCTCGCGCAGGCCGCTCAGCCGCGCCTTGCATTCCACCGGATCGACGATGCGCTCGACGCCGATGCTGACGATGGATTGCGGCGGCGCGTATTTCAGTGCGTTGTCGAGCAGGTTCTGCACCACCTGGGTGAGTTCGTCGGCATCGCCGGCGACGGCGGGCAGGCCGTCCCGGGCCGGGGTCACGATGTCGATGCCGCGCTGCTGAGCCTTCAGCGTCAGGCCGTCCAGCACCGTCTTGATGATCGCCCCCAGATCGGCGCGCCCCGCCGGCGGCTGATGCTCGTTCATCTCGATGCGGGACAGCGAGAGCAGGTCGGCGACCAGCCGGCTCATCCGCGCCGCCTCGGTCTGCATGATTCCGAGGAATCGCTCGCGCGCCGCGACATCCTCCCTGGCCGGGCCGCGCAGCGTCTCGATGAAGCCCATCAGCGTGGCGATCGGGGTCTTCAGCTCGTGGCTGACATTGGCGACGAAATCGCGCCGCAGGGTCTCCGCCCGTTCCGCCGCCGTCGCATCCTCGATCAGGATCAGCAGCGTCCCTCCGCCGGGCAGGGGCGGGTCGATCGCCTTCATCCGCGCCACCAGCCTGCGGCCCTTGGTGTCGGGCAAATCGACGCCGTCGGCAGTCTCGCCGCCAGTCGTCTCGCCGCCAGTGGTTTCACCGGCAGTGGTTTCACCGGCGGCGGCGCGGTCGATCGCCGCCAGCAGGGGCGGATGCCTCAGGAAGGCCATCAGGCTGCGCCCCGCCAGGGCGCCGCCGAACAGCCGGGTCGCCGCCGCATTGGCGAAGCGCACGTCGCGGCCGGCATCGAGCACCAGGACCGGCGCCGGCACCGCCTCCAGCAGGACGGCGGTCGCCGCGGCAGGGTCTTCGGCCGGTGCCTCGGTCCGGGCGGCGGCCGGACCTGCCAGGATCCTGGCCAGATGCCGCCGCATGACCAGGAACAGGCCGGGACCGCCGACCAGGAGGATCAGCGCCAGGAAGCCCGGATCGTGGCGGCCGGCGAGGCCGACGGCCAGTACGGCGGCCAGGAAGATGCCGAGGACGTCACGGAGAAGTGCGAGAAAAGCCTTCGGCAAAACGCCACCGATCCTACATAATCCGGCTGTCGGCGGCTCCTGTTCGCCTGAATCGGGAACATTGGGCCGCCGGCTCCGTTAAACAATCTTAGCCTAGACAACCATAACCGATCGACTCAGCGACTGGGATGCCTGTCATGAAATTATCACCCGCCTATCGGCTTTCGGCCAAAGCGCGCAGCTTGGCGACGGTATCGACCCTGGCCCTCGGGCTGATGCTCGGCCTCGCGACCGGGCTCGAGTCGCCGCAGCCGGCCATGGCCGACACCACCACCCAGCAGTATCAGCCCTGGCAGGGCTCCAACATGCAGAAGCTGCTGGCGGAACTGAAGGCGAAGATCGCCCAGGCGGAGCGCGACCAGGCGGCCTCGCCGGACTTCCTCGCCGATCTCAAGGCGCTGCAGGCGAAATACGAGGCCCTGGCGGCCAATCCGGCGACGCCCCAGCCGCAGCCGCCGGCGGGGGTCCCGGCGGGCACCGTGCTGCTGACGGACAATTTCGCCGACGGCAATTTCTCCGCCAATCCGGCCTGGAAGGTTAGTGCCGGGCAGTGGAACGTCGATGTCGGCGGCAACAACATCGGCCTGGTCAGCAAGATCCGGCCGCAGAAGGTCAACGTCAACAGCGTGCTCGGCGCGCTGCTGGCGCCGCAGGGCACGACCCAGGCCCAGAGCGAATTCGCCTCGATCTACACGCCGGCGAAGATCACCAACGCCTTCGCCTTCAAGGTGAAGCTGACCTCGAAGGACAAGCAGGGGGCGCTGAACCTCGGGCTCTATCAGGGCGCCTCGGGCAGCACGCTCTACCGCATGGTCTATCAGCCCGGCGCCGCGCCCGGCCTGTCGATCCAGCGGGTTTCGGCCCAGGGGGCGACGACCATCGCCGCCTATAACGGCGGCGTCAATCTGGAGGACGGTCGCGCCCACGAGCTGTCGCTGACCCGCGACGCCCAGGGCAACATGACGCTGACCCTGGACGGCCAGATCGCGGCGAAGGTGAGGGATACGCAGATCCAGGGCGACTTCGCCGGCGTGCTGCTGATCAATACCGGCGGCGCCTACTGGATCCGCCAGGTGACGGTCACCGCGGGCTAGGCCGGTACCGGCTTCGTCCGCAGCGCCCAGCGCCGGCCCGCGATCCCTGAGGATCGCAGGCCGGGGCGAGCGGGCTAGGGCAGGGCCGCCGCCTGATCGATCTTCGCCTGCAGCTCGGTGAACTCCTCGCAGCTGCCGCAGGCCTGGCGCAGGACCTCCAGGCGCTGCTTCGCCATCGCCGGCTGCTTCAGCTCCAGATACAATTCACCCAGATATTCGTTGGCGCCCAGGTGATCGGGCTTCAGGGCCAGCGCCCGGTTGTAGAAATCGAGCGCGCGCTCGGCATGGCCGGTCTTGCGCAGGCTGAAGCCGATCAGGTTCAGCACGTCCGGATTGTCGGGCGTCCGGGTATCGAGCGCCTGCAGGGCCGGCAGGGCATCGGCATAGTCGCCGGCATCGACCATGGATTTCAGCCGGGCGAAATCCGGGCTGGCGGCGCTGTCGGGCGTTTCCACGGTGTCCTCGGCCAGGGCCAGCGGGCTGCCGAGGGCGAGCAGGAACACGGCGAGCAGCGCCGCGCGGTTGAGGGACTTCTTCGTCATGGCATTCTTCCTTCCAGGGGTTGGCGGGGTCAGGCGGTCAGGTGGTCGTCGATCCGCAGCGGCTCTTCGGCGGTGCCGATCTCCCGCCAGCCGATGCCGTGATCGGATGCGGCGGGATCCCAGGGCAGCGGCGCCTTCTTCGGCGCGGCGCCCGGTGCCGGCAGCGGATACATCGCCGAGCGCGCCGCGACATGGGTCACGTTGCCGACGACATGGGTGTTCTGCTGGTGGATGTGGCCATAGAACACCGTCACCTTGGCAAACGGCGCCAGCAGCGCCGTGGCCTTGGCGCCGTCGCGGGTGAACCAGTCCCAGTCCGGCTTCAGATCGAACAGCGGGCGATGGGCGAGCACGACGATCGGCTGATCGGGCTTCTGGCCCTTCAGGTCCGCCTCCAGCCAGGCGAGCTGGGCATCGCCCAGGAGACCCTGCGGGTCCGAAGTGTTGTCGAGGGCGACGAAATGCAGCCCCTTGTGATCGAAGCTCTGATGCAGCGGCCCGAAGATCTCCTGGAAGGCCTGGCCGCGATCAGCCGCCGCGTCGTGCTCGCCGGGCAGGAAGACCTGGCGCGCGGTGCGCAGCTTGCCCAGCATCTCCCGTACCTCGGCCATCCGCCGGCGGCGCTCGACGGCATCCTCGGTCTTGTGGGTGAGATCGCCGGTCATGACGATGAAGTCCGGCTGATGCGGCGCGGCGTTGACGGCGGCGATCGCCTTTTCCAGCGTCGCCCGGGGATCGGGATTGACCTTGGGATCCTGGAACCCCCAATGCAGGTCGGAGAGCTGGACGAAATAGAAATCCTCCGCTGCGGCGATGCCGGGGCGCAGGCTGAGGCGGGAGGCGAAGGCGACGCCGCCGACCGCCGCAAGGCGGACCAGGTGGCGGCGGGTGAGCTGAAGGGTCATGGCGAAAGCTTCCTTTCGAGGGTGGGGGAGTGACGTACAGCTGGATTACCCGCCCGGCGCCGGCGTTATTCCGCGGAATCGCCCGCGGGAATAAAATCGCCGGCCGCGTGGTATAATCCCCAGCGGCATCATTCCCGGGATGCCGGCCAACCGGTCCCGGCGGGCGCGACATTGGCGACGGCAACGGGGGCAACGAAAGCGGGCGGAGACGGATTTGTCCCAGGTCGACCGGCAGGCGCGGTTCCAGGCGGCCCTGCTGCCCTATCTCGATGACGCGATGAATCTGGCCAGCTGGCTGAGCGGCAACCGGACGGATGCCGAGGACATCGTGCAGGAGGCCTATCTGCGGGCCTTCAGGTATTTCGACCGCTTCGACGGCGGCGCGGCGCGCCCCTGGCTGCTGGCCATCGTGCGCAATGCCTGTTTCAGCTGGCTGGCGCGAAACCGATCCAAGCAGCTGGTCTTCGTCGACGATGCGCGCCTGGCAGCGGAAGCGGAGCTCGACCGCCAGGACAATGCCCCGCCGTCGCCGGAACTGGAACTGCAGCGGCGCCAGGACGCGGCGGCGCTGGATCGCGCGGTGGCGGCGCTGCCGGTGGAATTTCGCGAGATCATCCTGCTGCGCGAGATCCAGGGCCTCAGCTACAAGGAGATCGCGGCGGTGATCGATGCGCCGATCGGGACCGTCATGTCGCGCCTCGCGCGGGCGCGGAAACTGTTGCAGGGCAGCCTGAAGGAGCTCGCGGCATGACCGGCTCGGTGACCAAGGACGTGGCCTCGGGCGGCGGCGCGACGCCGGACTGCGCCCGGCTCCACCTCTATCTCGACGGCGAGCTCGACACGGCGGCAAGCCTCGGCTTCGAGGCGCATGCCGCCGGCTGCGCCGCCTGCAGCGGCGAGCTCGCCGCCTATCGCGCCCTGCGCGAGCGCCTGCGCGCCGACCTCACCCGCCACCCGGCGAGCGAAGCCCTGCGCGGGAAGATCTTGGCCCGGGTGGCCCAGCTCGCCCCGGCGGTGCCGCGGCCGGCCGCGGCGCTGCCGCCGGCGCGGCGCCGGGGAACCTGGGCGCGCTGGTCCTCGCTGGCTGCGGCGGCGGCGGTGGTCGCCGTCGTCTCCAGCGGCACGACGGTCCTGCTCGGCCGGCCGGATGCGGAATCGCAATGGATCGACGGGGTGGTCGCCGCCCATGAGCGGGCCATGCTGTCCGGTCACGAGATCGACGTCGCCTCGTCGAACCGGCATGTGGTGAAGCCCTGGTTCAGCGGCCGGACGGCGATCGCGCCGCTGGTGGTGGATCTCGACGATGTCGGGTTCCCGCTGATCGGCGGTCGCCTGGACGTGCCGCAGAAGGCGCCGGTCCCGGCGCTGATCTATCGCGCCGGGCCGCATGTCGTCAGCGTCTACATGCAGCCGGCCGCGGGCGAGTCGGCGCCGCGCCTGGCGAAGATCGACGGCTTCTCGGTCCTCACCTGGCGCCAGGCCGGCTTCGCCTTCTATGCGGTGTCCGATGCCGACGGGCCGGAGGTCGAGAAGTTCCAGGCGGCCTTCGCCGCCAAGGCCGCGACCCTGCGCTGAGCCGCGGGCGGCGGCGTCAGGCGCCGAGATCCCGCAGGATCGCCTCGCAATAGCGGCGCAGCTCGGCGATGGCGGCGGGGTCGATGGCGAAGTAGTGCCGGCGCCCCTGGCGCTCCTCCCGCACCAGCCGCGCCGCCCGCATCAGCTTCAGATGCTGGGACACGGCCGGCCGGCTGACCGGCAGGAGAGCGGCGATCTCGCCGACGGTCTTCGGGCCCTGGCGCAGGCACTCCAGGAGCTGGCGCCGGGTGGGGTCGGCCAAGGCGGTCAGGGCGGCGCGGGCAAGGCTCATGCCCTATCGTAAGCAATTGCTTACCGATCTGCAATCCCGGTTCAGCGCTTGGTCGAGAGCGGCGTGGTGGCCAAGGCGGCAAAGGCGGCCGAGGTGACGATCTCGTTGACCGTCGCCCCGGTCTGGACGATCTGCACCGGCTTGGAGAGGCCGACCAGGACCGGCCCGATGGCGGTGCCGCCCAGCTCCTGCATCATCTTGGCGACGATATTGGCCGAATGCAGCGCCGGCATGATCAGGATGTTGGCCGGGCCGTTCAGCCGGCTGAAGGGGTAGAGCTCCTTCATCAGGCCGAAGTTCAGCGCCACATTGGCCTGCATCTCGCCCTCGTATTCGAAATCCACCCGGCGGCCGTCGAGCACGGTCACCGCCTCGCGGATGCGCTCGGCCTTCTCGCGCGGCGGGTTGCCGAAATTCGAGAAGGAGAGCAGGGCGACGCGGGGCTCGTGGCCGAGCTGGCGCCCGATCGCGGCGCATTGCACGGCGAAATCCGCCAGCTGGTCGGGGGTCGGCAGCTCGTGCACCGAGGTGTCGGCGATCAGCACGGTGCGGCCGCGGGCGACGATGATCGACAGCGCCATCAGGGTCTGGCCCGGGCGCACGTCGATCACCTTCAGCGTGTCGTCGAGGCAGGCATAGAAGCTGCGGGTGACGCCGGTGACCATGGCATCGGCGTGGCCGCTCGCCACCATGCAGGCGGCGAAGACGTTGCGGTCCTGGTTGACCATGCGCTGCACGTCGCGCGGCAGCGAGCCCGCCCGCTGCAGGCGGGCGTAGAGCATCTCGGTGTAGTGCTTGTTGTGCGGCGAGATCGCCGCATTGGCCACTTCCAGGCCGGTGGCGTCGTGCAGCCCGTTCGACTTCACCACCTCGTCGATCCGTTCCTTGCGCCCGACCAGGACCGGCGTGCCGTAGCCGGCGGCGCGGAAGGCGATGGCGGCGCGGATCACCTTCTCGTCCTCGCCCTCGGCGAAGACCACGCGCTTCGGATGATGGTGCACGCGCTCGAAGATCAGCTGCAGCGACCCGGCAGAAGGATCGAGCTTGTTCTTCAGCGAGGTGACATAGGCCTCCATGTCGATGATCGGCCGGCGCGCGACGCCGCTGTCCATCGCCGCCTTGGCCACCGCCGGCGGCACGTGCGAGATCAGCCGCGGATCGAAGGGCACCGGGATGATGTAGTCGGGACCGAAGCGCAGCCGCCGCCCGGCATAGGCGGCATCGACCTCGTCGGGCACGTCCTGGCGCGCCAGTTCGGCGAGGGCCTTGGCCGCCGCCACCTTCATCTGGTCGTTGATGGTGGAGGCGCGCACGTCGAGCGCGCCGCGGAAGATGTAGGGAAAGCCGAGGACGTTGTTGACCTGGTTCACGTAGTCGCTGCGCCCGGTGGCGACGATGGCGTCGGCGCGCACCGCCTTCACCTCCTCCGGCGTGATCTCGGGATCGGGATTGGCCATGGCGAAGATGATCGGCTTGTCGGCCATGGACTTCACCATCGCCGGCGTCACCGCCCCCTTGACCGAGAGGCCGAAGAAGACGTCGGCGCCCGCCATCGCCTCCTCGAGGCTGCGCGCCTTGGTCACCACGGCATGGGCGGACTTCCACTGGTTCATGCCTTCGGTGCGGCCCTGGTAGATGACGCCCTTGGTGTCGCAGAGGATGGCGTTCTGATGCGGCAGGCCGAGCGACTTCACCAGCTCGACGCAGGCGATCGAGGCGGCGCCGGCGCCGTTCACCACGAGCTTCGTGGTCTTGATGTCGCGGCCGGTGAGATGCAGCGCGTTGAGCAGGCCGGCCGCCGAGATGATCGCGGTGCCGTGCTGGTCGTCGTGGAATACCGGGATGTCCATCAGCTCGCGCAGCTGCTGCTCGATGATGAAGCATTCCGGCGCCTTGATGTCCTCGAGATTGATGCCGCCGAAGGAGGGGCCGAGATAGCGCACCGCGTTGACGAAGGCGTCGACGTCCTTGGTGTCGACCTCGAGATCGATGGAATCGATGTCGGCGAAGCGCTTGAAGAGGACCGACTTGCCTTCCATCACCGGCTTCGAGGCGAGGGCGCCGAGGTCGCCGAGGCCGAGCACCGCGGTGCCGTTGGAGATCACCGCCACCAGGTTGCCCTTGGCCGTGTAGTCGTAGGCGGTGTTCGGGTCCCGGGCGATGTGGAGGCAGGGATAGGCCACGCCGGGGGAATAGGCCAGCGACAAATCCCGCTGTGTTGTCAATGGCTTGGTGGCGATGATCTCGATCTTGCCGGGGCGCCCCTGCATGTGGAAGGCGAGGGCGTCTTCCTCGGTGATCGTCGGTTTCTTTGGCGTCATTCCATTCCCCTGAGGACCCGCGGCGGTCCGGCTTGGCCGGCCTTGCCGGGCATCTTGCACGATCCCCAGGGCACAACCAAGGGGTGGGCGTGCCGCACCGGCCGCCGCGCATGGCGGCCGGGCGGCCGGAACCGCAGGTGCGGCGCCGTGAAAATCCCGCCCTAGGCGATCTTCAGCACAGCGCGGCCGACGATCTGGCCCTTGCGCATCTTGTCGAAGATCTTGTTCACGGCGGCGAGCGGATGGGTCTGGATCTTCGCCGTCACCAGGCCGTTGACCGCGAAGTCGACGGCCTCGTTGAGGTCGAGGCGGGTGCCGACATTGGAGCCGCGCACCGTCAGTTCCCAGTTGGTGATGGCCGAGATCGAGGTGCGGATCTCGTCCGCCTTGCCGCCGGGGAGACCGATATAGGTGACGGTTCCCGCCGGGCGCAGCATCAGGATCGCCTGTTCGAAGGCACGGGTGGCGACCGCTGTCACCACCGCCGCATGCACGCCGCCGAGCTTCTCCTGGATCGCCTTGACCGGATCGGTCTTCGACGCGTCGACGGTGAACTCGGCGCCGAGCTTCTTCGCCAGCCTGAGCTTCTCCGGCGAGACGTCGACCGCGGCGACGCGCAGCCCGAGCGCCCGCGCATACTGGACGGCAATATGGCCGAGGCCGCCGATGCCGACGATCGCCGCCCATTGCCCCGGCCGAGCATGGGTGCGTTTCAGGCCGCGATAGGTGGTGACGCCGGCGCAGAGGATCGGCGCCAGTTCGTAGAAGTTCGCCGTCTTCGGCAGGCGGCCGACGAAGGCCGCCGGTGCCACCATGTATTCGGCATAGCCGCCGGGCTTGGAATAGCCGGTGGCCTCGCCGGACTTGCAGATCGTCTCCATGCCGGCGAGGCAGAACTCGCACTGGCCGCAGGCGCTGAACATCCAGGGCACGCCGACGGCGTCGCCAAGCCGGAAGCCGCTGACGCCGCTGCCGAGACCGGCAACGTGGCCGGCGACCTCGTGGCCGGGAATGAGCGGCAGGTTGGGCCCCGGCGTCCAGTCGCCGTCGATCGCATGCAGATCGCTGTGGCAGACGCCGCAGGCTACCACCTTGATCAAGATCTCGCCTGCGCCGGGTTCGGGAATCGGCAGGGTTTCGATCTTCAACTCGCTGCCGATCTTGCGCAGTACCGCCGCCTTCATCTTGCCTTTCATGTGTCCCTCAATTGCTCGCGTGATCGAGATAGCTGTCCCAGAGATCGAGATGGATCCTGTCGTTGCCGGCATGGCCCTCGCCCCAGAGCTCGCGGGTGGTGAAGGCGACGGTGTAGAGATGCTGCGGATCAGGCCCGTCGCCGCGCGCGTTGCTGTCGGGGAAGCTGAAGACGCCGTGATCGCGCAGGATGCTGCCGCGCCGGCCCCGGGCATAGCGCGGCAGGCGCGTATGTCCCGCCGGATGGATGTTGCGGGCGACCACCGCATCGCCGACGGAAAAGCGCGGGACGATGCCGGCCGCCGGCATCCGCGTCGGTACCCCGGCCGCGATCGCCTCCATCACCTTGTCGGCAGCGAGCGGCGACGCCAGGCCCTGGGGAATCTCCGGCTCCAGCATCCCGTGCTGGCGCAGCAATTCGCGGTGCGCCAGGTACCAGAGCTCGTAGTAGCCGACGGTCAGGTAGGTCGCCGGATCGATGCGCTCGATCTCCCGCCGGCCCTGGTCGTCACCATAGGGCACCACGAAGGGGATGGTCGAGGCCAGCGCGAACATCCGGCGCTCCCAGTCGGCATGGAACACCGGCTCGTTGGCCTCGCGCTCGATCGGCCCGAACCCATCCATCCCGCCCATGTCGTGGATCGAATTCACAGCCGGGCCGTCCCGATCATGCCGTCGCGGGTGACCAGCCCCGCAAGCTCGGCCTCGGTCTTGCCGGCGGCGTCGGCCGGCGGCATCGGCAGGACCATGTAGCGGAGCTCGGCGGTGCTGTCCCAGACCCGGACCTCGGTCGCGGGATCGAGGCTGACGCCGAATTCCCGCAGCACGGCGCGCGGATCCTTGACGGCGCGCGAGCGGTAGGGTGCCGACTTGTACCAGACCGGCGGCAGGCCGAGGACCGACCAGGGATAGCAGGAGCACAGGGTGCAGACGATCAGGTTGTGGACGCCGGGCGTGTTCTCGACGGCGATCAGGTTCTCGCCCTGCAGGCCGCGATAGCCGAGTTCGGCGACGGCCGCCGCGGCATCGGCGAGCAGGCGCCGCTTGTAGGCGGGGTCACACCAGGCCCGCGCCACCACCCGCGCGCCGTTGCGTGGGCCGATCGATGTCTCGTAGGCATCGATGAACCGGTCCATGGCCGCGCGATCGACCACGCCCCGCTCGACCAGCAGCTGCTCCAGGGCGCGGACCCGGGCGGCAATGTCGTTCGGGCCGTCCCGGCTGCCGCCAGGCGCCGGGTGGGCATGGCCGGCATGATCGTGGCCCGGATGCTCATGGCCAGGGTGATCGCCGCTTGGGTGCAGATGCTTACCGGTCACTGTCGCTTGGCCTTGAACCATTGCGGGCAAATGGTCGCGCGTCGCAAGCCTGCCTTGCGCTCGTATTGACAGTGCTGCGACGCGCTCGCATGATCCGCCGACGCTAATCAGAAAACGCAACATGCACAAGTGCAGGGAGGGGAAGATGTCGGGATCCTGGTACGGCGATCTGCCGAAATACTATCAGCGCCAGATTGCGGCGATGGGCCTGGACGATGCCGGCATGAGCCGCCGCCGTCTGCTGAAGACCGCGGGCGCCGCCGCCGCCATCGCCGGCACCGGCGTCGCCACCCTGGGCCTCGGCGGGCGCGGCGCGCAGGCGGCGACCCAGATGAGCTACATGTGCTGGGAAGGCTATAACGATCCGCGGATCATCGATCCGTTCAAGGCGGCCAACGACTGCGACATCGCCTTCGACCTGATCGTCGATTCGCCGGGCGGCTTCGCCAAGCTGCAGGCCGGCGCCTCGCGCGAGGTCGACGTGGTATCGACCGACATGCCCTGGGTGACCCGCATGGGCCCGGCCGGCCTCGCGCTGGAGCTCAACCCGGACGACTATGCCGACGTCTATGCCACCTTCTACGACCAGTTCAAGCCGCCCTTCGAGCCGCTGATCACCGACGGCAAGACCATCGGCGTCGCCACCCGCTGGGGCTGGGTCGGACCCTGCCTCAATCTCGACAATACCAAGCCCGAGGACTGGAAGACCTACGATCCGGTCTTCGATGCCGCCAACAAGGACAAGATCTGCGTCATGGACTGGGGCGACTGGCCGATCCTGCCGATGGCGCTCCATGCGGGAATCGATCCCTATGCCGAGCTCGACAAGGCGGCGCTGGAGGAGGTCCGCAAGGTGCTGCGCGCCATGTTCAAGAACACCCGCACCCTGGTGGCCGACCTCACCCTGGCGCAGAAGGGCCTGATGGACGGCTCGCTGAAGGGCTGCATCGGCGCCGGCTCCTATCTCACCTCGGCGCTGCGCAAGCAGGGCCACAACAACATCATCGCCACCGTGCCGGACCCGAAGAACGGCCTGAAGCAGGGCATCATCTGGGTCGAGGCGACGGCGATCCTGAAAGAGACCGACCAGCCGGAACTGGCGAAGAAGCTGGTCAAGCACGTGGTTTCCAAGGATGCCGGCCATATCCTGTCGCTGCTCGACACCACCTGCAATGTGGTGACCAACAAGGCGGTGGAGGAAACCTACAGCGATGCCGAAAAGAGCATCCTGCAGACCGACTACATGTGGCATGCTTGGGACAACTCCCAGATGCACCGCATCGCGCCGAACATCGACGAGATGCTGCAGATCTGGCAGGAAGAGCTGGCTGCCGCGCAGTAAGATGCAAAGGGAGCGGAGCGCCCGGCCCGGCCGGCGCGCCGCTCCCACTCGCTTCCGGGGCGCGGCCATGAAGGATCGGGGTGGCCGTGGGGGACTTGCTTGAAATCGTCGGCCTGAAGAAGCAATACGGCCAGTACCAGGCCGTGAAGGGCGTTTCCCTGTCGGTCGCCCAGGGCGAGTTCATGGCCCTGGTCGGTCCCTCGGGTTGCGGCAAGACCACGCTGCTCAAGCATATCGCCGGCTTCGAGAGCCCGACCGAGGGCCAGATCCGGATCGACGGGCAGGACATGACCGACGTGCCGGCGGCGCTGCGCCCGACCAGCATGGTGTTCCAGAAGCTCGCGCTCTTCCCGCACATGACCATCGCCGAGAACATCGGCTTTCCCCTGAAGCTGAAGCAGGCGCCGGCGGCGGAGATCAAGCGCCGGGTCGGCGAGATGATCGAGCTCATGCAGCTGAAGCCGGAATATCTGGGCCGCTTCCCGCGCCAGCTCTCCGGCGGCGAACAGCAGCGGGTCGCCCTGGCGCGCTCGATGATCTCCTCGCCGAAGCTGCTGCTGCTGGACGAGCCGCTGAGCGCCCTCGACGTCAAGCTGAAGAAGGTGCTGCAGGCCGAACTGAAGCGCCTGCACCGCAGCCTCGGCGTCACCTTCGTCCACGTCACCCACGATCTCGAGGAGGCGATGATGCTGGCCGACCGGATCTGCGTGATGCAGGCCGGGCACATCCTGCAGCTGGGCGAGCCGAACGACATCTATTATCGCCCGGCGGATGCCTTCGTCGCCGGCTTCATCGGCGAGACCAACCTGTTCCAGGTCGAGGTCGTGTCGCGCGACATCGGCGGCGCCGGCCTGCGCTCGCCGGAGATCGCCTTCGCCGACCCGGTGATTCCGGCCTCCATGGTGGCCGAGCAGCTGCAGCTTGGGCCGGCCCTGCTGATGGTGCGTCCGGAACTCATCCTGATCCTGGAGGCGGGCGAAACCGCCGATGCCGTCATCGAGGTCGAGGTCACCGAGCTCTTCGACAAGGGCAGCGCCGTGCAGTACCGGTCGCGCAGCCGCGCCGGCACCGAGGTCATCTTCGAGCTGCCCGGCTGCTCCCGCAAGCCGACGGCGATCGGCGATCACATCCGCCTGGGCTGGGCGAAGCGGGACATCTTCGTCTTCGCCGGGCGCGAACCCGCCAGATGAACGGCGCGATCGACAGGACCTGGCTCGACCGCGAGCTGCTGGTCAAGGCGCTGCCCAGCGTCCTGCTGCAGACCAGCTGCTTCCTGGCGCCGCTGCTGATGACCTTCATCCTCACCTTCCAGCGCACCAGGAACTTCCAGCTCGACTGGACCTGGAGCCTCGACACCTGGATCGACATCTTCTCGAAGCCGCACTACTGGACGATCCTGACCCATACCCTGATCATGGGCGCGGTCTGCGTCGGCCTCTGCCTGGTCATCGCCTTCCCGATCGCCTATGCCCTGGCGACCCGGCTGCGGGCCTTCGACAACCAGATCAAGATCCTGATCACCTTCGCCTTCCTGACCGACACGACGCTGAAGACCTTCGGCTGGGTGCTGTTCCTCGACCAGCACGGCGCCGCCAACTACCTGCTGCAGCTGGTCGGCATCGAGGGCCATGTCGATGCCATCCTGTTCAGCGACTGGGCGACCATGCTGGGCATGGTCTACAACCTGCTCGCCTTTGCCATCTTCACCATCTATCTCTCGATCGACGCCATCGACCGGTCGCTGATCCTGGCCGCCTACGACGCCGGCGCCGGCAAGCTCCGGGCCTTCTGGGAAGTGACGCTGCCGCTGTGCCGTCCCGGCATCTGGGCCGGCGCGGTGCTGATCTTCCTGCTCAGCGTCGGCTCCTTCCTCGAACCCAAGGTCCTGGGCGGCGGCAAGTCGCCGATGTCGGCCGACCTCATCCGCCAGACCTTCGAGACCCGGGTCAACTGGCCGCTCGGCGCCGCCCTGACCCTGGTCCTGATGGTGGTCTCGATCTTCGTCATCCTGCTGTTCAGCCGGCTCTATTCGCTGCGCAAGGTCATGGGCTAGCAGATGCAGGGAATCCTCGGCCATCGCCTGGAAGCGCGCCTCGTCGACGTCGTCCTATACGGCGCGACGGCGGCGGCGCTGCTGTTCTTCTACATCCCGATCTTCACCCTGATCGCCTTTTCCTTCCAGCAGGGCCGCTACCTGACCCTGCCCTTCGAGGGCGTGTCGCTGCAGTGGTATGGCGAGCTCTTCCGCAACTCGGCGGCGGGCGGGGCGCTGTGGAATTCCACCCTGATCGCCGCGGTCGCCACGATCTTCGCCACGGTGATCGGCTCGGCCGGCGCCATCGTCGCGGTGCGCTACCGCTTCAAGGGCCTGCGCCTGTTCCAGGGGCTGACCGGCGCGCCGCTGGCCTTTCCGCAGCTGCTGCTGGGCATCGTTCTGCTGCTCTGGTTCTCGGTGCTCGGCAAGTGGCTGGGCTTCAACAACGGCATCGTCACGGCGATCATCGGCCATGTGGTCTATATCACGCCCTTCGCCATGGTCGTGGTCGCCGTCCAGGTGTTCAATTTCGACGGCGCCCTGGAGGATGCCGCCCGGGATTGCGGCGCCAACAGCTGGGAGGTCTATCGCTACGTCACCCTGCCCCTGCTCTGGCCGGGAATCTTCTCGGCGGCGATCTTCGCCTTCCTGTTGAGCTGGGGAAACTTCTACCTGACCTACAGTCTGGCGGGATCGACCCGGACCCTGCCGACCTTCGTGTTCAGTGGCATCGCCACCGGCTCCTCGCCGCTCTATCCGGCGATCGCCACGGTGGTCTTCATTCCGGGGATCCTGCTGGTCGCCCTGGCCGACAGGATGCGGCGGCGCTGAGCCTCCGCCGGCCGGAGCCGTCTGGTCAAGCCGGCCAATCGATGCTAATCCACCGCTGACCCCGAACCATGCCCCCGATGATGGACGAGCGCGCGACAACGGAAAACCAGGCACCGCCGCCCGCATCGGCGCCGGCGGATGCCGCCGTGACGCCGATGATGGCGCAGTACCTGGCGTCGAAGCGGCAGCATCCGGATGCCCTGCTGTTCTACCGGATGGGCGATTTCTACGAGCTCTTCTTCGAGGATGCGGTCCAGGCCTCGGCCGCCCTCGACATCGCCCTCACCAAGCGCGGCCGGCATGACGGGGCCGACATCCCGATGTGCGGCGTGCCGGTCCATGCCCACGAGGCCTATCTCGCCAAGCTGGTGCGCAAGGGCTTCAAGGTCGCGGTCTGCGAACAGATGGAAGACCCGGCGGAAGCGAAGAAGCGCGGCGCGAAATCCGTGGTCAGGCGGTCCGTCGTCCGCATCATCACGCCGGGGACGCTCACCGAGGACGGGCTGCTGGAGGCGCGGGCCCACAACTACCTGGTGGCCCTGGCCGACGTCTCCGGCGACCTCGCCATCGCCTGGGTCGACATCTCGACCGGCGGCTTCTTCGTCCAGGCGCTGGGCCGGATGGAACTGCCGGCGGCGCTCGCCCGGCTCGACCCCAACGAGATCCTGCTGCCCGACCGGCTGCTGGCACAGGCCGAGCTGAACGACCTCTTCGCCGACTGGCGCCGGCAATTGTCGCCGCTGCCGGCCGCGCGCTTCGACAGCGACAATGCCCGGCGGCGCCTGCAGCGCTTCATGGGTGCGGCGACGCTCGACGCCTTCGGCAGCTTCTCCCGGCCGGAGATCGCCGCCGCCGGGGCGATCCTGGACTATGTCGAGCTGACGCAGCAGGGCAAGATGCCGCGCCTCGCCGGTCTGCGGCAGGTCTCCAGCGGCGCCATCCTGGAGATCGACGCCGCCACCCGCCGCAATCTCGAGCTCACCCGCAGCATGTCCGGCGAACGCCAGGGCAGCCTGCTCGCCACCATCGACCGCACCCTGACCGGCGCCGGCGCCCGCCTGCTCGGCGACTGGCTGGCGGGACCGCTGACCGACGTCGCCGAGATCGCGGCGCGCCACGATCTGGTCGGCTACCTGGTGGAAGACGACGGATTGCGCGAGGCCCTGCGGGCGGCACTCCGCCAGGTCCCGGATATCGAGCGCGCGCTTTCCCGGCTGACCGCCGAGCGCGGCGGCCCGCGCGACCTGGCGGCGATGCGCGACGGCCTGCGCGCCACCGCCGACTTCCGTCGCCTGATCGCCGCGGCGCGCCTGGCGCCGGCCCTGCTTACCGCCGCCGAGAAGGGTCTCGGGCAGCACGACGAGGTGGTAACGTTGCTGGCCGATGCGCTCGCCGAGGATCTTCCGGTCTTCGCCCGCGACGGCGGCTTCATCGCCCGGGGCCATCTGCCCGAGCTCGACGAGCTCCGCCTGCTGAAGGACGATTCGCGCCAGCTGATCCTCCGCCTCGAGGCGCGGCTGAAGGCCGAGACCGGCGCCGCCAGCCTGAAGATCCGGCACAACAACGTCATCGGCTACTACATCGAGGTGACGCCGCTGCACGCCGAGAAGCTGAAGGGCGACAGCGGCTACATCCACCGCCAGAGCATGGCCAATGCCATGCGCTTCACCACGACGGAACTGGCCGAGCTCGAGCAGAAGATCATGCAGGCCGGCGAGCGCGCGCTCGCCCTGGAACTGCAGGTCTTCGCCGATCTGGTCGCGGCGGTGGTCGGCTGCCGGGAGCCGATCGGCCGCGCCGCCGAGGCCCTGGCGCTGATCGATGCCGGTGCCGCTCTCGCGCAGCTGGCGCGGGACGAGGCCTGGGTGCGCCCGCTGGTCAATGACGGCCAGGCCTTCCGCATCGAGGGCGGCCGGCACCCGGCGGTCGAGGCGGCGCTGAAACGCCAGCAGGCCGGGCCCTTCATCGCCAACGACTGCGATCTCTCCCGCGAGCAGCGGCTCTGGCTGGTGACCGGCCCCAACATGGCCGGCAAGTCCACCTATCTCCGGCAGAACGCGCTGATCGCCATCCTGGCGCAGATCGGCTCCTTCGTTCCCGCCACGGCGGCCGAGATCGGTGCGGTCGACCGGCTGTTCAGCCGCGTCGGCGCCGCCGACGACCTGGCCCGCGGCCGCTCGACCTTCATGGTCGAGATGGTGGAGACCGCGGCCATCCTCAACCAGGCGGGCCCGCGGGCGCTGGTCATCCTGGACGAGATCGGCCGCGGCACCGCGACCTTCGACGGGCTCTCCATCGCCTGGGCCTGCCTGGAGCATCTGCACGAGATCAACGGCTGCCGGGCGCTGTTTGCCACCCATTATCACGAGCTCACCAGCCTCGCAGCTTCGCTGCCCGCCTTGCGACCCTATACAATGAAGGTCGTCGAGTGGCAGAACGAGGTCAGGTTCCTGCATGAGATCGCGCCGGGTGCCGCCGACCGCTCCTACGGCATCCATGTGGCCAAGCTGGCCGGGCTGCCGCCCGCCGCGATCCGGCGCGCCGAACAGGTCCTTGCCACCTTGGAAAAGGGCGAGCAGGCGGGCGCGCTGACCCGGCTCGCCGACGACCTGCCGCTGTTCGCGGCGACGCTGGCGACGGCCGCCGGCGGTCCCGCCGAACCCAGCGCCGCCGAGCTCGCCCTCGACGCGATCAACCCGGATGAAATGTCGCCGAAGGAAGCGTTGGAAGCGTTGTATCGCCTGCGCGGTCTGCTCAAATCCTGACCGCGGGTGCGGCTAGTTCTGCGGTGGGGGCGGCGGCAGCAGCTCCATCACCCTGCGGGTGACGCCGTCGTCGAGCTCGATATGCAGCTTCGAGCTCTGCCAGGTGGCGCCGTAGGCGGTAAGGTCGGGGACCCGGATCAGCACCCGGCTGGCGGTCACCGTCGTGGTCACGCCATCGCCGCCGCCGCTGCCGAACAGCGGGAAGCCGATGCCGATGCCGGTGCCGATGCGGCTCGACGAGCCGCCGGTGACTCCGACGCCGACCGAGGGCTGGATGCCGCCGTCGCCGCGATAGATCTCGCGGTCGCGATCGATCTGGTAGGCGGCGACCGCGGTGCCGTCGGGTCCGACCAGCGCGGCGGCCGATACCGGCAGGGGATCGGTGACGTCGACCTGGATCACGCCGGGCTCGGTGGCGCTGAAATAGCCGGTGACCGATTGCTGGCGCGGCGCCGACGGGCCGCCGGAGCCCCCGGAATAGCAGGAGGCGAGGGCGACGGCGGCCAGCACCAGGAGGATGGATCGGCGGAAATGCAGCTGCACCCGCCCATTCTGCGCGTCATTTGCCGCGGGGCAAGCCCGGGGCTCACACAGTTTCGTGAACGGTCGGATCGCGGATATCCTGGCGACTGAACGCGGCGCGGATTTCGTCGTGGAAATAGCGCACCCCGTCCTCGTGGCGCGGGCTCAGCGGTCCGGCCCGGTGAATGCCGGCCGCGAGATTGCCTTGCGCCTCCTCGCAGATGCCGAAGTCCTCGCGCACGATGCCGCAATTGGTTTCCACCGTCGCGCGATGTTTCGCATCGAGCGCCGGCGACAGGTCGGCGAAATAGAAGGTGTATTCCAACTCTGTTCGGCCCTCCGACATCGGCAGAATACGCGAGGTGTTCATGCCGTCGGGATAGACCGAGAGGGTCATGTTCGGCCAGATCCAGAGCCAGAGCCCGCCATAGATCGATCCGCCCTTCTGCGGCGCGGTCATGATCACCACGTGCCGGCGATGGGTGGTCTCGAACTTCTCGAACTCGATCGCGGCGTTCAGCCCGGCATGGATGCCGGGGATATGGTAGCCCTCGACGAAATTGTCGGTATAGGTTTTCCAGTTGCTCGCCATGGCGAAATGCGCCGTGTCGTACCGGGCGAAAGTCTCGATCGGGTAGGCCGCGGTGAGGTCGCTGACCTCGCCCATGAAGCTGTCCAGGGACTCGGCACCGGCATCGATGTTGACGAAGACCAGGCCGCGCCAGGTCTCGACCCGCACCGGCGTCAGCCCGTAATCCGCCTTGTCGAACCAGGCGGCCTCGCCGAAATGCGGCGCCGCCTTCAGCCTGCCGTCGTGATCGAAGGTCCAGCCGTGGTAGCGGCAGCGCAACACGTTGCAATGCCCGGCACCCTCGGCGAACAGGGGTGCCGCGCGGTGCGGGCAGAGGTTGTGGAAGGCCTTCAGGCCGCCGGCGCGGTCGCGCAGCACGAACAGCCTGTAGCCGGCGATCTCGACGGCGCGATAGTCCCCGGGCCGGGCGACCTCGGCCTCCGGCCCGACGAACTGCCAGGTGCGCGCGAAGATCGCCTGGCGTTCGGCGAGATAGACGTTGCGCCGGTGATACCAGGCGGCGGGAAGGGAGAGGATCTTCGCGGCCGCGTCCGGCGACTGTGCGTCGATATGCTGGTCCAAGATGCCGCGCTCCGCTGCCCGATCCCGCTGCCGCCAGTCTAGCCGAAGCCGGGCGGCGCCGTCACGCCCGCTGGGCCGCGCCCGGCTCAGTTTTCCAGGGACTTGATCTCGCGCTCCAGGCTGCTCCGCTGCGGCGAATTCGCCGGCAGCAGGACCAGGACCTTTTCCCACAAGGCGCGGGCGGCGGTCTTGTCCCCCTTTGCCCGCTCGACCAGGCCGCCGTAATAGAGCCCGAGCGGGTTCTCCGGCGCCAGCGTGCGGATCCGCGTCACGGTCTCGGCAAAGGCCGGCGGCAGGTTCTTGTCGAGGTCGCTGCGCCCGTCGATCAGCGCATTGGCATATTCGACCTGCAGGTCGAGCTGGCCGGGGGCAAGCGCCGCGGCCTTCGCCCAGGCGGCGACGGCGTCGTCGTTGCGCTTCAGCACGCCATAGGCGCGGGCAAGCTTGATCCAGCCCTCGAGATCGTCGGGCTGGGCCTTCAGCTTCTCGGCCAGGCGCTCGACCATGCCGTTGATGAATTTCTGCTGCTCCTCCGGCGACATCGCGGCAACCGCGGCGACGTCGTCCTCGCGCGCCCCGGGGATCGGCTCGATCCGGCCGGGCAGCGCCGTCGGATCCTTGCCCAGGTCCCTGGCCAACTGGTCGATATTGGCGACGAGATCGGGCTTCCACGGCGTGTCCGCCGGCAGTTCCCGCTCCAGCGCCAGCCAGTCGGTCAGCGCCGCCTCGCCGTCGCCAGCCTGCTGCTTGGCGAGGCCGAGGAAGAATCGCGCGGTCGGATCGGTGGGGTCGCTCGCGAGGGCCGACTGGAAGGCGCCGCGCGCCTTGTCGTCGACCTTGCCGTTGGCCGCCACCACCAGCGCCGATCCGTAGCTGGATTCGACCCTGGCGCCCTTGGCGCCGAGGGCGATCGCCTTGGCGAAGGCATTGGCGGCATCGCCGGCGCGCTTGGCCCGCATCAGGCCATCGCCATAGGCGAGCCAGGCCTGGCTGTCGCCGGGCTGGGCCGCGACGCCCTGCTCCAGCGCGGCGAGCGCCGCCGACTCCGCCGCCGGCAGGCCGTCCTCGCGCGCCGCCAGGGGCGCCACCAGGGGTGCCCCGGGCAGGGCTGGCGAGCCGAGCAGCAGATAGAGCCCGAACCCGGACAGCGGCAGCACCACCGCCAGCGCGATCATCAGGCCATGGGACGGGGCCCGCGCCGGCTTGAACATCGGGGCTTCCGCCAAAGCGAGAATGCGGCGCTCGATCTCGACCTGCGCGGCCTTCGCCTGATCGTGGTCGAGGATGCCGCGATTGGCATCGCGGTTGATCTCGGCGAGCTGGTCGCGATAGACCTCGAGCGCAAAGGAGCTGTCGTTCTTCAGCTTGCGCGCGTCGAACAGCGGCAGCGCCAGGATCACCGCCGCCGCCAGCGTCATCAGCCCGCAGACCAGCCAGAGCAGGATCACGGCTGCCCCCCGCCGCCGGATGGCCCGGGCGGAATGTCCTCGGCACCGCCCTGCTTCAGGAACGCCGCCACCCGGGCGCGCTCGGCCGGCGACAGGGCCGCCGCGGCAGGCGTCGGCGTCCGCCGGTAGAACAGGAAGACGCCGAATCCCGCGATCAGCACCAGGGCGAAGGGCCCGAGCCAGAGTACCAGGGTCGTGGCCTTGAAGGGCGGCTTCAGCAGGACGAAATCGCCGTAGCGGTCGGTGAGATAGGTCCGGATCTCGGCATCGCTCCGGCCGGCGGCGATCTGGCTGCGCACGATCTGGCGCATGTCATGGGCGATGCCGGCCTCGGATTCGTCGATCGACTGGCTCTGGCAGACGACGCAGCGGATCTCCTTCATCAGCTGCCGCGCCCGGGCCTCGAGGACCGGATCGGCGAGCGGCAGGTCGGGCGTCGCGACCTCGCTGGATTGCGCCATGGCCGGCGTGGGAACGGCGGTGGCGGCGACCGCCAGCAGGAGGCAGATCAGCCAGGCGAGGCGGCGCATCACTTGGTCAGCTCCCGCAGCAGCGGCGCCAGCTCGTCCTGCAGGCGCGTCGGGTCCAGCGGCTGCGGCAGGCGATAGCGGACGATGCCGTCGCGGTCGACCACGAAGGTCTCCGGCACGCCGGTGATGCCGAAATCGATGCCGGTGAGGCCGCTCGCGTCGGCCGCGGTGCGCCGGTAGGGATCGCCAAGCTCGGCCAGGTATTTCGCGGTATCCGCCGGCTTGTCCTTGTAGGCGATGCCGTAGAGCGCGACGCCGTCCAGCTTGGCGAGATCGCCGAGCAGCGGATGCTCGGCGCGGCAGGGCAGGCACCAGGAGGCGAAGAAGTTGATCACCGCGACCTGGCCCTTCAGGTCGTCTCGGGTCAGTCCCGGCTGCCCGGCCTCGACGGCTGCCAGGGCGAAGGCGGGGACCGGCTTGCCGATCAGCGCCGAAGGGAGCACATGCGGGTCGCGGCCGGAATTCAGCGTCTTCGCCGCGAAGAAGGCGATACTGGCCAGGATCAGGATCGGCAGGACGAAGAGCAGGCGCCGCATGGTTCAGGCGCCGCCCAAGGTGGTGCTGCCCAGCGGTCCGCCCTGGGTGGTACCGCCCAGAGGTCCACCGGCCGGCGGCAGGTTGCCGCCCTGGGCCGAGGCCGCGCGGTTGGGCGCGCCGATGCGGAAGCGCCGGTCGCTGAGGGAGACCAGCCCGCCCAGGGCCATCAGCAGGCCGCCGCCCCAGATCCAGATCACCAGCGGCTCGTGGTAGATTCGCACGGTCCAGCTGTTGTCCCCCGTCGCCTCGCCGATTACCGCATAGATGTCCCCGCGCCAGCTGGAATGGATCGCCGCCTCGGTGGTCGGCATCGCCTGGATCATGTATTGCCGGCGCTCCGGCTGCAGCACCGTATAGGGCATGCCGTCGCGGCTGACCTGGAAGGTCGCGCGCTCGGCGAGATAATTGGGTCCGCGCAGGCCCTCGACCTTGTCCAGATGATAGGCATAGGCGCCGATGGTCAGGCTCTCGCCCGGCTTCATCTCGCGCACGGTTTCGACCTTCCAGGCGCTGGCGCCGGTCATGCCGATGATGGCGACGGCCAGCCCGGCATGGGCCAGCGACATGCCATAGGCCGAGCGCGGCAGATGGCGCGCGCGCCGCCAGCTCTCGCGCGGCCGGCTGCGGAACAGGCGGACGCGCTCGGCCCATTCCACGACGGTGCCGCAGAACAGCCAGACGCCGAGCGCGATGCCGAGTGGCGGTAGCAGATCCATCCCGGTCTGCAGCCGCAGGGTCAGGGCGAAGGCCGCCGCCGCGAGCGCCGCCGCCGCCATCAGGCGCTGCAACGCGCCGCCGAGATCGCCGCGCTTCCAGCCCAGCAGCGGGCCGACGGCCATCAGCAGGATCATCAGCGACATGATCGGCACGAAGGTCCAGCTGTAATAGGGCGCGCCGACCGAGATCGGATTGAGGTCGAGCGCCGCGATCACCATCGGGATGATGGTGCCGAGGAAGACCGTGCCGGTGCCGACCGCGAGGAACAGGTTGTTCAGCACCAGCGCGCCCTCGCGGCTGACCGGCGCGAACAGGCCGCCGGCCTTCATCTGCGGCGCCCGCCAGGCGAACAGGGCGAAGGGCACGCCCATGCCGATCACCAGGATGCCGAGGATGAACAGGCCGCGCGTCGGATCCTGGGCGAAGGCATGCACCGAGGTGACCACGCCGGAGCGCACCAGGAACGTGCCGATCAGGCTGAAGCCGAAGGTGACGATGGCGAGGAAGATCGTCCAGGCCTTCAGGGCATCGCGCTTCTCGACGACGATCGCCGTGTGCAGCAGGGCGGTGCCGACCAGCCAGGGCATGAAGGAGGCGTTCTCCACCGGGTCCCAGAACCACCAGCCGCCCCAGCCGAGCTCGTAATAGGCCCAATGGGATCCGAGGGCGATGCCGGCGGTGAGCGCGGTCCAGGCGAGCAGCGTCCAGGGCCTGACCCAGCGCGCCCAGGCGGCGTCGATCTTGCCTTCGATCAGCGCGGCGATGGCGAAGGAGAAGGCCATGGAGAAGCCGACATAGCCGAGATAGAGCATCGGCGGATGCAGGGCGAGGCCGGGATCCTGCAGCAGGGGATTGAGCTCCTCGCCCTCGAGCGGCGCCGGGCTGAGCCGGTCGAAGGGATTGGAGGTCAGCAGCATGAAGAGAATGAAGGCGACGCCGATCATGCCCTGCACGCTGAGCGCCCGGGCCTTCAGCCGTGGCGGCAGGTTCTCGCCGAAGAGGGCGACCAGGGCGCCGAAGAGGGCGAGGATCAGGACCCAGAGCAGCAGCGAGCCCTCGTGATTGCCCCAGACCGCGGCCACCTTGTAGACCAGGGGCTGTGCCGAATGCGAATAGCGGTAGACCGCGGCGACGGAGAAATCCGAGGCCACGAAGCAATAGGTCAGCGCCAGGAAGGCCAGCAGGATGAAAGCCAGGTGGCCGAAGGCCGCCGGCCGCGCCAGCGCCATCCAGGGGCGGATCCCGCGCTGCGCGCCGATCATCGGCAGGCTGGATTGCGCCAGCCCCAGCACCAGCGCCAGGACCAGGGCGTAGTGGCCGATCTCGGCGATCATGCCTTCACCATCATGGCGTCACCGCGCCGGTCGGCTTCGCCGCGGCGGGGGCGGCACCGCCGGTTTCCTGCCAGCGCCCGGATTCCTTCAGGGCCTTGGCGACTTCCGGCGGCATGTATTTCTCGTCGTGCTTGGCCAGGACCTCGGTGGCGACGAACGCGCCCTGGGCATCGAAGCTGCCTTCGACCACCACGCCCTGGCTCTCGCGGAAGAGGTCCGGCAGGATGCCGCGATAGGTGACGGCCACGGCGCTCTGCAGATCGGTCACGCGGAAGCTGACGCTGGCGCCGTCGGCGAGGCGCTGCAGGCTGCCGGCCTCGACCAGGCCGCCGAGCCTCACCCGTTGGCCCTCCGACGGCCGGTGCGCGGCGATGTCGCTGGGGC
This sequence comes from uncultured Rhodospirillaceae bacterium, assembly GCA_964551505.1. GTDB lineage: Bacteria > Pseudomonadota > Alphaproteobacteria > Dongiales > Dongiaceae > Dongia. The sequence goes on from CAZKDH010000085.1 coordinate 45,667, forward strand.
TGAAGAAGAAGACGATCTTGTTCTGGAAGGCATAGAGCGCCAGCCCGACCGCAAGACTCAGCAGGCCGACGCTGATCACCAGCAGATAGAGACGCAGGGTCTTGCGTTTCATCGGCCCTGGCCCCGTGCGCCGCCCGGCCGGCTGCGGTCGGGCCGCTCGGTCTCCTGGCCGTCGAGCTCGGCAAGGCTGCGCTGGGCCGCGGCAAGGCGCAGCCAGGCCTGCAGCGCCAGGCCGATCACCAGGACTGCGGCCAGGAGGTAGCAGGGCCAGACGAATCCGCCATAGCCGCCCATCGCCAGCCAGTCGCCGAGATTGCTCATGATGTCACGCTCACAGCGGACGCCGCGCCGCGGCGGCGCGCGGGCGAAGCTGGTTGCGGGCGCGCTGGTCGAGCAGCATCGTCTTCATCCGGACCAGGAGCACGGTGAAGAAATACAGCTGGAAGGCCAGCGCCATCACCATGAGCGGCGTCAGGATGCTGGGATCGATCGCCGGCATGCCGAGGCGGCTGACGCTGGCCGGCTGATGCAGCGTGTTCCACCAGTCCACCGAGAACTTGATGATCGGCACGTTGACGATGCCGACCACCGCCAGCACCGCCGCCGACCGGCGGCCGCGGGCCTTGTCGTCGAAGGCGTTCAGCAGCGCGATGTGGCCGAGATAGAGGAAGAACAGCAGCAGGAAGGAGGTCAGGCGGGCGTCCCATACCCAATAGGTGCCCCACATCGGCTTGCCCCAGAGCGAGCCGCTCACCAGCGCCAGGAAGGTGAAGGCGGCGCCCAGCGGCGAGGCGGCTTCCGCCGCGACATCGGCCAGGGGATGGCGCCAGATCAGCGCCGAGATCGAGGCGGCGCCCACCAGGCAATAGGCGAACATCGCCAGCCAGGCGGCGGGCACGTGGACATACATGATGCGCACGGTTTCGCCCTGCTGGTAGTCGGGCGGCGAGGCCCACAGCGCCAGGTAGAGCCCGATGGCGAAGCTCGCCGCCGTCAGGGCCGTCAACCAGGGCAACAACCTGTCCGCCAGCCGGAGAAACCGGCCGGGATTGGCAAATCTGTGCATGGCGGGGAGTTATACAGGGATCGGGGATGGGAAAACAGGGATCACCGGTCACGCCTGCGCGAGTGGCAAGATGCCGCGCCCGCAGGGATATTTCCACGCGTCCCGCTGCGGCCGGGGGTTCCTGCCGGATGGCGCCGAAAAACCCGGCACCCGCAAACAAAACGGGCGCCGCCCGAAGGCGACGCCCGAAAACTGCAGGCTCGGTCTTCGTCCGGTCTTCGACCCCGAGGGATCGAAGACCGGCGAAGGATCGAACTTACATCTTGCCTTTGTTGTACGTGCCGTGCGGCGCGATCATGACATCGACGCGACGGTTTTCCTGGTTGTTCTCGTTGTCGGGAGCGCCTTCCGGCTCGCCAACGGCCTTCTGCGAAACGGTCGAGGCCAAGGGAACGCCCATCTTCTTCATCGCATCGATAACCGAAGCGCAACGACGCTGTGCCAGCGCCTTGTTCGACGCCGTCGAACCCTGCGTGTCGGTGTAGCAATCGATCTGCACCTGAGCGATCGGATACTGGCTGAGGAAGTTGCCGGCATCGCTGAGCTTCGCCTTCTCTTCGTCCGTCAGCTTCGAGCTGCCGGTGGCGAAGTAGACCGAGGCCTTCATCGGGCCGACGTCTTGCGGGACGTGCAGCGATTCGAGATAGGCCAGGCGCGCCCGGATCGGATCCAGGATGCGGTTCAGAGCGGCTTCCGCCTTGCGACGGTGCTCAAGCGCTTCCTCAGAGAGCTTCACGCCCTTCTGACGCAGCGGCAGATTGGTGTAGAGATAGGGGGCATCGGCATCGATGCTTTCCTTGATCTCCTGCGCTTCACGCGCCTTGTCTTCGGCTTCGACCAAGTTGTAAAGGAACTCGCCGAAGTCGCCTTCGCGGGTCTGATCGACATTCGACTGAATGTTCGAGAGATCCGGCTCACGGTTCGGCGCAGCGCAGGCCGCGACGGCCAACAAGCTCGAACCGAGCAACAGCAGTTTAAATTCGCGAATCATGGTTTGTAACCCCCTGGGACATTCACGGAGAACTGCGATTCCGCGGATCGCAGCCATCTGGCACGTATTCGCCAGATAACGGCAAGATAAGCCGATTCAATCCCGGGAATCCATGGGGAATCTGGAATTTGCGGTCAGCTGTGCCAAAAATCCCCTAACTGTTGCGGCATTGCAACATAGGATTGAGAGCCCAAAAAATGGATTAAAATTAAGAACTTGCCTGGCGCAGGGCGAAGGCGGTTGCCCAAGGGCATAGCGCCAGGGCCGCAAGGTCGAGACCGGCCAGCACCAGGGCATGGGCGCTGCCCCCTGTTCCCATCAGGCTGGCCTCCAGCGACGCCACGGCGAGGATGAGCACCGGGACATAGAGCGGCAGGATGAGGAAAGTCAGCAGGATCCCGCCGCGCCGGCTGCCCAGGGTGAGCGCCGCCCCCATGCCGCCCAGAAGGCTGAGGATCGGCGTCGAGAGCGCCACGGCCAGGAGCAGCGGCCCATAGCCGGCTGAAGGCAGGTTCAGCATCAGCCCGAGGACCGGCGTCGCCAGCAGCAGCGGCACCCCGGTCAGCAACCAATGGGCGAAGGCCTTGGCCAGGGCGGTCAGTTCCAGGGGCAGGGGGGCGAGGACCAGCTGGTCCAGGCTGCCATCCTCGAAATCCGCCTGGTAGAGCCGGTCCAGGGACAGCAGTGCCGAGAGCGCCGCCATCACCAGGGCGATGCCCCCGGCGAGCCTGGCCAGGAGATTGGGCTCCGGGCCTAGGGCGAAGGCGAAGAGGGTGCCGGCCGCCAGGAAGAACAGGATCACCACCAGGGCGTCGATGCCCTGGCGCAAGCCCAGCCGCAGGTCGCGGGCGAGCAGGGCGTAAAAACCGCTCACCGGCCCGCCGCCATGGGGCTTTCGCCCAGGTCGAGCCGGGCGAGATCCGTTAAGGTCACGGTCTCGTGGCTGGACAGAACGACGATTCCGCCGGATTTCCGATGGTCCGTCACCAGCTCCTGGAACGCCTGGGCCCCGGCCCGGTCCAAAGCCGTGGTCGGCTCGTCCAGCAGCCAGAGCTCGGCCCGTCCGAGGCAGAGCCGCGCCAAAGCGAGGCGCCGCTTCTGTCCGGCCGAGAGATGCCGGGCCGGCAGATGCCGCACCGGGGCGAGGCCGAGCTTTTCCAGAGGATCCGCCGCCGCCGACCGGGAAACCGACCAGAACGCCGCCCAGAAATCCAGGTTTTCCGCCACCGTCAGCTGCGGCTTCACCGCGTCCAGGTGGCCGAGATAGCGCAGCCGCGCCCGATGCGCCTCCGCCGCCCTTCCAATCGCCGCGCCGGCCCAACTGAGGCGGCCCGAGAGCGGCGCCAGCAGTCCCGCCATCAGCCGCAGCAGGGTCGATTTCCCGCTGCCGTTCGGCCCCGCCAGCCAGAGGCAGGCCCCTGGCTCCAGGGCGAAGTCCAGCCCCTCGAACACCAGATATTCGCCGCGCTGGCAGGCCAGATCTCGACCTTCGAAGAGGGGCATGAGCTTGGGCGACCAGGATCGTTGCGGGCGCCGGCAGATTAACCGATGGCGTGCGGCCCGCCAGCACCAAGATTTGCCGCGGGTCGGGGGTTCCGGTGCTCCAGGCGGCATCGATATCGACGGCCCTGGTAAGACCTCGATGCGAAAGAAAGGGCGGCCGGTTGGGGAATGAGTGGGCCGACGCCGCGCTTCTCGGGGATGGGATGGAAGCGCGGCGTCTAGGCCCGGCTTCGGCGCGCCGCTCGGGGGTAGCGCGGCGCAACCGCTTCGGCCTCGTCCCAAGACCGGATCGCCGAGACTGTCTCGAGACGATCGTCGCCGGGGCGTTCTGGGGCATCGCGAAGGTGGGCCGACCACCTCGAGCAAACAGAGGGGATGAGCTCTGTTCAATGCACGTTCGCAAGTCCCTATGGCCTGAATACGACCGGATTGTGGCAAGATTGTGGTAGCCGGCCGGGGCCCGCCCCGATGCCCGCGCCGCCCGGCCAAGGTACCGATTTCACTCGGATTTTCGCCGGTTTCCCGGAATGCCCTCGCTGGCCGCCAAAGGCCATGCTATAGAAAGCCGGGGCATGCGGGCGGTGTGAAATCGAGTCGGCCGATCCGTGCCCAAATCTGGCCGGCGCCGGGATCCTTCGCGAACAGGGCCGCCGATCAGGTCAAAAATGCTGTCGCATCGCGCCCTGGCGGAGATGTCACGCCCAGGGCCGCCGAACCTTGGGGAGATCGCCACGTGACCGCGGGATTGAACAGCCTAAAATCCAGGAAGACGCTGAAGGTCGGGAACAGGTCCTACGACTATTTCAGCCTCAAGGCCGCCGAGAAGACCCTGGGCGACCTGTCCCGCCTGCCGGTCTCGATGAAGGTCCTGATGGAGAACCTGCTGCGCTACGAGGACGGGCGCTCGGTGACCCTCGAGGACATCAAGGCCGCCGCCAAGTGGCTGAACGACAAGCGGTCGGACCGCGAGATCGCCTACCGGCCGGCGCGGGTGCTGATGCAGGATTTCACCGGCGTTCCGGCGGTGGTCGACCTCGCCGCCATGCGCAGCGCCATGGTGAAGCTGGGCGGCGATCCCAAGAAGATCAACCCGCTGTCGCCGGTCGACCTGGTGATCGACCATTCGGTGATGGTGGATTTCTTCGCCGGTCCCGGCGCCTTCAAGAAGAACGTCGATCTCGAATACCAGCGCAACGGCGAGCGCTATGCCTTCCTGCGCTGGGGCCAGACCGCGTTCGACAACTTCCGCGTGGTGCCGCCCGGCACCGGCATCTGCCACCAGGTCAACCTGGAGAATCTCGCCCAGGTGGTGTGGACCGCGAAGGAACCGGCGGCGGTCGTCAAGGGCAGGAAGGTCGCCGGCAAGACCATTGCCTATCCCGACACGCTGGTCGGCACCGACAGCCATACCACCATGGTCAACGGCCTGGCGGTGCTGGGCTGGGGCGTGGGCGGCATCGAGGCCGAGGCCGCCATGCTCGGCCAGCCGATCTCCATGCTGATCCCGGAGGTCGTCGGCTTCAAGCTCACCGGCAGGATGAAGGAAGGCACCACGGCGACCGACCTGGTGCTGACCGTCACCCAGATGCTGCGCAAGAAGGGCGTGGTCAACAAGTTCGTCGAGTTCTACGGTCCCGGCCTAGACGAGCTGTCGCTGGCCGATCGCGCCACCATCGCCAACATGGCGCCGGAATACGGCGCCACCTGCGGCTTCTTCCCGATCGACGGCGAGACCATCCGCTACCTGAAGGCGACCGGGCGCAAGGCCGACCGCATCGCCCTGGTGGAGAAATACGCCAAGGCCCAGGGCATGTGGCGCGACAAGAAATCCCCCGATCCGGTCTTCACCGATACCCTGGAGCTGGACGTGACCACGGTTGAGCCGAGTCTCGCCGGGCCGAAGCGGCCGCAGGACCGGGTGCCGCTGTCGCAGATGTCGGAGAGCTTCCGCAAGGCGCTGACCGAGACCTTCGGCCGCCGCGGCAACGAGAGCCTGGTCTCTGTGCGCGGCACCGACTACGAGCTGGAAGACGGCGCCGTGGTGATCGCCGCGATCACCAGCTGCACCAACACCTCCAATCCCAGCGTCATGCTGGGCGCCGGCCTGGTGGCGCGCAACGCGGTGCAGAAAGGCCTCAGCGTGAAGCCCTGGGTGAAGACCTCGCTGGCGCCCGGCTCGCAGGTGGTGACCGACTACCTGAAGAATGCCGGCCTCAACAAGTATCTCGACCAGCTCGGCTTCAACCTCGTGGGCTACGGCTGCACCACCTGCATCGGCAATTCTGGTCCGCTGCCCGAGCCGATCGCCGACGCCATCGTCAAGGGCGATCTGGTCGCCGGCGCGGTGCTCTCCGGCAACCGCAATTTCGAGGGCCGGGTCAATCCGCATTGCAAGGCGAACTATCTCGCCTCGCCGATGCTCTGTGTCGTCTATGCGCTGGCCGGCAACCTGAAGAAGGACATCACCCGCGACCCGATCGGCTACGACAAGAAGGGCAACGCCGTCTACCTGAAGGACATCTGGCCCTCCAACAAGGAGGTGCAGGAGGCGGTGGCGAAGTTCGTCAAGCCCGCCGACTTCAAGAAGCGCTACGCCGACGTCTTCAAGGGCGACGCCAATTGGCGCAAGGTGAAGACGGTGAAGGGCATCACCTATCAGTACGACGCCAAGTCGACCTATGTCGCCAACCCGCCCTATTTCACCAACATGGCGAAGCAGCCCGCCGCCATCACCGACATCGTCAAGGCGCGGCCGCTGGCGATCCTCGGCGATTCCATCACCACCGACCACATCAGCCCGGCGGGCTCGATCAAGAAGGACGGGCCGGCGGGGCAATACCTCGTCGGGCACGGCGTGTCGGCGGCGGATTTCAACTCCTACGGCGCGCGGCGCGGCCATCACGAGGTGATGATGCGCGGCACCTTCGCCAACATCCGGCTGAAGAACGAGATGGCGCCCGGCACCGAAGGCGGCGTCACCCGCTACATGCCGGCCGGCGAGGCGATGTCTATCTACGATGCCTCGATGAAGTACCAGAAGGCCGGCGTGCCGCTGGTGGTGATCGGCGGCAAGGAATACGGCACCGGCTCCTCGCGCGACTGGGCCGCCAAGGGGACCCTGTTGCTCGGGGTGCGGGCGGTCATCGTCGAGAGCTTCGAGCGGATCCATCGCTCCAACCTGGTCGGCATGGGCATCCTGCCGCTGCAGTTCAAGGGCGACATGACCCGGAAGACCCTGAACCTCGACGGTTCCGAGACCTTCGACATCCTCGGCCTCGCCAAGGGCATCAAGGCGAAGATGGACGTCAATGTCGCCATCACCCGGGCCAACGGGCAGAAGCAGGACATCGTGGTGACCTGCCGCATCGATACCGCCGACGAGGTCGACTACTACCGCAACGGCGGCATCCTGCCCTACGTGCTCAGGAACCTCGCTCTCTCGGCGGCGTGAGGCGGCGGCGATCCGGTGCCGGTGCCGCAGGCAATGAAATAAGCCTGCGGCCGCCGGGCCCGGCCGACGTTCTCGAGATCGCCGCCCTCATCGAGAACCTCTCCCGGCGCTACCTGGACCAGGACCTCACCGCGGAGGGCCGCGCCGTGATCAAGGCGGCGAGCGGGCCGGGGGCGCTTGGCGCCAGGTGGGCGGGCGTCGTCCATCCCTCGCCCAATCCGCGCTTCGTGGCGGTCGACGGCGGTCGCGCAGGTGGCGGGCGCATTGTGGGCTACGGGGCGGTGCGCGATCGCACCCATATCACCCAGCTTTTCGTCGCCGAGGAATACCAGGGCCGGGGCATCGGCCATCGCCTGGTCCGCGCCCTGGCCGAAGCGGTGCGCGCGGGAAATCCCCAGGCGGTTGAAATCACGCTGAATTCCGCACCCACGGCGCTGGACGCCTATCTCCGTATGGGATTCCGGCCATCGGGGCCGCGCTATGTCTGGCGCGGCATCCCCGGCCAGCCGATGGCGATGCCGCTGCCGAAGTGACGGCCGGCAAAGAATTTTCGCGCCGCCCGGTTTCCGCCGCGCCGCTGTCCCGTATTCGTCACGCATTTGGTCGAAATCGACCGGCGTCGGCGGTTGACCGCAACGGCAGTTGACCTAGATCAAGGACGCCGCCCGGCCCGAAGTGCATAAATCGCGCGTCGATGGATATTTGCCGTCGGTCGAGCCCCGGTTCCGGCACTCCGACGCCCAAGATCAGCCTGTGCCGCATTTGGTTCAACATGATGGGATGAAACGACCATGCCGAAAAAAATCCTCTGTGCCGTAGATGGCTCCAAGTCCTCAGCCGACGCCGCCGCCTGTGCCGTCGATCTCGCCCGGTCCACCGGCGCCAAGCTGACCTTCCTCAACGTCAACGTGGTGCCGGCGCGCTCGCGGCGGACCTATTTCTGGGACGCCGAACTGCTCAGCGCCTCCGACGCCCAGTCGCACAAGCAGCTGAACGCGGCGGCCAAGGTCGCCAAGGCGGCGAAGTTCGAGAGCTTCGATTGCGTCATCGCCACCGGCAACAGCGTCGCCGATGCGATCGTCGCCTATGCCGACAAGAACAAGAGCGACCATATCGTGATGGGTACGGCGACGACCAACGAGCTGGCGCGCATCTTCATCGGCTCGGTGGCGATGGCGGTGGTCTCCCACGCCCATTGCCCGGTCACCGTGGTGAAGTAGCCCGGGCTTTCGGAGCCGAGGAATACGGGGGCGGTCGGCAACGGCCGCTCCTGATTTCCGGCCTGACCCTGCCGGACCGCGCCGGCGCGGTCAGCGCCGGAAATGCCCCGCCGGCACGGTCAGTGCCGGAAATGGCGTAGTCCTGTGAAGACCATGGCGAGGCCGGCCGCATCGGCGGCCTCGATCACCGCATCGTCGCGCATCGAGCCGCCCGGCTGGATGACCGCCGTCGCCCCGGCCTCCGCCGCCGCCAGCAGGCCGTCGGCGAAGGGGAAGAAGGCATCGGATGCCGCGACCGCCCCCTTGGCCTGGCTTTCGGCCAGGCCAGCCGCCTTGCCGGCTTCCTCGGCCTTCCACGCGGCCATGCGGCTGGAGTCGACCC
>CAZKDH010000086.1:0-69529 GCA_964551505.1 uncultured Rhodospirillaceae bacterium
ACCCCCCGTACATGCAAATGGCCAACCGGATATTACCGGACGCGAAGATCCACTACGACCGCGCCACCGCCTCCGGCCGCCCGTTCTTCTATTTCTCCTATGGCGCCGCGGTCAGCGAGGTGATCGTCGACACGCTGACCGGCGAATACCGGGTGACCCGCGTCGACATCCTGCACGACGTCGGGCGCTCGCTCAATCCGGCGATCGATCTCGGCCAGATCGAGGGCGGCTTCGTCCAGGGCATGGGCTGGCTGACTTCCGAGGAGCTGTGGTTCGATGCCGAGGGGCGGCTGCGCACCCATGCGCCGAGCACCTACAAGATTCCCACCGCCGGCGACCGGCCGGCGGATTTCCGCATCGCCCTGCAGCGCTTCGCGGAAAACCCCGAGGACACGATCCACCGCTCGAAGGCGGTCGGCGAGCCGCCGCTGATGCTGGCGATCTCGGTGCACCGCGCCCTGTCGGATGCCGTCGCCAGCCTGGCGGACTACCGGATCCTGCCGGACCTGGATGCGCCGGCGACGCCGGAACGCGTATTGGCCGCCATCGACAGGCTGCGGGTGCCGGCATGAACGGATTGGCCGCCGACTGGCTGGACCTCGCCCGGACCTGTTTTGCCGCAGGCCGGCCCTGCGCCCTGGTCACCATCACCGGCATCCGGGGATCGGCGCCGCGCGAGGCCGGGGCGCGGATGCTGGTGACGGCGGCGGAGACCGCCGGTACGATCGGCGGCGGCCAGCTCGAGCTCCAGGCGATCGCCCAGGCGCGGGCGTCGCTCGCAAGCCCGATGCCGGAGCCGCAGCCGTTGCATTTCGCCCTCGGGCCGGAACTCGGCCAATGCTGCGGCGGCACCGTCGACCTGGCAATCGAGGTCCTGCGCGACGGCGATGCGGCGGTCCTCGCCCGCTGGGCCGACGAGCACGTGCGGGCGCTTCCGACCCGGCACCTCTATCTGTTCGGCGCCGGCCATGTCGGCACGGCGGTCGCCCGCATCGTCGCCACATTGCCCTATCGCCTGCACTGGATCGACGGCCGGCCCGGGATGGCGGCCGCCGCGGCTGCCATCGGCCTGCCGCTCACCGTCGCGCGCGAGCCGGGGCTGGAGGTGGACTCGGCGGCCGCCGACGCGCTCTATGCGGTGATGACCCACAGCCATGCGCTGGACCTGGAGATCTGCGAGCGGGTGCTGCGGCGCGGCGATTTCGCCTTTCTGGGGCTGATCGGCAGCGCGACGAAGCGGGCCCGCTTCGTGAAGCGGCTGGGCGGGCGCGGCATTTCCGAGCCCCTGCTGCAGCGCCTGGTCTGCCCGATCGGCGTCGGCGGCATCCGCAGCAAGCTGCCCGCGGCCATCGCGGTCGGGCTGGCGGCGCAGCTGCTGCAGGTGAGCGAAATGAATGCTGCGCGCCGGCTGAAAATCGCCTAAAGGGAATGGGCCGGCTGGACGACAGGGAACCGCGGCGGGGCAATGGCCCGGCGCCGGAACTGGGGACAAGGATGCAGGAACCGACGGCTGAGGAAATGCGGGACGGCGCCGCTGCTGGCGCGTCGTTGCTGCATCTTGGCGGCATCGTCAAGCAGTTCCCCGGCTGTCTCGCCAATGCCGGGGTCGATCTCGACATCCGGCCGGGCGAGATCCACGCCCTGCTCGGCGAGAACGGCGCCGGCAAGTCCACCCTGGTCAAGATCATCTATGGCGTGCTGAAGCCCGATGCCGGCGACCTGCGCTGGCAGGGCAAGCCGATCCAGGTGCACAGTCCGGCGCATGCCCGCAGCCTCGGGATCGGCATGGTGTTCCAGCACTTCTCGCTGTTCGAGGCGCTGACGGTGGCCGAGAACATCGCCCTCGGCATCAACGATCCGGCGCAGCGCAAGGGCCTGCGCGAGCGCATCGTCGCCGTCTCCCGGTCCTACGGCCTGCCGCTCGATCCCGATCGTGCGGTCCACGACCTTTCGGTCGGCGAGCGGCAGCGGATCGAGATCGTGCGCTGCCTGCTGCAGAATCCCAAGCTGCTGATCATGGACGAGCCGACCTCGGTGCTGACGCCGCAGGAAGTCGAGAAGCTGTTCGAGACCCTGCGCCGCCTCGCCCAGGAGGGCTGCGCCATCCTCTATATCAGCCACAAGCTCGACGAGATCCGCGCCCTCTGCGAGCGCGCCACGATCATGCGCCTCGGCAAGGTGGTGGCGGAATGCGACCCGCGCCGGGAATCCTCCAAGCGCCTGGCCGAGCTGATGATCGGCGCCGAGCTGAAGCAGGCGCAGCACGGCCGCCGCGCCGGCCAGCCCGCCGAGGCCCGGCTCGTCGTCGCCGGTTTGTCCTTGAAGTCGACGCAGCCCTTCGGCACCGACCTCAAGGAGGTCGCCTTCAGCGTCAGCCCCGGCGAGATCCTCGGCATCGGCGGCATCGCCGGCAACGGCCAGAACGAGCTGATGGCGGCGCTGTCGGGCGAGGCCCTCGCCGAGCGCGCGGAAGCCATCCGCATCGACGGCGTTCCGGTCGGCAAGCTCGGGCCCTCGGCGCGCCGGCTGAGCGGTGCCTGTTTCGTGCCCGAGGAGCGCAACGGCCACGGCGCCGTCGGCTACATGACCCTGAGCGAGAATGCCCTGCTCTCCGGCTATCGCCGCAAGGGCCTGGTCCAGCACGGCCTCATCGACGACAGCCGCACCACCTCCTTCGCCGGCGAGGTGATCCGGAACTTCGACGTGCGCACCACCGGCCCGGCGGCGGAAGCGCGGTCGCTCTCCGGCGGCAATCTGCAGAAGTTCATCGTCGGCCGCGAGATCCTGCAGAATCCCGGCGTACTGGTCGTCTCGCAGCCCACCTGGGGCGTCGATGCGGGTGCGGCGGCGGCGATCCACCAGGCCCTGCTGGACCTGGCGGAGCAGGGCGCCGCGGTCGTGGTGATCTCCCAGGATCTCGACGAGATCATGGTCCTCGCCGACCGCATCGCCGTCATCGCCGCCGGCCGCCTGTCGGCACCGCGCCCGGTCGGCGAGGAGACGATCGAGGAGATCGGCCTGATGATGGGCGGCACCCACGGCATGACCGGCGGGACGCCCGAAGCCGCCGCGCTGCCCGGAGCCTCCCATGCTCATTAGGCTGGAGCCGCGCGGCCAGAGATCGCGGCGCTGGACATATCTCTCGCCGGTCCTCGCCGTGGTGCTGACGCTGATCGTCTCGACCGTCATCTTCGCCGCCCTCGGCCAGGGGCCGGGCGCCGCGCTCTACACCTTCATGATCTCGCCCCTGACCACGCAGAACGGCGTCGCCGAGCTCTTCGTCAAGGCGGCGCCGCTGATCCTGATGGGTGTGGGCCTCTCGCTCGGCTTCCGCGCCAATGTCTGGAACATCGGCGCCGAGGGCCAGTTCACCATGGGGGCGATCTTCGGCGGCGGCCTGGCGCTGGCCTTCTACGACAGCGACAGCGTCCTGCTGCTGCCGGGCATGATCCTGGCCGGCGCTATCGGCGGCATGGCCTGGGCAGCGATCCCCGCCTTGCTGAAGACCCGCTTCAACGCCAACGAGATCCTGACCAGCCTGATGCTGACCTATGTCGCGCAGCTGCTGCTGATCTACCTGGTGGTGGGGCCCTGGAAGGACCCGGAGGGCTACGGCTTCCCGCAGACCCGCCTGTTTACCGAGGCCTCGTCCTCGCCGGTGCTGATCGCCGGCACCCGCATCCATCTCGGCGTCCTCTTCGCCTTCCTCGCAGTCGGCCTCGGCTGGCTGATGCTGTCGAAGTCGATGCTCGGCTTCCAGCTGCGGGTCGTCGGCCAGGCGCCGCGGGCGGCGGCCTATGCCGGCTTCAGCGGCCGGTCGCTCACCTGGCTCTCGATGCTGCTGGGTGGCGGCCTCGCCGGCCTTGCCGGTGTCTTCGAAGTCTCCGGCCCGATCGGCCAGCTGACGCCCTCTATCTCGCCGGGCTACGGCTTCACCGCCATCATCGTCGCCTTTCTCGGCCGGCTGCATCCCCTCGGCGTCCTGTTCGGCGGGCTGGTCCTGGCGCTCTCCTATCTCGGCGGCGAGAAGGCGCAGATCGATCTCGGCATGCCGGCGGCGGTGACCGGCATCTACCAGGGCGTCCTACTGTTCTTCCTGCTGGCCTGCGACGTGCTGATCAACCACCGGATCCGCCTCGGCCGCGCCAAGGCGCTGGGCGGTGCGGCGTGACCTGGGTCGATCTCATCGTTCCCGTCGTGCTCTCGGTGATCAGCGCCTCGACGCCGCTGCTGCTGGCCGCCACCGGCGAGCTGGTGACCGAGAAGTCGGGCGTGCTCAATCTCGGCGTCGAGGGGATGATGCTGGTCGGCGCGGTCATCGGCTTCGCGGTGACCCTGACCACCGGCAGCGCCATGCTCGGCATCCTCTGCGCCGCCCTGGCCGGCGCCGGCATGGCCTTCATCTTCGCGCTGCTCACCCTCTCGCTGCTGGCCAACCAGGTGGCGACCGGCCTGGCGCTCACCATCTTCGGCATTGGCCTCTCGGCCCTGATGGGCGCCGGCTTCGTCGGCACGCCGCTGCCGGCCCTGCCGAAGCTGGCGATCCCGGCTTTGACCGGCCTGCCGATCCTCGGGCCGATCCTGTTCGGCCAGGACGGCCTGGTCTATTTCTCCTTCGCCGCCCTGCTCGGCGTCTCCTGGTTCCTCTATCGCAGCCATGCCGGCCTGGCGCTGCGCGCGGTGGGCGATTCCCACGACGCCGCCCATGCCATCGGCTACCCGGTCCTCGCCATCCGCTATGCGGCGACCGCCTTCGGCGGCGCCATGAGCGGCATCGCCGGCGCCTATCTCTCCCTGGCCTATACGCCGATGTGGGCGGAGAACATGTCCAGCGGCCGCGGCTGGATCGCCCTCGCGCTGGTGGTCTTCGCCACCTGGCGCCCGGCCCGGCTGCTGCTGGGGGCCTATCTCTTCGGCGGCATCACCATCCTGCAGCTGCACCTGCAGAGCCACGGCATCCCCATCCCCTCGCAGCTGATCTCGATGCTGCCCTACCTGGCGACGATCGTGGTCCTGGTGGCGATCTCCCGGGACCGCTCGAAGATCCGGCTGAACGCCCCGGCCTGCCTCGGCCGGCCGTTCCATGCGGCAGGCTAGGGACGTCACGCGAATGTGGATGGCAATGCGACGGCGAATCGAGTCAAAATTCTGACCAACCGGACAAACAAGAACCCAAAATGGAGGCGGGAATGGATATGAAACGCAGGACCTTTACCAAGATCATCGGCACCGGCCTGGCCGCGGGTGCCATGCCCTATGTGATCCGCGGGGCGCGGGCCGCCGACCCGTTCAAGGCCGGCTTCGTCTATGTCGGCCCGATCGGCGACTTCGGCTACAGCTACCAGCACGACCAGGGGCGCCTCGCGGTCGACAAGGCGCTTGGCGACAAGGTGAAGACCACCTATGTCGAGAAGGTGCCGGAGGGCGCCGACGCCGAGCGCGTGGTGCGCGAGCTGGCCAGCAGCGGCCACGGCATCATCTTCACCACCTCCTTCGGCTTCTGGCAGGCGACGCTGAAGGTCGCCAAGCAGTTCCCCGACGTGAAGTTCGAGCATGCCACCGGCTACAAGCGGGCCGACAACGTCGCCACCTACAACATCCGCTTCTACGAGGGCCGCTACATCCAGGGCGTCATCGCCGGGAAGATGTCGAAATCGGGCGTCGTCGGCTATATCGGCTCGATCCCGATCCCGGAAGTCATCATGGGCATGAACGCCTTCATCGCCGGCATGCGCTCGGTCAATCCGGCCGGCAAGATCAAGATGGTGATGATCAACGAGTGGTACAACCCGGGCAAGGAATCCGATGCCGCCAAGGCGCTGATCGACCAGGGCGCCGACATCATCGCCCAGCACACCGATTCCGCGGCGCCGCTGCAGGTGGCGCAGGAACGCGGCATCAAGGGCTTCGGCCAGGCCTCCGACATGATCAAGTTCGCGCCCCAGGCCCAGCTCACCTCCTCGATCGACCATTGGGACGACTACTACATCGAGCGGGTGAAGGCGGCGATGGACGGTTCCTGGAAGACCGGCGATACCTGGGGCGGCCTCGCCTCGGGCATGCTGCAGATGGCGCCCTATGCCAACATGCCGGACGACGTCCTGGCCGCGGCGAAGGCGGCCGAGGACGGCATCAAGACCGGCCAGATCGTGATCTTCAAGGGCCCGATCAACCTGCAGGACGGCAGCGCCAAGGTGAAGGACGGCGAGGTCTTGGACGACGGCGCCATCGCCGGCATGGATTGGCTGGCCGAGGGCGTCGAGGGCCAGCTGCCGAAGTAACCGCCCCTCCCGCACCGCCGTGCCGGGACCGGTTTCCGGCGCGGCGGTGGCGCCGGGCGAAGAGATGCCGCATCATCGCCTGATGGCGCCGATCCTCTATCTCGATCACCAGGCCACGACGCCGCTCGATCCGCGGGTCGGGGCGGCGATGGCGCCCTATTGGGCGGATGCCTTCGGCAATCCGCATTCCCGCGACCATGCCGCCGGCCGGCTGGCGGCGGCGGCGGTCGATCGCGCGCGGGCGCAGGTCGCCGCCCTGATCGGCGCCGATCCGGCCGAGATCGTCTTCACCTCGGGCGCCACCGAATCCAACAACCTGGCGATCCAGGGCGCGCTGGCCGCGATCGGCGGCAAGGCAGGGCTGGCAGTGAGCGCCATCGAGCATGCCTCGGTGCGCGGGATCGCGCTGGCGATGGCGCAGGCCGGGCGCAATGTCGGCTGGCTCGCGGTCGACCGCCGGGGCATCCTCGATCTGGCGGCAGCGGAACTCGCGCCCGGCACCGGGCTGGTCTCGGCGCTGCTCGCCAGCAACGAGATCGGCACCCTCCAGCCGATCGCGGAACTCGCGGCCCTCTGCCGCGTCGCCGGTGCGCTGCTGCATGTCGATGCCGCCCAGGCCGTGGGCAAGATCCCGGTCGCGGTGCGGCGCCTCGGCGTCGATCTCCTCAGCCTCTCCGCCCACAAGTTCCACGGCCCAGCCGGCATCGGGGCGCTCTATGTCCGGCGCGGCGTCGCCGTCGAACCGCTGTTCTTCGGCGGCGGCCAGCAGGGCGGCCTGCGGCCGGGAACCCTGCCGCTGCCTTTGGTCGTCGGCTTCGGCGCCGCGGCCGGGATCGCCCTGGAGGAGATGGCGGCGGAAGCCGAACAGCTCGGCCGGCTGCGCGACGCGATGCTGGGGCGACTGCAGGCGGGGCTGCCGGGATTGCTGGTCAACGGCGATCTTGCGCGGCGCCTGCCCGGCAATCTCAGCATCGCGCTTCCCGGCATCGATGCCGAGGACTGGCTGGCGGCGATGCCGGATCTGGCGCTTGCGACCGGCGCCGCCTGCGCCAGCGCCAGCCAGGAACCCTCGCATGTGCTCCGCGCGATCGGCCGCACGCCTACGGAGATCCGGGGGGCGCTGCGCATCGGCCTCGGGCGGTTCACCACCGCGGCCGAGGCGGAGCATGCGGCAGTGCGGATGATCGCCGCGGCGCGGTCTATCCTGCCCGGGTCTTGAGCAGCTTTTCCCAATAGGGCGTCGGGCCGTATTTCGCCGCCAGGAAATCGATGAACACCCGCACCCGCGCCGGCACGAAGCGGCTGTGGGGGTAGAGGGCATAGATCCCGTAGCCGAGCGGCGGATGGTCCGGCAGCACCACCCGGAGCCGCCCGGCGGCGATGTCCTCGCCGACCTCCCAGAGCGATTTCAGCGCCAAGCCCTGGCCCGCCAGGCACCAGTCGCGCAAGACCTCGCCGTTGTTGCTGTCCATCGTGCCGCCGACCCGCAGGGTCACCGGCCCCTCGGCCGCGGCCAGCGTCCAGCGATACTGCTTCGAGCCCGGGAAGCGCAGCAGCAGGCAGTTGTGCTCCAGCAGGTCCGCCGGTTCCCGTGGCGCCGGGTGCCGCTCGAGATAGGCCGGGGCGGCGACGATGACCCGGCGGTTCGGCGCCAGCTTGCGGACGATCGCCGTCGAATCCTCCAGGTGCGCGATGCGGATCGCGAGGTCGATCCGTTCCTGCACCAGGTCGACCAGGGCGTCGGTCAGGTGCAGGCGGATCTGCATGTTCGGGTATTTCGCCAGGAATTCCGGCACGAAGGGCGCCACGTGCAGCCGCCCGAAGACCGCCGGCGCCGTCACCTTGATCGGCCCGCGCGGCTCGTCGGTGCGGGCGGTGAGCAGGCTCTCGACCTGCTCCAGCTCGTTCAGGATCGCCACGCAATGCTCGTAGAAGGTGGTGCCTTCCTCGGTCGGATTGACCCGGCGGGTGGTGCGGTGCAGCAGGCGGATGCCGAGGTCGCCCTCCAGCCGGGCGATCCGGTTGCTGACCACCGCCGGCGACATGCGCATGTCCCGCCCGGCGGCCGACAGGCTGCCCAGTTCCACCACCCGGACGAAGATCGCCATGTCCTCGGTATGCGGCATCGGTATTTTCCCCGAATTCTTGAAAATCATTTCCTATTCGGCCGGGAGAAGCAAGGCCGGCCGGGGCGGCGGAGTCTGGTAGAATCGCCCCCGGGATGACCCGGGCAAAGTTGAATGCCCGCTCAAGATTTGAATGCCCGTTCAGTTTTTTCCGGGTGGGAGAGCGCCGTGGACCCGATCCTCGCCGACTGGCTCAGTCTGATCGTCCGCTGGGTGCATGTGATGGTCGGCATCATGTGGATCGGGACCTCGTTCCATTTCATCTGGCTCGATGCCAGCCTGCGGCCGGGCGCCGAGCGCAAGCCGGGCGTGGCCGGCGAATCCTGGATGGTGCATGGCGGCGGCTTCTACGCGGTGGAGAAGTTCACCGTGGCGCCGGGCCGCATGCCGGAGGGGCTGCACTGGTTCAAGTACGAGGCCTATTTCACCTGGATCACCGGCTTCCTGCTGCTGGTCCTGGTCTACTATTTCGGCGCGAGCCAGTTCCTGGTCGATCCGACGGTCTACGACATCTCCGCGCCGGCAGCGATCGGGCTCAGCCTCGCGATGCTGGCCGGCGGCTGGATCCTCTACGACCTGATCTGCCGCTCGCCGCTCGGGCAGCATACCGGGATACTCGCCACCCTGGTCTTCACCCTGGCCTGCGCCTCGTCCTACGTGTTCTGCCATTTCTTCAGCGGCCGCGCCGCCTATGTGCATGCCGGGGCGTTCCTCGGCACCATCATGGCGGCCAACGTCTTCCTGGTGATCATCCCCAACCAGAAGAAGGCGGTCGCCGCGCTGCTGGCTGGCGCCGAGCCGGATCCGAAATACGGCAGGCAGGCGAAGCAGCGCTCGCTGCACAACAACTACCTCACCCTGCCGGTGGTGCTGATGATGATCAGCAACCATTACCCGATGCTCTACGAGAGCCCGTATCGCTGGGGTTTCGTGGTCGGCGCCCTGGTGGTCGGCGGCCTGGTGCGGCACTACGCCAACCAGCGCAATGCCGGCCGGCCCAGCGCCGCAGTCGATCACCTGCTGGTGCTGGCGATCGGCCTCGGCCTCGGCCTAATCGCGCTCTCGACGGTGCGCCAGCAGAGCGAGATCGCGCTCGGCGGCGAGCCGATCACCCGGGCCCAGGTGGCGCCGATCATCCAGCAGCGCTGCGTCGCCTGCCATTCCGCGACGCCGAGCGACGCCTTCTTCAAGGCGCCGCCGAAGGGCATCGTGCTCGACAGCAACGAGCAGATCGCCCGGCTGGCGCCGCAGATCCTGCGGGTGGCGGTGGCCTCGCGGATGATGCCGCTGGGCAACCGCACCGGAATGACCGACCAGGAGCGCGCGATTGTCGGCGCCTGGATCAACGGCGCGCATCAGGAGTGAAGGAGGCGGCGATGGCGGAGCAGCGGTTCAGGATCCCGCCCGGCACCATGGACCGCCGGCGTTTCGTCGAGGTCTTCGGGCGGATCTACGAGCATTCGCCCTGGATCGCCGAGGCGGTGTTCGATGCCGGGCTGGTGGCCGAACACGACACCGTGGCCGGCCTGCACCAAGCGATGGCGGAGACGGTCCTGCGGGCGCCGGAGGCCCGGCAGCTGGCGCTGCTCTGCGCCCATCCCGATCTCGCCGGCAAGCTGGCGATGCGCGGCGAGATCACCGCGGAATCGACCGGCGAGCAGGCCAGCGCCGGGCTCGACAGATGCACCCCGGCGGAGTTCCAGCGGTTCAGCCAGCTGAACGAGGCCTACAAGCTGAAGTTCGGCTTCCCCTTCATCATGGCGGTGAAGGGCCGCAGCCGCGGAGAGATACTGGCGGCCTTCGAGAAGCGCAGCGGCAACAGCCGGGCGGTGGAGCTGCAGACCGCCGTGGCACAGGTCAACGAGATCGCCCGGCTGCGGCTGCAGGACCTCTAGAGCGACCGCAGCAGCTGCGCCAGCGCCTGTTCCTGCTCGCTGGTCGCGGCCGGCTGCGTCGCGGCGGACACGCCGCCGGTCGGGATCGGCGCCACGTCCTCGCCGACGGTGGCACGCAGGGCGGCGGAGAGGTCCGCCGGATCGATCGGCTTCGAGACATAGTCGTCCATGCCGGCGGCCAGGTAGCGCTCGCGGTCGCCGGCCATGGCATTGGCGGTGAGCGCGATGATCGGCAGCAGGGCGAAGCGCCCGCCCAGCGAGCGGATGGCGCCGGTCGCCGTCGGGCCGTCCATCTTCGGCATCTGGATATCCATCAGCACGGCGTCGAAATGGCTGCGCTGCACCGCCGCCACCGCCTCGATGCCGTCGGCGGCCACGGCGAAGCGATGCCCGGCCTGTTCCAGCATGGCGCAGACGACGCGCTGGTTGACCTCGTTGTCCTCGACCACCAGCACCTTGATCTTGCGCTTGCCGGCCGGTGCCGGCGAGGCCTCGACCGGGCGGGGCTCGTCGGGCCGGCGGACGGCGCTGGCATCGGCGATCGCGCAGCGGATCCGCATCCAGAAGGTGGCACCCTCGTCGAGCCTGCTGGTGACGCCGACCTCGCCGCCGAGCAGCTGGGTCAGCTCCTTGCAGATGGCGAGGCCGAGGCCGGTGCCGCCGTAGCGGCGCGTCATCGACGTGTCGGCCTGGCTGAATTTCTGGAACAGGCGCTCCTGCACCTCGGGCGAGATGCCGATGCCGGTGTCCTTGACCGAGATCGTCAGGTCGCAGTGCCCGTCGCCGGCCGGCGCCGCCGCCATGCCGAGGTGGATCCCGCCGCGTTCGGTGAATTTCACCGCGTTGCCGAGGAAGTTCGAGACCACCTGCGAGATGCGGTTGACGTCGCCGAGCAGGGCCGCCGGCGTGTCGGCGCTGATGTCGTAGGTGAGGACCAGGCCCTTGGCGATGGCGGAGGGCCGCCACAGAGTGGCGAGGTTGGCGATCAGGTCGCGGGGCGCGAAGGGCGCCAGATGCAGGTCCAGCCGGCCGGCCTCGATCTTGGAGATGTCGAGAACGTCGTTGAGGATCGCCAGTAGGCCCTTGGCGGACTGCGCCAGGGTCGCCAGCTTGGTGCGCTGGTCGGGGCTGAGCGGGGAATTCATCAGCAGATGCACCATGCCGATGACGCCGTTCATCGG
Source organism: uncultured Rhodospirillaceae bacterium (assembly GCA_964551505.1). Taxonomy (GTDB): domain Bacteria; phylum Pseudomonadota; class Alphaproteobacteria; order Dongiales; family Dongiaceae; genus Dongia. The sequence continues at coordinate 11,484 of CAZKDH010000086.1, forward strand.
CGTCCGGATCTCGTGGCTCATCGCGGCGAGGAATTCCGACTTGATGCGGTTGGCGGATTCCGCGGCATCGCGGGCGAGGCGCAGGTCCTGGTTGAGGGCGGCGAGTTCCTCGCTGCGGCGCTGCAGGGCAGTTTCCGCCGTGCGCCGTTCCAGGGCATGGCCGCGGAACACCTCCAGCGCCCGCGCCATGCGGCCGACCTCGTCGCGCCGGTCGGTATAGGGCACACTGCCGGTGAGTTCGCCCTGCGAGAAGCGCAGCATCAGCTGGGTCATGCGCCCGAGCGGCCGGGTCACCAGGTGCAGCGCCAGCAGGGCGCAGCCGAGCAGCGCCACGGCCAGCGAGATGGCCGTGAGGATCAGCCGGCGGAGATGCTCGGCGCTGGCGGCATAGACCTGGCCGGTGGAGAGGCGGACCTCGATCCAGGCGATCTCATGTCCCTGGTTGAGGATGTTGGCACGCCCGACGACGGCGTTGCCGGCAACCGGCGTGGTGCCGACCGAGACGAATTCGGCGCCCGAGGATTCATAGACGATGGCGCTCTGGAATTCGGAAATCGAATGCTGCATCGATTCCAGCTGCGCGCGGGATTCGTCCTTGTCGTATTCCCAGACGGAACTGGAGATGACGCCGGCATAGAGATTGGCGAGGAGCTGGGTCCGGGTCTTCAGGCCGGCCATCTGGTCCTGGTCGAAGCTGCGCCGCTCGAGGACGACGAAGACCGTCTGGATCGCCAGGATGACGATCGCCAGCGCCAGCACCACCTTGGTTTTCAGGCCGAGGGCCGAACGAACCTTACGCATGCCTACTTGATACGGCGTGCGGCCTTAACAAATCGTGAATATTCGTGGAATAATAAAGACTTAGGCAGAACCGCGGCGCCCGGCCGCGGTGCCCTAGGCCTTGCGCTGCGCCGGCGGCGAGATTTCCTCGGTTTCCTCGGAAATCCGGCGGATGAGCTCGGCCACCGGCGAGGTTTCGGCGGCCGGCTCGGCCACCGCGTCGTCGCTGTCGGTCTCGGGCTCGGCGTTGATGTCGATGAGGAGGTCGTCGTCCACCGCCACGGCCTTCGGCGCGGTGGCCGCGGCCTGCTCCTCGAGGAAGCCGCGCAGGCCCAGCTCGATGCGCTGCAGGGCGTCGCCCATGGGGGCGCCGCTGCGGCTTTCGATGAGCTGCAGGAGGGTCATCACCATGCCGCGCAGCTGCTCGTTCTGCGCCGCCAGCTGGGTCGACTGGGCGGCCAGGGCGGTCGAGCGGAGTTCGATCTCGGACAGGCGGTTTTCCGCGACCTCGAGGTCGGCCTGGAAGCTCGCGGCCTTCTGCCGGGTGGCCTCGAGCTCGGCGTGCTGGCGGGACAGGGCACCTTCGACGATGCGCACCACGTCATTGAGGCGCAGGCCGTATTTCTGCTGTTCTTCCGCAGCTTTGGTCATCCGCTGCTGGGCAGCTGCGACCCGGGACCGCAATTGGGAAATATCTTCCATGGCTCGACCCGATCTATTTCATTTCGGGTCGGAGTTTCGCGCGGAATGGTTAATATACCATGAAGCCCGCGCGACGCCGATCCGTTACCAGTATCGCACCCGCCCGGTATCGACATGGACGAAGTTCGATCGCGTGTAATACCCGACGCCGCCGGCCTTCATGCCCATCGCCGTGGTGCGGAGTTCGCTCAGCGCCACATCCATCAGCCGGATGTCGATCGCCTTGCCCTGCATGTGCATGCTGTGCTTGGCGACCGCGCCGCTTTCCGAGGCCAGGATGGCATTGGTCTTCGGGCTGCGGTAGCCGGAAATGATCTCGAAGGGCTTGCGGCTGCCGGTGCGGCGATGCAGCTCGACCAGCAGGTCCAGCAGCTTGGTGTCCATGCGGTAGATGTCGCCGGTGCGGAAATCCCGCAGGATGTAGTTGATGTCCTTGAGGGCGCCGGTGTCGTACCGGCCGTCGCGCCAGTAGGTGGCCTTCAGGACTTCGTTGGTATGGGTGTTGAAGAAGCCGACGCTGCGGTTGCCGGTGGGCGCCAGGGTGGCGAAAGCCGAGGAGGGCATCATGCCGGCGAGGGCGGCACCCAGGCCAAATCCGAGGACGCGGCGTCGACCCAAGAGGCTGGAACCGATCGCGGCCGGCTCGTCGTGGCGTGTCGTCATTAAACCAATCTCCCTATGCACCCGGATGCGCCGGGGCGTAATGGACGTTGCTAGGTAAGACTGACGCGAACTGTCCCCACAGAATCCACGCCACCGCCCGGTTCCCCAGGCTCAACCTCACTCTCGGAATGCAGGTAACCCCCAATGACTCAGGTGCTTAAGAGGGGACGTTGCCATAGCATCACCGCAATTGCAAAACAAAATCGCCCAAATTCGTTAACCATTGCCTAACCGCGGACCGGCCCCGGCCCAGGTCGACGCTGGGTCGACGCCGGGTCGATGCCGGGTGAATGCCGGGGATGCGGCGCAAGTTCCGCCATGCGGCTTGACCGGGGGCCGGGTTTCGCGGCAAATCCGGGCGGTTTTCGCCACCCGTCCCCGGTTCGCCCGTCCCTGGTTCGTTGGAAGGATCTGCACGTGCCCATCTTGCTCGGCCTCGATACCGGCGGCACCTACACCGATGCCGTGCTCTTCGATCCCGCGGCCGGGGTCATCGCCACCGCCAAGTCCCTGACTACGAAGCACGATCTGGCGATCGGCCTGCAGGGCGCCATCGCCGCCGTGCTGCCGCATCTGCCGGCCGAGGTGCATGCCACGCAGATCGCCCTGGTCTCGATGTCGACGACCCTGGCGACCAATGCCATCGTCGAAGGCCATGGCGCGCCGATATGCCTGATCCTGCTGGGCTACGACGCCAAGGCCCTGGAACGGGCCGGGCTGAAGCAGGCGCTCGGCACCGACCCGGTGATCTTCGTCGCCGGCGGGCACAAGGCGACCGGCGACGAGCAGGGGCCGCTGGACCTCGCGGCGGTGCGGGAAGCGGTGCTGGAATACGCGCCGAAGGTCGCGGCCTTCGCGGTCAGCGGCTACTTCTCGGTGCGCAATCCCGCGCATGAGATCGCCGTGCGGCAGCTGATCCGCGAACTCACCGACCGGCCGGTGACCTGCGGCCACGAGCTGACGTCGAAACTGGATGCGCCGCGCCGGGCGCTGACCTGCGCCCTGAACGCCCGCCTCATTCCCCAGCTGCAGCAGCTGATCCGCGCGGTCGACGGCCTGCTGAAGGCGCGCAACATCACCGCGCCGCTGATGGTGGTGAAGGGCGACGGGTCGCTGATGGACGCGGCGATGGCGCTGAACTGCCCGGTGGAAACCATCCTCTCCGGCCCCGCCGCCAGCCTGGTCGGCGCCCGGCATCTCTGCGGCGAGACCACGGTCATCGTCTCGGACATGGGCGGCACCACCACCGACATCGCCATGCTGCGCGACGGGCGGCCGGTGCTGAACAAGGACGGCGCCACGGTCGGCGGCTGGAAGACCATGGTCGAGGCGGTGGCGGTCCATACATACGGCCTCGGCGGCGACAGCGAGGTGCGGATCGACGAGCATCACGGCTTCATGGTCGGGCCGCGGCGGGTCGTGCCTCTCAGCCTGCTGGCGCATCTATATCCCCAGGTGCTGCAGACCCTGGAGGCGCAGGCGGCGAGCGACGACATGATGGCCTATCGCGGCCAGTTCGCCCTGCGCCAGCGGCCGCTGGATACCGGCCAGGAAGGCCTCAGCGACGGGCACCAGCGGGTCTGGGACCGCCTCGCCGACGGGCCGGTGGCGCTTGCCGACCTGGTGGTGAGTCCGGCGACCGGGCGCAACCTGGCGCGGCTGGTCGATCGCGGCCTGGTGATCATTTCCGGCCTGACGCCGAGCGACGCCGCCCATGCCCTCGGCCAGCAGGATGCCTGGAACCGCAAGGCGGCGGAAATCGGCGCGCGGCTGTTCCTGCGCCGGGCGCCCCATGCCGGCTGGGTGCCGCCGGCCGATGCCGAGACCCTGTGCCGGCAGATCGTCGAGCAGGTGGTGGCGCAATCCGGCCGGGTCATCCTGGATGCGGTGATCAGCGACCAGGCGAAGATCGACGACCACCACTGGGGCTCGCTCGGGAAATACCTGGTGCAGCGGACCATCCAGCCGGCGGCGGGAGCCGGTGACCTGTTCCAGGCGGCGATCAAGCTGAACTTCCCGCTGGTGGCGATCGGCGCCCCGGTCGGCAGCTACTATCCGGAGATCGCCCGGCGCCTGGGGACGCGGCTGGTGATCCCGCCCCATGCCGACGTCTCCAATGCGGTGGGGGCGGTGGCCGGCGGCATCATGCAGCGGGTCGAACTCACCATCACGGCGCCGACCGACGGCATCTACCGCGCCCATCTCCTGGCCGGGATCAAGGATTTCCTGTCGCTGGAAGACGCCGTGGCGCATGTCCGGGAAATCGCCACCGCCGAGGCATTAGGCAATGCCAAACGGGCAGGGGCGGTCGATATCGAACTTTTCCACGAGCGGAACGACAAAATCTTCGAGGAGCCGAACGGGCTGCGGATTTTCATGGAATCCCAGATCGCCACGACGGCCTTCGGCCGTCCCGGCCTTGCCGTCTGACGGCGGCGGACTGTCTCCGTGACAGGGACCGGCGGTTTTGGTAGGTTAACGAATGCAGCCGAGGCGAAAAATCCTGCGGCAATCAGTAATTAACTGGTGAAAGATGAAGCGATTCGTTTTGGCGGCCAGCCTGGTTCTAGGGCTCATTCCGGCCGCGTTCGGCGAGAGCAAGGTCGGCGAAGAGAAACCGCTCCAGGCGCCGTCCCCGGCCGCCGGCGCTGCCGCACCCGCCACCTCGGCGCCCTCGCTCGCGGGGATCGACACGGCCGTGGCGACCCTGCAGAAGGATCCGGTCTTCGACGGCTATCCGGTCGACTGGGGCGGCATCGTGAATTTCTATGCCGCCAACGGCAGCAGGCCGATCTGGACGGTGCCCGGCGGCTACACGCCGCTCGGCCAGGCGCTGATCGCACAGCTGCCGAAGGCCGCCCATGCCGGCATGACGGCGCCGCAGCCGCTGCTCGCCGCGGTCGCACCGCTGACCCCGGCTTCGGACGCAGAAGGCCAGGCCCGGGCTGAGGCGCTGCTGTCGGCGGTCTTCACCGGCATGGCGATCGATTCCGCCACCTTCCTCGGGCCCGACGAATCCCGCGGCGCCGGCATCCTGATCGATGCCGAGGAGGCCAAGGACCCGGCGAAATTCATCGCCCTGCAATTGCCCGACTACTACCGGTTCTGGGGCCTGATGCGGTACCTGCCGGTCTACATCGCCTATTTCGAGAACGGCGGCTGGGGCAGCGTGCCCAAGGTCGACAAGATCGAGCCCGGCAAGTCGAGCCCCGCCATCCCGGCGATCCGGCAGCGCCTGCTGGCGACCGGCGAATTGCAGCCCCAGGCGGCGGGCGCGGCGGCGGCGGTCGCAGGTGCGGCGGGCGCGGGTGCGGCGGCGGGCAGCGACCAGGTCTATGACCAGGCGCTGGCGACGGCGGTGGCGACGTTCCAGCGTAATCACGGCCTCAACGACGACGGCGTCATCGGCGCGCGCACCATCGAGGAGATGAACGTCCCGGCCGAGAAGCGCCTGCTGATGATCATGCTCAACCTGCAGCGGATGCGCGCCGAGGGACCGAAGTTCGAGCCCCGGCACATCATCGTCAACATCCCCTCGCAGGAAGCGAAGGTGATCGGCGACGGCAAGGTGGAGTTCTATTCGAAGGCGATCGTCGGCAAGGTGGCGCGCAAGACGCCGACATTGAGCAGCGTCATCCACACCGCCAAGCTCAATCCGGACTGGACCGCGCCGGTGAAGATCGCCGCCGCCGACGAGGTGCGCCGCCAGCGCGCCGATCCCAGTTTCCTGCAGTCGCACGGTTTCCACGTCTACGACCAGAGCGGCAACGAGGTCAGCATTACCTCGATCGACTGGCACGACGTCGGGCCGGGCAATTTCCCCTATACGCTGCGCCAGGACCCGGGGCCGGAGAATGCCCTGGGCCCGGTCAAGCTCGATTTCCCCAACGAATATTCGGTCTACCTGCACGGCACCAACCAGCGCCAGCTGTTCGCCAAGCAGGACCGTTTCTTCTCCTCGGGCTGCGTGCGCTTGCAGCAGCCGGTCGATCTTGCCGAGTTCCTGCTGCGCGACAACCAGGACTGGCCGCGGTCGCGCATCGACGAGGTGATCGCCGGCGGCAAGACCACCTTCGTCACGCTGAAGACGCCGATGCCGGTGCATATCGTCTACATGACCGCCTGGGCGGACGAGGACGGGGTGATCCAGTTCCGCAAGGACATGTACGGCTACGACAAGTATGCCGACATCCCCGAGGGCCTGCGCACGCCGAGCACCGTGGCGCCGACCGTCGCCACCCAGCAGGCAAATCTCGGGAGCAACCGCTGATGCATCGCCGTAGCAGCCGGCTGCTTGCCGTTGCGTTCGCCGCCCTCGGCACCGGCGTCACAGGCCTGGGTATCAGTGTGGCGTGGGCCGACGGCAATGCCGGCTTCGCCGCCTATGAGAGCGGCGACTACGCCACGGCGATGAAGGAGTTCATGCCGATGGCGGCCGGCGGGCATCACGCCGCGCAATATGCCGTCGGCGTCATGTATCTCGAAGGCCAGGGCGTGCCGAAGAATCCTGCCGAGGCGGTGAAATGGCTGACGCCGGCGGCGGAATCCGGCGTCGCCGCGGCGCAGGATCGCCTCGGGCATCTCTACCTGATGGGCGACGGCGTGCCGCAGGACGTGGCGCAGGCGGCGAAGTGGCTGCAGCTCGCCGCCGATCGCGGCGTCGTCACCTCGCAGGTCCGGATCTCCGGCATGTACTACCAGGGCGTCGGCGTCGCCCAGGACAAGGTGAAGGCCTATCTCTATGCCGGGCTGGCGGCGATCAAGCACAGCGAAGAGGGCGAGGCCCTGGTCGGCTATCTCCAGGGGCAGCTGACGCCGGCCGAGCTCAGCCAGGCCGAGGCGCTGATCGTCGCCTGGAAGCCGGTCGTGCCGCAGCTTTAGGGACCGCCCGGCGGATTGTGGCGCCAGCCGCAGGGGTGGCGCTCGGGCGATGAGGGGGACGCGGGTTGTACGAGCTTGCCGAAGCGGTTTTCGGATTGCTGGTCGTCGCGGCAGGGATCTTCCTCGTCCTGGTGGTGCCCGGCCTCGCGATCAGCGCCAGCCGCAAGGTCGCCCGCCTGCAGCGGGACCTGGCGATGCTGCAGGCGGAAGTCACGCTGCTGCGCACCGCGCCGCCGGAAGCCGCCGCCCAGGCACCGCAGGCCGCGGCCGAACCCGTAGCCGAGCCCGAACCCGTTCCAGCCGCCGCCGCAGAAGCAGCTGCCGCTGAATTTGCCGCCGCGGATCCCGCGGCGGACGGACCCGCCGCGGCGCATTTCCCCTTCATCGAGCCGGCGGCCACCGAGCCCGACACGACGCCGGCCTCGCGCGATCTCGAGCAGAAGGTCGGCGGCCGGCTCTTCGTCTGGATCGGCGGCGTCATGCTGGCCCTGGCCGGCATCTTCCTGGTGAAGTACTCGATCGACGAGGGCCTGCTGTCGCCGGCGATGCGGGTCGGGCTCGGCATCCTTCTCGGCGCGGTCCTGCTGGTCGCCGGGCGCAAGCTGCGGGCGCGCACGGCCAACATCGCCCAGGCCCTGGCGGCGGCGGCGGTCGCGGATCTCTTCGCCAGCCTGTTCGCGGCGATCTCGCTCTATCACCTGGTCTCGCCGGGGGTGGGCTTCGTGCTGCTGGCGCTGCTGACCGCGGCGGCGATCGGGCTGGCCCTGCGCGAGGGGCCGTTCGTCGGGCTGGTCGGGCTGGCCGGCGGGTTCCTCACCCCGGCGCTGGTGCAGACCGACGATCCCAAGGCCTGGGCGCTGTTCAGCTACCTGTTCTTCATCCAGCTCGGCGCCCTGGTGCTGCAGCACAAGCGCGGCTGGTGGTATCTCGCCGGCACCGGGATCGGCGGCGGCCTGCTCTGGGTGGTGATCTGGTGCCTGTTCGTCGGCATGCCGGCGCCGGACGGGACGCGGCTCGGCCAGGTCTGGGTGCCGCTGTTCCTGCTCTCGACCCAGCTGACCCAGCTCTGGTCGCTCTATGGCCAGGGCGGCGTGCCGGTCTCGAAGCAGATGGCGGCGACGGCGCGGGCGACCAGCGCCGCCTGTTTCCTGTTGATGGTGCTGTGGCTGGTGCAGGGCGACTACCGCCTCGACGACTGGGCCTTCCTGATTGCGCTCAGCCTGTCGCATCTGGCGGCGGCGCGGCGCTTCCCGGCCGAGGAGCTGGCGGCGATGATCGGCGCGGCCCTGGCGGTGATCGCCTATATCGGCTGGTCGCCGATCAGCGCCGACTTCGCCAGCGGCGCCGCCATCGACCGGCAGAACGAGATGATCCTGATCGGCCTGGCCTTCGGCGCGGCGCTGACCTTCGGCGGCTACTGGTTCGCCCTGGGCGCGCAGCGGCCGGCGCGCTGGTCGGGGCTGTCCTGCCTCGGCGGCGCCTTCATGTTCGGCGGCGCCTATCTCAATCTGAACGAGGACGAGCTGCTGCTGTCCTGGCCGGTGATCGCCATCCTGCTGGCCGGCCTGCACATGATCGCCGCCGAGCGGCTGAACAAGCTGCGGCTCGCCGATCCGCATTACGTCGGCGCCTTCGCTCTCCACTGCCTGGCGGTCTCCGGCTTCATCGCCATCGCCATCCCGATGCGGCTGGAGAAGGACTGGGTGGCGGTGGCCTGGGCGTTGGAGCTGCCGGTCATCGCCTTCGTCGCCGGGCGGCTCGACGTGCCCTGGCTGCGCCGGAGCATCTGGCTGGGCGGCGGGCTGGTGCTGGCGGCGCTGTGGTTCTCCGGCTTTCCCGCCGGCGAGCGGCCGATCTTCAACTGGCTGCTCTATGGCATCGGCGTACCCTGCGCCGGCTTCATCGCCACGGCGCAGATCCTGAAGCGGCAGGCCGACGACCGGCTGGTGCTGGCGCTGGAACTCGGCGGCGCCGCCCTGGGCGGGCTCCTGATCGCCCTGGAGATCGACCACTATTTCCGCCACATCGGCGTGGCCGAGGGCGGCGCCGACTTCCTCAAGGTCGGCACCGCCACCATCGCCTTCGCGGCGCTGGGGGCGGCGTTGCTGTTCCGCCAGCGGGCGCGGCCGCGCCGGGCGACGCTGTGGGCCGGTCTCGCCTTCATCGCACTTGCCTTGCTGGTCCTGGTGGTCGGCGGCTTCGTGATCTACAACCCGCTCTTCGAGCGCATCCATGTCGGATCGACGCGGCTCTTCAACCGCCTGGTCCTGGTCTACGGCCTGCCCACCCTGCTGCTGTTCTGGAGCGCCCGCGAGCTGCAGCACGTGGCGCGGCTGCAGCGCTTCCACCGCTGGCCGAGCGCCATCGTCGGCATCATCGCGCTGATCAGCGGCTTCCTCTGGTTCTCCTACGAGGTCCGCCAGCTGTTCCACGGCCCGATCCTCTATGGCGGCGGGGTCGGCGATGCGGAGCAATACGGCTATTCGGCGGCCTGGACGATCTACGGCCTGGCGCTGCTCGGCCTCGGCACCTTCGCCCGCTCGCAGGTGCTGCGCTATGCCTCGGCGGCGGTGGTGCTGCTGACCGTCTCGAAGGTGTTCCTGATCGACGCCTCGGACTTGACCGGCCTCTATCGCGTGGCCTCGTTCCTCGGCCTCGGCCTCAGCCTGATCGGCATCGGCTATCTCTACCAGCGGCTGCTGTTCAAGCGCAGCTGACCGGCCCCGGCCTCAGGCTTCCACCCAGGCGACCCGTAGGATGTTGGTCGAGCCCGGCGTGCCGAGGGGAACGCCGGCGGTGATCACCACGCGCTGGCCAGGCTTGGCGAATTCGTCGCGCAGGGCGATGCGGCAGGCCTTGTCCGCCATTTCGGAGAAGCGCTTCAGGTCGGTGCCGATGACGCAATGCGTGCCCCAGACCAGCGACAGGTAGCGCGCCGTCTCGATCTGCGAGGTGAGGCAGAGGATCGGCGTCTCCGGCCGCTCGCGGGCGACGCGCATGACGGTCGAGCCCGAGGTGGTATAGGTGACGATGGCGGCGACCGAGAGGGTATGCGCGACCTGGGCGGCGGCGGCGCTGATCGCGTCGTTGCCGGTGGCCTCCGGCTCGGGCCTTTGCGCCTCGACCAGCTTGCGGTACATCGGATCGGCTTCCACCCGCTCGATGATCCGGTTCATCATGGCGACGGATTCCAGCGGATACTTGCCGGAGGCGGTCTCGGCCGACAGCATCACCGCATCGGCGCCGTCATAGACCGCGGTCGCCACGTCCGAGGCCTCGGCTCGGGTCGGGGCCGGGGCGTTGACCATGGAATCCAGCATCTGGGTCGCCACCACCACCGGCTTGCCGGCGCGGCGCCCGGCGCCGATGATGCGCTTCTGCAGGCTCGGTACTTCTTCCGGCGCCATCTCGACGCCGAGGTCGCCGCGCGCCACCATGACCGCGTCCGCCATGTCGACGATCTGGTCGAGATGCTCGATCGCCGCCGGCTTCTCCAGCTTGGCGATGATCCGCGCGTTGCTGCCGATCAGCTTGCGCGCCTCGGCGATGTCGTCGGGGCGCTGCACGAAGGAGAGCGCCACCCAGTCGCAGCCCAGTTCCAGGCCGAAGCGCAGATCCTTGCGGTCCTTCTTGGTCAGCGGCGACAGCGGCAGGATGACGTCGGGGACGTTGACGCCCTTGCGGTCGGAGAGCCGGCCGCCGGTGACGATCTCGCATTCGGCGAAATCCTTGGCGCATTTCCTGACGACGAGGCGGAGCTTGCCGTCGTCGAGCAGCAGGTTGGTGCCGGGCTTCAGGGCGGCGAGGATCTCCGGATGCGGCAGCGGCGCCCGCCGGCTGTCGCCGAGGGCGGAATCGAGGTCGAGGCGGAACCGGTCGCCCGCCGCCAGATCGACGGCGCCGTCCTTGAACGCGCCGACGCGCAGCTTCGGCCCCTGCAGGTCAACCAGCACGCCGATCGGCCGGTCGGCCCGGTCCTCGATCGCGCGGATGATGTCGTAGCGCGCCTTGTGGTCCTCATGGGTGCCGTGGGAGAGGTTCAGGCGGAAGACGTCGGCGCCGGCCTTGAACAGGTCCTCGATCTGCCTGCGGGTGGTGCTGGCCGGCCCCAGCGTGGCGACGATCTTGGCCTTGCGTTGGCGTCTCATGCGGTATCCGGCCTTCCTCGGGTTGTCGCTGGCGGCGTCAGCGGATCAGGATAGCACGAAAATCATTAACATTCGTCCGCGTCGGGCCGGTGACGATGAGGTCGCCGAGCGCCGCGAAGAAACCATAGCCGTCGTTGTTGGCGAGCATCGCCTTGGCGTCGATGCCCTTGGCGGCGGCGCGGGCGATGCTGTCGGGGCCGAGCAGCGCGCCGGCATTGTCCTCGGTGCCGTCGATCCCGTCGGTGTCGCCGGCCAGGGCATGGATGCCGGCCTGGCCGTCCAGCGCCACCGCCAGCGCCAGCAGGAACTCGGCGTTGCGTCCGCCGCGCCCGGTGCCGCGCACCGTCACCGTGGTCTCGCCGCCGGAAATGAGGACCGCCGGCGCCTTGCCGGGCTGGCCGTGGCGGGCGACCTGGCGGGCGATTCCGGCATGGACCAGTGCAACGTCGCGGGCCTCGCCCTCGAGATCGCCGAGCACGATCGGCTGCAGGCCCGCCGCCTGCGCCACCGCGGCGGCGGCATCGAGCGCCGCCTGCGGCGTGCCGATGATTCGCGTCGTGGTGCCGGCGAGGCGCGGGTCGCCCGGCTTCGGGCTTTCGCTGGCCGGCGACTGCAGGTGCCGGAGCACCGCCGCGGACGGCGCGATGCCGTATTTCCGGATCACCGCCAGGGCGTCGTCGCGGGTCGAGGGATCGGCGACGCTGGGGCCCGAGCCGATCACCGCCGGATCGTCGCCCGGCACGTCGGAGATCAGCAGGGTGACGACCCGGGCGGGATGCGCGGCGGTGGCGAGGCGGCCGCCCTTGATGGCGCTCAGGTGCTTCCTGAGGCAGTTCATCTCGGCGATATTGGCGCCGGATTTCAGCAGCGCCTTGTTGACCGCCTGCTTGTCGGCGAGGCTGAGCCCGGCCGCCGGGATGGTGAGCAGCGCCGAACTGCCGCCGGAGACCAGGCACAGCACCAGGTCCGCCGCGGTCAGACCCTGGACCTTCTCGAGGATGCGCCGCGCCGCCTGCTGGCCGCGCTCGTCGGGAACCGGATGCGCCGCCTCGACCACCTCGATCTGGCGGCAGGGCAGGCCGTGGCCGTAGCGCGTCACCACCAGGCCGTCGAGCGGGCCGTCCCAGGCGTCTTCCACCGCCTTGGCCATCGAGGCCGCAGCCTTGCCGGCGCCGACCACGACGATGCGGCCCTGCGGGCGCGGCGGCAGATGCGGGGCGAGGATCTTCAGCGGGTCGACGGCGCCGATCGCCGCCGCGAACATGCGGTTCAGGAGGTCTTGCGGATTCTGGCTCAAGCGGGTCCCCGGTCCTGGTGTGCAGCCGCACTCTAGGGAGCGGCTCCGGCAGGGGTCAAGCAAACGGGCGACGCCTTTTTCCCCCGCCGCGCCAGATCCGGGCAAGGCGGGCGGAAAGCCGGCGGCCTATTCCGCCGCCGCCAGGTTGCGCGGCTTCGACCACCAGATGCCGGCGAGCACGATGCCGCCGCCCAGGATCTGCAGGGGCGCCAGGGCCTCGTCGAGCAGGATCCAGGCGAAGAAAGCCGAGGAGACCGGGTTGATCAGCAGGGTCACCGAGGAGAAGGCCGCCGGCAGATGCGCCAGCGCCCAGTTGATCAGCGTCTGGCCGAGCACCTGGCTCAGCATCGAGAGGCCGATCACCACCGCCCAGCCGCGCAGGTCGTCGGGCAGGAACTGCCGCTCGGTCAGCAGGGCGATCGGGATCAGCAGCAGCGTCGCCGCGAGCGAGCCCCAGAACATCACCTGCGCGGTGGTCAGGGCGCGCCGCGCCTCCTTGCTGCCGCGCAGATAGCCGGCATAGGTGATGGCGGTGACCATGCCCAGGGCAAAGATGATGCCGTCATTGATCTCCAGCGGCTTGCCGTTGCCGGTGAGCAGCAGCCAGACGCCGCCCATCGCCACCGTCATCCCGATCAGGAAGGCCGGGGCGAAGCGCTCGCGGAAGAACAGGAAGCCGATCAGCGTCACCCAGATCGGCGCGGTATTGCCCATCATGGTCGCCGCGGCGACGGTGGTCATGTGCAGGCACCAGTGCCAGGCGACCAGATCGCTGCCGAGCGCCAGGCCGGCGAGGACGACATAGAGGAGCGCCTTGCGATCGGCGGGGATCAGCGGTGCCGGGCGCGCCCCGGCGGCGGCAATGCGGCGCAGATCGTTCCACATCCAGATGCCGAAGACCGGCAGCGACAGGCCCATGCGATAGACGCCGGTGGTCGTCGGCCCCAGTTCCGAGAGCTTCACAAAGATGCCGGAGAAGGAGATCAGGACCGCGGCGAAGACCAGGACGGCAAAGGCGAAGCGCGCGGCGGCGGCATCGGATTTCGGCGGGCGGGCCATCGCTTCGGCTTTCGGGAGGGTGGACAGGCGGGGCTGCGGATGCGGGGTCGGGTGACAAAGACTGCCGGTTCTCATATGCTGGCCGCCTCGACAGGTCAATTGACGACGGCGCAATGCAGCCAGAACCTATGAGATTGTTGGGACCCGACGATCCGCCGCCCTTCGAGCTGATCAACCCGGGCGGCAGCGCGCGCCTGGTTTTCTTCTGCGATCATGCCGGGCGGGCGTTTCCGCGGAAGCTCGGCCGCCTGGGCCTGGACGAGGCCGCGCTGGAGCAGCACATCGCCTGGGACATCGGCATCGCCAAGCTGGCCCGGCGGCTGGCCGTCGCCCTGGATGCCCCGGCGGCGCTGGCGGGCTATTCCCGGCTGGTCATCGACTGCAACCGCCGGCTCGACGACCCGACCTCGATTCCCCAGGAGAGCGACCGGATCGCGGTGGCCGGCAATCGCGGATTGACCGCGGAAGCCCGCGCCGCCCGCGCGCAGGAGATCTTCCGGCCCTATCACGAGGCGGTTGCCGCGATGATCCGGCGCAAGCTGGAGGGCGGCATCGTGCCGGCGGTGCTGTCGCTGCACAGCTTCACCCCGGTGATGAACGCGTTCCACCGGCCCTGGCATATCGGCGTGCTGTGGAACCGCGATCCCCGCATCCCGGTGCCGCTGATGGCGCGGCTGACGCGCGAGGCAGGACTCTGCGTCGGCGACAACGAGCCCTATTCCGGCCGCGACGAGCACGGCTATTCGGTGATCGCCCACGCCGAGGCGCTCGGCCTGCCGCATGCGCTGATCGAAGTCCGCCAGGACCTGATCGCCGACGACGCCGGCGTCGCGCACTGGGCCGGCATCCTGGAGCGGGTCATCCGCGACGTGCTGGCCGATGATGGCCTCTATCGCAGGGCGGCGAGTTGAAGCGGCTTCCGGTGTTCTCGTCATGACCGAACCTGCCTTCACCCTCGGCATCGAGGAGGAATACCTGCTGGTCGACACCGCGACGCGGGACCTGGCCGTCGACCCGCCGCAGGCGCTGTTCGCCGAGGCGCAGGCCGCCCTGGGCGGACGGGTCAGCACCGAGTTCATGCGCTCGCAGATCGAGGTCGGCACCGGCATCTGCCGGACGCTGGACGAGGCGCGCCAGCAGCTGCGCCATCTGCGCCGGACGGTGATCGAGGTGGCCGGCCGGCACGGCCTGGCGCCGATCGCCGCCTCGACCCATCCCTTCGCCGACTGGGAGGAACAGCGGCACACCGACAAGGAGCGCTACAACACCCTGGCGCGGGAAATCGCCGGGCCGGTCCGGCGCCTGCTGATCTGCGGCATGCATGTGCATGTCGGGCTGGAGGATCCGGAACTGCGGATCGACCTGATGAGCCAGGCCGCGTATTTCCTGCCGCATCTGCTGGCGCTCAGCACCTCGTCGCCGTTCTGGCGCAGCGAGGATACCGGGCTGAAGTCGTACCGCCTGGCGGTGTTCAATGAGCTGCCGCGCACCGGCCTGCCGGAGATCTTCGATTCCTGGGGCGAATACGAGCGCCACCTGAACGTGCTGGTCCGCGCCGGGCTGATCGAGGACGGTTCCAAGATCTGGTGGGACCTGCGCCCCAGCGCGCGCTTTCCCACACTGGAATTGCGGATTCCCGATGCCTGCACCCTGCTGGAGGACACCCTCTGCATCGCCGCGCTGTATCGCTGCATCCTGCGCATGCTCTATCGCCTGCGGCGTTCGAACCAGCGCTGGCGGCGCTATGCCGCGATGCTGGTCAACGAGAACCGCTGGCGGGCGCAGCGCTACGGGCTGGACGAGGGGCTGGTCGATTTCGGCAAGGGCGAGATCGTGCCGGTGCCGGCGCTGGTCGAGGAGATCATTGAACTCCTGGGGCCGGATGCCCAGTTCTTCGGATGCGAGGCGGAACTGCGCCATGCCCGGACCATCCTGGCCCGCGGCACCAGTGCGCATCGGCAGCTTCGGACCTATTACGCGGCCCTGGCCCAGGGCCGCGATGCGCATCAGGCGCTGGTCGAGGTGGTCGACCAGCTGATGCGCGAAACCGGCGATACGAGATGAGGCCGACAATGGACGACAAGACCCGAACCGAACTGGAAGCCGCGGCATTCCGCCGGCTGGTGCAGCATCTGCGCGAGCGGACTGACGTGCAGAACATCGACCTGATGAATCTGGCCGGCTTCTGCCGCAACTGCCTGTCGAAATGGTACCGGGCCGCGGCCGAGGAGAAGGGCGTCGCGCTCAGCGATCCGCAGGCGCGCGAGATCGTCTACGGCATGTCCTATGACGACTGGAAGGCGAAATACCAGAAGGAAGCCAGTGCCGACCAGAAGGCCGGCTTCGAGAAGTCCCACAAGCATTGAGGGCGGGCGGCGATTCCGGGGTCGCGGCGGGCCTCAGGAGGCGGCGAGCGGGCCTCGCTTGCGCCGGCGGTAGACGATGACGCCCAGCCCGGCGACGATGACGCAGCCGCCCAGGAGCAGGCTGGCGGGCAGGGGTTCGCCCAGCTGCCAGGCGGCCGTGGCGACGCCGAAGACCGGCATCAGCAGCAGGAAGGGCGTCAGCTCGTCGACGCGGTGGCGCATCAGCAGCCAGTACCAGATCGAATAGGGTAGGGCGAACCCGCCCATGGCGATGCCGAAGGCTGCCACCCAGGCCCAACCGGGAACGCCCTCGATAACCGCGAGATGCCCGCTGTCGAGCAGCAGGGTCACCAGGACCAGCTGCGGCGCCGCGTAGCGGGCCATGCCGGTGTAGAGCGTCATTCCCTGGTCCTTGGCGACCACCGGGATGACCGCCTGCACCACCGACCAGGAGGCGACCCCGAGCACCATGGCGCCGAGGCCGAGATAGGCGTCGGTCGCCGCCGGCCGGCCGACCACGATGGCGACGCCGATCAGGCAGATCGCCGAGCCCAGGGCATTCTTCAGGTTCGGCTTGTCCCGGCCCATGAACCAGGAGGCGATCACCGCCACCGGCAGCTGCAATTGCATCGCCAGGATGGCGGTCGAGGCCGGTAGCAGCTTCAGCGCATAGAACACCATGCTGGTCTGGATGGTGCAGCCGAACAGCGCCAGCAGGCACAGGGTCAGGCGCGGCGTCTGGCAGCGCGGCATCAGCGGCGTGAACAGCAGGGCGATGATCGCATAGATCATCGCCACCAGCATCAGCGGCGGAAACCAGTCCATGGCCGGCTTGCAGAGGGTATAGATCGGTCCCCAGAGAACCTGGATGAGAACCGCAAGCGCTATGTGGCGCGCCGGCATCTTGCCCCCGTCTTGCAATGTGGAATCCGCGAAAAGCGCGCAACTCTGCCCGGAATTCCCGCGCGCCGCAACGACACCCGTTATCCACATTATCCACAGGCCGGGTTTCGTTGCGGAACGCCGGGTCCAAGGCTAGAGTCCGCGACCCGAGAATCGGCGCCCCGACCCGGCGGGCCGAGGATCGGAACCAATACGGGAATTGCGGAGTACGATCATGGCCGATGCGGGCGGAATTGCCGCAGACCGACTGAAGTCCTTCATCGAGCGCATCGAGCGCCTGGAGGAGGAAAAGGCCGGAATTTCCGGCGATATCAAGGAGGTCTATGCCGAGGCCAAGTCCACCGGCTTCGAGGTGAAGATCATGCGGCAGATCGTCAAGCTGCGGAAGATGGAGCCACAGGACCGCGAGGAACAACAGCATCTGCTCGACCTCTATAAGCGCGCCGTCGGCCTGGAAGCGTGAGCAGCCTGCTGACGCCGGACCCGCAGCTGCAGGCGGCGTTGGACGCAATCGTCGCCCGGATCGCCGCCCGGCACGGGGCGGCCCCCGAGGAGATCGCCGCCACCTGGCTCGTCCATGACCGGCCGCTGGACGGTGCCGGGGCCACCGCGCCGGTGCGCGGCGCCGGCCACCGGGCGGACGTGCCGATCTATCCGGCGAGCGTGGTCAAGCTGTTCTACATGGCGGCGGTCGAGCAGTGGCTCGAGGACGGGCGGCTTCAGCTCGATGCCCATATCGCCCGCGCCCTGGCCGACATGATCGCTGTCTCGTCCAACGAGGCGACGAACTACCTGATCGACCTGCTGACCGGCACGACCAGCGGCCCGGAGCTGGGCGATGCGGCCTTCGCCGACTGGGCGGAGAAGCGCAATGCCATTAACCGCTACATCCGCTCCTGGCGCTGGCCGGAGCTGAAGGGGGTCAATGTCTGCCAGAAGACCATGGACGACGACCGCTACGGCCGGGAGCGGCAGTTTGCCGGCGCCGACGGGTCGAACCATAACCGGCTGACCACCGGCGGCACGGCGCGGCTGATCCACGATATCTGTGCCGGCACCTGCATCAGCCTGCCGCGCAGTCGCCGGATGCGGGATTTCATGGCCCGAGACCACCGGCCGGAGACATGGCAGGCCGATCCGCTGCACCAGGTCGGCGGCTTCTTCGGCGAGGGTCTGCCGGCTACGGCCCGGCTCTGGTCGAAATGCGGCCGGACCCTGTGGACCGGCCATGCCCCGGCGAGCTGGCGCCGGCACGACGCTGCCTATGTCGAACTGCCGGACGGCAGGGCCTTCACCCTGGTGGTCTTCACCGAGGGGCGCAAGCAGGCGGAAAACGACGCGCTCCTGCCGGATTTCGCCCGCGAGATCGTCGCCGCCAGCCGGTAGCGGCTCGGCGGATCAGCGCTTCAGATCGGCATGGTGGCAGGCCACCATGTGGCTCGGGCCGGCCGGCAGCAGGTCCGGCATGGTCTGGGCGCAGATCTCGGTGGCCCGCGGACAGCGGGTGCGGAACGGACAGCCGGAGGGCGGGTTGAGCGGCGAAGGCAGATCGCCGGTCAGCACGATGCGCACCTTCTGCCGCTCGAGATCCGGATCGGGCAGCGGCACCGCGGAGTTCAGCGCCTGGGTATAGGGATGCAGCGGATTGGCGTAGAGCGAATCCCGGTCGGCAATCTCCATCACCTTGCCGAGATAGAGCACCATGATCCGGTGGCTGATGTGCCGCACGACCGAGAGGTTGTGCGAAATGAAGATCAGCGACATCCCCATTTCGCGCTGCAGGTCCATCAGCAGGTTAACGATCTGCGCCTGGATCGAGACGTCGAGCGCGGAGACCGGCTCGTCGCAGACGATCAGCCGCGGCTCGTTGATGATCGCCCGGGCGATGCCGATGCGCTGGCACTGGCCGCCGGAGAATTCGTGGGGATAGCGGTTGATCTGGTTGGGCAGCAGGCCGACCTTGGCCATCATCGCCTTGACCTTGGCCTTCACCTGGTCGCCGGAGAGGCCGGGCTGGAAGGTGGTCATCGGCTCGGCGATGATCTGCCCGACCGTCATCCGCGGATTGAGGCTGGCGAGCGGATCCTGGAAGATGATCTGCATGTTGCGCCGCTTCTCGCGCATCGCCTCGTCGTCGAGCCGCGCCAGGTCCTCGCCGAGCCAGACCACCCGCCCGCCGCGCGCCGGCAGCAGGCGGAGCACCGCGCGGCCGAGGGTCGATTTCCCGCAGCCGGATTCGCCGACCAGGCCGAGGGTCTCGCCGGGGCGGAGGTCGAAGGAGACGCCGTCGACCGCCTTGACGACGCCCGGCGCCCTGCCGAACAGGCGGCTGCCGCCGATGGTGAAATGGACCTTGAGATCCTGCACCGACAGGAGCGGTGCGCCGGCCGAGAGGCCCTGCGGCCCGGACTGGCTCAGAGGCTGGGAAGATGGCATGCCTTGCTCCTCCCTTCGGCGAAGTCCTTCAGCATCGGCTGGTCGACCGCGCAGGTCTCGAAGGCGAAATCGCAGCGGTCGCGGAAGGCGCAGCCGGACGGCAGGTTCTGCAGATTGGGCGGCTGGCCGCCGATGGTCTGCAGGCGCCCGGTGCCGATCTCATCGAGCCGCGGCATCGAGCGCAGCAGGCCCTGGGTATAGGGGTGCTGCGGATCCTTGAACAGGTTCCGCACCGGGCCGCGCTCGATGATGTTGCCGGCATACATCACCATCACCCGGTCGGCGAGGCCGGCGATGACGCCGAGATCGTGGGTGATCAGCGCGATCGCCATGCCGACGTCGCGCTGCAGCTTGGACAGGAGATCGAGGATCTGCGCTTGGACGGTCACGTCGAGCGCCGTCGTCGGCTCGTCGGCGATCAGCAGCTCGGGCCCGCAGAGCAGGGCCATGGCGATCATCACCCGCTGGCGCATGCCGCCGGAGAATTCATGCGGAAACATGTGGATGCGGCGCGCCGCCTCGGGGATCTGCACGCGGTCGAGCATCTCGATCGAGGCCTTGGTCGCGGCATCCTCCGAGAGCCCGCGGTGGGTCATCAGGACCTCGGTCATCTGGCGGCGGACCGTGAGATAGGGATTGAGCGAGGTCATCGGGTCCTGGAAGATCATCGACATCTTGGCGCCGCGCACGGAATTGAGCGCCACCGGATCGAGACCGAGGATCTCCTGGCCCTGGAACTTCACGCTGCCGCGGGCGCGGCCGTTCTTCGCCAGCAGGCCCATGATCGACATGAAGATCTGGCTCTTGCCGGATCCGGATTCGCCGACCACGCCCAGGGTCTCGCCCTTGTCGATGCGGAACGAGACGCCGTTGACGGCATGGACCTCGCCGTCCGGCGTCGCGAAACTGGTATTGAGGTCGGTGACTTCGAGAACTGGCGTCATGCCCCGGTCACCGGTCCTTGGGATCGAGGGCGTCGCGCAGGCCGTCGCCGACGAAATTGAAGCAGAGCAGGGTGACCGCCAGGACCAGGCCCGGCCCCAGCACCTGCCAGGGGGCAATCTCCATCACCGAAGCGCCCTCGCTGACCAGGGTGCCCCAGCTGGAATCCGGCTCCTGCACGCCCATGCCGAGGAAGCTGATGAAGCTCTCGGTCAGCATGACGTTGGGCACGGTCAGGGTCACATAGACTACCACCGGCCCGAGGCAGTTCGGGATGATGTGGCGGGTGATGATGCGCCAGCTGGAGACGCCGCTGGCATGCGCCGCCTCGATGAACTCCTTGCGCTTGATGCTGATCGTCTGGCCGCGGACGATGCGGGCCATGTCGAGCCAGGACACCGCGCCGATCGCCAGGTAGATCAGCACGATGTTGCGGCCGAAGACGATGGTCAGCAGGATCACGAAGAAGATGAAGGGGATCGAATAGAGGATGTCGACGATCCGCATCATCACGCCGTCGATGCGGCCGCCGAGGAAGCCCGCCGTGGCGCCCCAGAGGGTGCCGATGATCAGGCTGACCAGGGTGGCGACGAAGCCGACGGTGAGCGAGACCTGCCCGCCGAACAGGGTGCGGACGAAGAGGTCGCGGCCGTTGGCGTCGGTGCCGAAATAGTAGCCGTCGGCCCAGTTCGGCGGCGAGGCCAGGGGATCGAGGTCCCAGTTCACGTCTTCCGGGCTGCGCAGGCCGAGATAGGGCGCGCTGAAGCAGAGCAGGGTGATGAAGCAGAGGATCGCCATGCTGGCGACCGCCGCCTTGTTGTGCATGAAGCGGCGGCGGGCATCGGCCCAGAGGCTGCGCCCCTTGATCTCGGCGACGACGGGGGCCTGGCCGACGGCGGGCGCGTGCGACATCGGGGCTCTAGTCATAGCGGACCTTGGGGTCGAGCAGGCCGTAGGCCAGGTCGGCCAGCAGGTTGCAGAGGATGATCAGCGCGCCATAGAAGATGGTGACGCCCATGACCATCGTGTAGTCGCGGTTGAGCGAGCCCTGCACGAAGTACCGGCCGATGCCGGGGATGCTGAAGATCTGCTCGATCACCACCGATCCGGTGATGATGTTGGCGATCGCCGGGCCGAGGAACGAGATCACCGGGAGCAGGGCGGCGCGGATGGCGTGCCGGCTCAGCGTGACGCGCTCGGGCAATCCCTTGGCCCGGGCGGTACGCACGTAGTTGCTGTTCAGCACCTCGATCATGCTGGCGCGCATCAGCCGGGCGATGGCGGCGATCTGCGACAGGCACAGGGCGACCACTGGCAGGACATAGTTCGCCGGATGGCCCCAGCCGCCGACCGGCAGCCAATGCAGCATCAGCCCGAAGACCAGGGTGAGCACCGGCGCCACCACGAAATTGGGCACCGCGATCCCCAGCATGGCGGTGCCCATGGTGGCGTAGTCGATCGCCGAATTCTGCCGCAGTGCCGCCCAGACGCCGAGGCTGAGGCCGATCAAGAGCGCCAACAGGATCGCGATGGTGCCGAGCTGCAGCGAGGTCGGGAAGCCCTGCATGATCAGGTCGGAGACGCGGAAATCCTTGTACTTGAACGAGGGGCCGAAATCGCCCTGGGCGAGATCGCCGAGATAGCGCAGGAACTGCCGCCACAGCGGCTCGTCCATGTGATAGGCCTTCAGCAGGGCCGCCTCGACTTCGGGCGGCACCTTGCGCTCGCGGGCGAACGGGCCGCCCGGCGCGAGACGGATCAGGAAGAACGAGATGGCGATGATCACGAACAGCGTCGGAACGGCGCCGGCCAGTCGTCGCAGGAAATACTGAAGCACGGACTATCTATCCAATTCGAAATGGCTCGAGGCTGCCGGCGGGATCGTGCCGGCAGCCTCGATGCCGAGGTCAGCTACTGGATCGACATGTAGCGGCCGAGGTGGAAGTCCAGGTTGTTGTAAGCCCAGCCTTGCACCTTCTTGGACACCATGTGCTTCGTCTTGTAGTACAGGATCGGGATGATCGGCAGGTCGTCGAGGAAGATCTTCTCGGCTTCCTGCAGCGTCTTCATCCGCTCCTTCGGGTCGGCGATGCCGGCGGAGGCCTTCACCAGCTCGTCATACTTCGGGTTGTTGTAGCCGGCGTCGTTGCGGACGCCCGCATCCGAGAGGAAGAGGTCGAGGAAGGTCATCGGGTCGGCATAGTCGCCGATCCAGGCGGCACGCGCGACGTCGTAGGCCTTGTTGTCGCGGGTATCGAGATAGACCTGCCATTCCTGGTTGTTCAGCGTCGCATCGACGCCGACCTTCTTCCACATGCTCTGGATCGCGATGGCGATCTTCTTGTGGTTCTCGCTGGTGTTATAGAGGATCTCCAGCTTCAGCGGGTTCAGCGGGCCATAGCCGGCCTTGGTCAGGAGCGCCAGCGCTTCGGCAGTCCGCGCCTTCTGCTTCATGTCCTTGAAGTCGACATAGGTGTTCTGGTAGTCGCCGGTTCCCGGCGGAACCCAGGACCAGCCCGGCAGGAAGCTGCCCTGCGTCACCTTCTCGGCGATGGTCTTGCGGTCGATGGCCAGCGCCAGCGCCCGGCGGATGTCCTTCTGCTTGCCGAGCGGCTCGCGGGTCAGGTTGATCACGTAATAGTAGGTGCCGAGATACGGCTTCGCCTCGTACTCGTCCTTCAGGTTCGCTTCGATGAACTTGATCTGCTCGGACGGCACCTCGTAGGTGACGTCAAGCTCGCCGGCGCGATAGCGCTTGAACTCCTCGGCGATGTCCTCGGTCGGATAGTAGATCTGCTTGTCGAGCTTCACATTGGCCGCATCGTAGAAATTCGGGTTCTTGACCATGGTGAGCGACGACTGCGGCGTCCATTCCGCGAGGGTGAAGGCGCCGTTGCCGACCAGGTTGCCCGGCTTGGTCCAGTCCGCGCCGAACTTCTCGATGGTCGCCTTGTTCACCGGCAGGAAGCTGGAGTGGCGAAGCAGCGAGAGGAAATACGGCGTCGACTTGCGCAGCGTGATCTTCAGGGTGTGGTCGTCGAGCGCAACCACGCCGAGCTTGCTCATGTCCGGCGCGCCGGTCGCCTTGCGGATGTCCTCGACGCCGGCGATGACGTCGGCGATCGGCGCATAGTCCGAAGCCGTCGCCGGATCGATCAGGCGCTGGATGCTGTAGACGAAGTCGCCGGCGGTCACCGGATCGCCGTTCGACCACTTGTCGTCCTCGCGCAGATGGAAGGTATAGGTGGTGCCGTCGTCGCTGATGTCCCAGTTCTTGGCGACGCCGGGGGCGACCTGGCCGTCGGCGGTATAGGTCGTCAGGCCTTCGAACAGCTCGTACTGGATGTTTGATTCGGTGACGCCGGTCGATTTCGCCGGGTCGAGGGTCTCCGGTTCGGCGCCGTTGCCACGGTGCAGAACCATCTCGGCTTGTGCCGTCACTGAGCCAGCGAATATCGTAGCCGCTGCCAGCGCCGGGAGCACGAGTCTCCGGAACGCGATACGCATTGAAATGCCTCCCTTTAAAGGTCCGAGCTGGGCGGAGACGCTTGGCGGCTTGGCTGCCGCCTTTGAGCCCCAGGCGCCTTTCAGCCACCCAGCGAGAGTTAAATCTTCGTTCATAGACGCAGGTGATTTCAACAGTATTTCAGATATTTCTCAACTGCGCGGCGGCAGGTGCGATGCACATAGACGTCCCGGGCCGCGTTTTGTTCCCTTTGGGCATCACAAAATGTCGCCGTTCCGGCCCTGCCGGAAAGAAAACGGACGCCAGGGCCGGCGCACGGCAAATTCGCCTCCGCGGCGCCTGTCGTGGCGTTTCGCCGGTCCGCCGACGATGCGTCGGGCGCAGCGTTTGTGCGCCGGGCGAATCAAGCCGGTCCCTGCCTCATTCGGCGGCGCGACTCTGCGGCGTCGGCGTGCGGAAGGCGGCGAGGAGCTCGGCCTCGCGCCGCTTCGCCTCGGCGAGATGCCGGTCCTTGACGTGGCCATAGCCGCGGATCTGCTCCGGGATCGCCGCCAGGGCCACGGCAAGGCGATGGTTTTCCGGCGTCAGACCGCCGATCAGTTCCGCGATCAGCGCCTCGTAGGCCGTGATCAGGTCCCGCTCGGCCCGCCGCTCCGGGCTGCGGCCGAAGAGATCGAAGGTGGTGCCGCGCAGGCCCTTGAGCCTGGCCAGCAGGCCGAAGGCGCGCAGCATCCAGGAACCGAAGCTGCGCTTCTGCAGATGGCCCGTCTCCGGATCGCGGGCAGCGGCCAAGGGCGGGGCCAGGTGGAACTCCAGCCGGTAGTCGCCTTCGAACTGTTCCTGCAGCTTGTCGATGAACCGGCCGTCGGTATAGAGACGCGCCACCTCGTACTCGTCCTTATAGGCGAGCAGCTTAGCGTAATATTTCGCCACCGCCACGGCGAAGCCGTCCTGGCCCGGTGTCCGGGCGCGCTCGGCGGTGGCGGCGCGGTCGACCAGGGCCCTGTATCGCTGGGCATAGGCGGCGTTCTGGTAGCCGGTGAGATGGGCCATGCGATGGACGATGATCTCGTCCAGGGTCTGCGGGATCTTCGCGGCGGGATGGGCCGGTGCTGCCGCGCGTTCGACGCTCGCGAGGTCCACGGCCGCCCGGCGTCCCCAGGCGAAGGCCTGCTGGTTCTGCGCGGCAGCGACGCCGTTGAGTTCGATGGCGCGGACCAGCGCCTCGGCGGAGACCGGGATGTGGCCCCGCTGATAGGCGAAGCCCAGCATGAAGAGGTTGGTGGCGATGGAATCGCCGAGCAGCGCCGTGGCGATCCGGGTCGCATCCAGGAAGGTGGTGGCAGTCCGGCCGGCGGTCTGGGCGATCAGGTCCTTCAGTTTCGCCGCCGGGAACTGCCAGTCGGGATCCCGGGTGAAGTCGCCGGTGATCGCCTCGTGGTCGTTGATGATGGCGGTGGTATGGCCCTGGGCCACCTTGGCCAGGGCATCGAAGCTGCCGGAGACCACGATATCGCAGCCGAGCAGCAGGTCGGCCCCGCCGGCGGCCACGCGGACGGCGTGCAGGTCCTCCGGCTTCCGGGCGATGCGGATATGGCTGTAGACCGCGCCGCCCTTCTGGGCGAGGCCGGTCATGTCCATGACCGAGCAGCCCTTGCCCTCGAGATGCGCCGCCATGCCGATGAGGGCGCCGATGGTGATGACGCCGGTGCCGCCGATCCCGGTCACCAGGATGCCGTAGGGCCGATCGATTTCGGGCAGGCGCGGCTCGGGCAGGACCTCCCGCGGTCCGGCGTCCCGGGCCGCGCCGGGCTGCGGCTTGCGCAGGGCGCCGCCATGAACCGTGACGAAACTGGGGCAGAAGCCGTTGACGCAGGAGAAGTCCTTGTTGCAGGTCGACTGGTCGATCTGCCGCTTGCGGCCCATCGCCGTCTCCAGCGGCACGACGCTGAGGCAGTTGGACTTGTCGCTGCAATCGCCGCAGCCCTCGCAGACCGCCTCGTTGATGAAGGCGCGCTTCGGCGGGTCGACCATCAGGCCGCGCTTGCGGCGGCGGCGCTTCTCCGCGGCGCAGGTCTGGTCGTAGATGATGACGGTGCAGCCGGCGATCTCGCGGAACTCCCGCTGCACCCGGTCGAGCTCGTCGCGGTGATGCACGCTGACCGCACCCGGAAGGTCCGCCTCCGGGTATTTCTCGGTCTCGTCGGTGACGACGGTGATGCGCTTCACCCCTTCCGCCGCCACCTGGGCGACGATCATCGGCACGGTGAGTGGCCCGTCCATCGGCTGCCCGCCGGTCATGGCGACGGCGTCGTTGTAGAGGATCTTGTAGGTGATGTTGACCCCGGCGGCGACCGCCGCGCGGATCGCCAGCAGGCCGGAATGATAGTAGGTGCCGTCGCCCAGGTTCTGGAAGACATGGGCGGTCTTGGAGAACGGCGCCTGCCCGAGCCAGGTGGCGCCCTCGCCGCCCATCTGGGTGAAGGTCTGGGTGCTGCGATCCATCCATTGCGACATGAAATGGCAGCCGATGCCGGCCAGGGCGCGGCTGCCCTCCGGTACCTTGGTCGAGGTATTGTGCGGACAGCCGGAGCAGAAATAGGCGACCCGCCGCACCGGCGGCTTGAAGTCCTTCAGCGCCAGTTCCTTCTGCTCCAGGAACTTCAGCCGCTCCTCGATCTGCGGGCTGGTGTGAAAGCGGGCGATGCGCCGGGCAATGACCCGGGCGATGCGGGCGGGAGTGAGCTCGTCGGCGGAGGGTAGGATCCACTCGCCGGTCTCGTCGAACTTGCCGATGACCCGCGGGCGGACGTTCTCGTTCCAGTTATAGAGCTGCTCCTTCAGCTGGTTCTCGATCAGGGCGCGCTTCTCCTCGACCACCAGGATCTCTTCCAGCCCTTCGGCGAACTGCCGCACGCCGTTGCGCTCCAGCGGCCAGGTCATGCCGATCTTGTAGATCGACAGGCCGATGTTGCGCGCATAGGCCTCGTCGATGCCGAGGTCGTCCATCGCCTGCATGACGTCGAGATAGGACTTGCCGCAGGTGACGATGCCGAAGCGCCGCGCCGGCCCGTCGATCACCACCTTGTTGAGGTGGTTGGCGCGGGCGAAGGCAAGGGCGGCATAGAGCTTGTGCTTGTGGAGCAGCATCTCCTGCTCCAGCGCCTGGGTGGTGGCGAAGGGCGAGGAGGGCAGGCGGATGTTGAGCCCGCCGTCGGGCATGGCGAAATCCTCGGGGATCACCACCTTCACCCGATCCGGATCGACATAGACCGAGGCGGAGGAATCGGCGGTGTCGGCCACCACCTTCATCGCCACCCAGCAGCCGGAATAGCGCGACATCGCCCAGCCGAGGAGGCCCATGTCGAGGAATTCCTGCACCCCCGAGGGATTGAGCACCGGAATGCCGGCATCCATGAAGGCGTATTCGGTCTGGTGCGCGGTGGTCGAGGACTTGCAGGTATGGTCGTCGCCGGCCAGGACCAGGACGCCGCCATGCTTCGCCGTGCCTGCCAGATTGGCATGGCGCAGGACGTCGCCGCTGCGGTCGACCCCGGGGCCCTTGCCGTACCACATGGAAAAGACGCCGTCGTATTTGCTGTCGCCGAACAGGTCGAGCTGCTGGCTGCCCCAGACCGCCGTCGCGGCCAGGTCCTCGTTGACCCCCGGCTGGAAATGGATGTGGTGCTTGCCGAGGAACTTCTTGGCCTGCCACATCGCCTGGTCGATCGCCCCCAGGGGCGAGCCGCGGTATCCGGTGATGTAGCAGGCGGTATCGAGGCCGGCTGCGGCGTCGCGGCGGCGCTGCATCATCGGGAGCCGGACCAGGGCCTGGATGCCGTTCAGGTAGATCCGGCCACGCTCCAACGCGTATTTGTCGTCCAGACTGACGGCGGCAAGCGGCACGGGCGTCTCCCCAGGAAAACGGGCCAGGATCGCTGCGCGGCTGCAAACCGAATGCCGCGTTCTTTGTCCTGGTTCCTCGCTGGAACGATGTGACGAATCCCCCGCCTTGTCCAGCCGCTTCCCGCCAAACCCTGCAAGTTAAACGATTTTGTCGGGCCTCCGGGCCATGCTAGTCTAATCTTGCGTTTCCGAGCGGATGGACGAAATGACCATTCTCGTTACCGGCGCCGCCGGCTTCCTCGGCATGCACGTGGCGCTGCGACTCCTGAAGCGCGGCGACCGCGTGATCGGGGTCGACAATCTCGACGAATACTACTCGCTGGAGCTGAAGGAGGCGCGCCTCGCCGAGCTCGAGGAGCATCGCAATTTCCAGTTCCACTACCTCGACATCGGCGACCCCCAGGCGACCGCCGCGGTCTTCGCGATCCATCCCGAGATCGAGGGCGTGGTGCACCTGGCGGCCCAGGTCGGCGTCGGCCACAGCCTCGCCAATCCGCAGGCCTTCCTCGCCACCAACATCGCCGGGATGTTCGTGCTGCTGGAGGAAAGCCGCAAGCTGCAGCACCTGAAGCACGTGGTCTACGGCAGCTCCTCCGCGGTCTATGGCGGCAACCGCAAGGTGCCCTTCGCCGAGAGCGACCTCGCCGACCAGCCGCGCTCGATCTATGCCGCCTCGAAGCGGGCCGACGAACTGCTGGCCGCCGCCTATGCCCACATCTCCCAGGTGCCGATGACCGGATTGCGGCTGTTCGCGATCTATGGGCCGCGCGGGCGCCCCGACATGTTCTACTACACCTTCGCCAAGGCCATCCAGGAAGGCCGGCCGATCAAAGTCTACAACAACGGCGACTTCCGCCGGGACTTCACCTATGTCGATGACGCGGTGCATGCCATCGTGGCCGCTCTCGACCAGCCGCAGGCCCATCCGGAGGGCGACGGCGCCGCGCCGCATCGCATCATCAACATCGGCAACGATCACGCGGACTCGCTGGCGGACTTCATCGGCCATATCGAGCATGCCCTCGGCAAGCGCGCGATCGTCGAGAACGAGCCGATCAAGCCGGGTGACCTCTACGAGACCTACGCCGACATCACCCTGGCCCGCCGCCTCCTCGGCTTCGCGCCCAGCACCGCGCTCTCCGAAGGCGTATTGCGGTTCACCGACTGGTACAGGAAATTCCACCGGGGCTGACCGGGCCCGGCCACCACAGGTGTGACGGCGCAATGATGAACGAGGCGATCCACAAGCATGCGGGCGACACGGCGGCGGCGCGGTTCCTGGAGACCCCACTCGACGACCTGCTGAAGCCCGGCGAGAGCGGCGATGGATTCCCCGAGGCCCTGGCGCTGATGCGCGGGGTGGCGGCGGAAGTGCCCGCCTATCGCCGCCTCCTGAAGGAGCGCGGAATCGACCCGGGCGCAGTGGCCACGCCGGCGGATTTCGCCCGGCTGCCGCTGCTCGACAAGACGAACTATCTGCGCCCGTTCTCCCTCGACGATTTGGTCCGCGGCGGCGACCTGACACGCTGCGACTTCTTCGCGGTCTCCTCCGGGTCGACGGGAGAGCCGACCTTTTGGCCCCGGGCCACCGCCGACGAATGGCCGATCGCCGCCCGCTTCGAGCAGGTGCTGCACGACGCCTTCAAGGCGCACCGCAGGCGCAGCCTGGCCGTGGTCTGTTTCGCGCTGGGCAGCTGGGTCGGCGGTATGTTCACCACCGCCTGCCTGCGCTGCATCGCGCAGAAAGGCTATCCGCTGGTCACGGTGACGCCGGGCAACAAGGTCGACGAGATCCTGCGGGTGGTCCAGCGCCTGGCGCCGCAGTTCGAGCAGACGATCCTGCTCGGCTACCCGCCATTCCTCAAGGAGGCCATCGATGCCGGGCTGGCGCAGGGGTTGGACTGGCCGCGCCACGACATCAAGCTGGTGATGGCCGGCGAGGTCTTCAGCGAGACCTGGCGCGAGCTGGTGGCGGAGCGGGTGGGGGCCAGCGATCCGCTGCGCTTTTCGGCGTCGCTCTATGGCACGGCCGATGCCGGCGTCCTCGGGCAGGAGACCCCGATCTCGATCGCCATCCGCCGGTTTCTGGCGGACAAGCCGGAAGCCACCAAGTCCCTGTTCGGCGACGAGCGGCTGCCGACCTTGTGCCAGTACGATCCCACCTCGCGCTATTTCGAGGTGCAGGCGGGCACGCTGCTGTTCTCCGGCGACAACGGCGTGCCGCTCATCCGCTATCACATCGCCGATCGGGGCGGGGTCATGGCCTTCGCGCCGATGCTGCAGGCGATGCGCCAGCTGGGGTTCGATCCGGGCACGGCGCTGCAGGGCGGACAGCCGCCGCGGCGCCAGCCCTTCGTCTGGGTCTTCGGCCGGGCGAATTTCACCGTCTCCTTCTTTGGCGCCAATGTCTATCCGGAGAATGTCAGCCTCGGCCTGGAGCAGCCGGAAATCCGCGGCCAGGTCACCGGCAAGTTCGTCATGCAGGTGAAGGAAGGCCTGGATTCTGCCCCGCGCCTGACGGTCGCGGTGGAGCTGGCCCGGGGCCTTGATCCGGGCGCGGTGGATGCGGGCGCCATCGAGCTGGCGATCCTGGCGCAACTGAAGCGCCTCAACAGCGAGTTCGCGAACTATGTGCCTGCCGACCGGCAGCGCCCGGCGGTGACGCTTCACCCCTGCGGCGATCCGGAGTATTTTCCGGTCGGGGTGAAGCACCGGTACAGCCGGAACTGAGCGGGGCTGGCGGAGGATCCATGGCGGCGTCGACGGCTTTGCAACTTCCGCTACGGCTGATTCCGCGTCGCGGACGGCAGCTCTATCTGCTGCTGTTTAACCTGGTCTTCACCGGATTTGTCGTGTTCTGGATCGTCACGGCGGTGAACAATCTGTGGAGCGTTCCTGCGGCCGATCTGCCGTCGGCCTGGTTCCGGTTTCTGTTTCCTGCCGTCGGCTTTGTCTTGCTGCTGGTCGGCCTTTGGAGCCTGTTCAAGGCGACGGTGAAGCTCCTGCCCGGGAGCCCGGCCTTCCACCTGATCCTGTCCAGCGACGGCATTGCCATGGTCTCGCCCTTCCGCCGGCAGCGGATCGCCTGGACCGAGGTGGCGCCCTTTGCCATCGCGCCGCGGACCCAGCGCGGCAGGAATTCCGTGCAGACGATCCACTGGGTGGTGGCGCTGAAGCGCGGCGACGAATCCCACCTGGCGACCCCGCGCCAGCGCTACAAGCACGCGGTGCTGCGCATCGATCCGGCGGAATATGCCGGGGGGAATGCCGCCGCCGCCGCCGAGGAGCTGCGCCTCTGGCTTGACCGGCTGCGCCAGGATGCGGCGAGCCCGCGCCTGAAGTCCGGTCATGAGATCGATATCCCGTCGTCCTTCCTCGGCGTGGTGGTTCCGGAGGCTGCCGCTGGCCGGGCGCCCTCGGCCCGGCCGCAAAGCCGGACCCCGACCGTCGTCAAGCGCCGGTAGAACGGCGATATGCGTCGACTCGGATCATCATACTAGACTGCCGCCATGGCCCCGCATTCCATCCTGCCCCGTCGAGTCGCCGCCCATGCCCGCCTGCTGGGCAGCATCGCCCTCGGCATTGCCGTCTATTTCCTGCTGCCCTGGTTCATCGGCGGCGCGCCCATGCGCCTGGCCTTGGCCTGGGATGCGGGCGTGGCGAGCTTCCTGCTTCTCGCCGTGTCCATGATGCTGCGCGCCGACGTCGCGGGGATGAAACGGCGCGCCGAACTGGCGGATAGTGGCCGGGCGGAGATCGTCCTGCTGATCGTCGCCGCCGCCCTGCTCAGCCTCTATGCGGTGGCGACGGTGCTGGCCGGCAGCCGCGACCTGCCGCAGCCGGCGCTGGGCATTCACGTGGCGATCGGGGTCGGCACCATTCTGCTGTCCTGGCTGTTCATCCACACGCTGTTCGCGGCGCATTATGCGCATCTCTATTACGATGCGGCCGAGGGCAAGGGCGGCAAGCCGGGCAAGAGGATCGCCGGCGGCCTGGCCTTCCCCGCGGATCCCCATCCCGACTACTGGGACTTCCTGTATTTTTCCTTCGTGCTCGGGATGACGTTCCAGGTGTCCGACGTCCAGGTGACCTCGCGCACGCTGCGCCATCTCGCCACCGCCCACGGCATCATCGCCTTCATCTACAACACCGTGGTGCTGGCCCTGGCGGTGAGCATCGCCGCCAACCTGTTCTAGCCGCGCTCGTAGAGCTTCGCCAGGAGCTCGCCGTATTTGCCCTTGATCACGTGCCGGCGGATCTTCAGCGACGGCGTCAGCATGGCATTGTCGATGGTGAAGGCTTCCGCGGCGATGGCGAAGCGGCGGATCTTCTCGATCGGCGAGATGCTGGCGTTGACCCGATCGACCGCCGCCCCGATCGCCTTGTGGAAGGCGGAATCCCGCGCCAGCCGCTCCATGTCGAAGGGCGCGCCCTGCTGCTTCGCCCAGGCGGCCGCGAAATCCGGATCCGGCACGATCAGGGCGACGATATGCGGGTGCTTGTCGCCGTGGACCATGGCCTGGGCGATCTCCGGCTGCAGGATGAGGAACCCCTCGACCCGGGCCGGCGCCACGTTGTCGCCGCCGGAAAGGACGATGATGTCCTTCTTCCGGTCGGTGATCTTCAGGTAGCCGTCGTCGTCGAACTCGCCGATGTCGCCGGTATGCAGCCAGCCGTCCTCGATGGCCTTGGCAGTGGCTTCGGGGTCGCGCCAGTAGCCCTTCATCACCGCCTCGCCGCGCACCAGGATCTCGCCGTCGGCGGCGATCTTCGCCTCGAGCCCGTCGAAGATCGGTCCCACCGTCTCGATCTTGATTTTTTTCGGGCGGTTGGCGCTGATCACCGGCGAGGCCTCGGTCTGGCCGTAGCCCTGGAGCAGCGGCACGCCGAGGGCGAGGAAGAAGATGCCGATCTCGTAGTTCAGCGCCGCGCCGCCCGAGACGAAGGCCTTCAGCCGCCCGCCGAAGCGCTCCTGGACCTTCCGGCGCACCAGCCGGTCGCAGAGCCGGTCGAGCAGGCGATCGAGCAGCGACATCGCCGTCGGCGCCTCGTAGCGCTTGCGCCCCAGCCGATAGGCGAGGTCAAAGAGCCGCCGCCGCCATTCCGGCGCCTTGGCCAGGCCGCGCAGGATCTTCTGGTGCATCGCCTCGTAGAGCCGGGGCACCGCGGTCATGATCGTCGGCCGGGCCTCGGCCATGTTGTCGACCAGCTTGTCGATGCTTTCGGCGTAATAAATCTGCGCCCCCAGACTGATCGGCAGGAACTGTCCCGCCGTATGCTCGTAGGAATGGGACAGCGGC
Source organism: uncultured Rhodospirillaceae bacterium (assembly GCA_964551505.1). GTDB lineage: Bacteria > Pseudomonadota > Alphaproteobacteria > Dongiales > Dongiaceae > Dongia. Next base: position 44,333 of record CAZKDH010000086.1, read on the forward strand.
AGGAAGGACAGAAACACGTCGTCGCCGAGACCGACCTCGGCCACCAGCTTGTGCGCGCCCTTGATGTTGCAGAGGATCGAGCCGTGGGTCAGCATCACGCCCTTCGGCACCCCGCCGGTGCCCGACGTATAGATGATGCAGCAGGTATCATCGCGCTTCTGCGCCCGGATCCGCTCCTCGATCGCCGCCGCCAGGATCGGGTTGGCGAGGCGGCCCTCGGCGTTGATGCCGACCTGGGCGTCCTGCCAGCGGATCGGCTTGAAGCGGAGGCTCTGGCCGAGGGCGAGGTCCTCCATCGCGATGACGAATTCCAGCTCCTGGGCCTGGATCGCCGCCGGCAGGAAGCGCTTCGGGATGGCGCCCCCGGAGATGATCGCGCCCTTGGCGGCGCTGTGGATCAGGATATGGCGGTGATCCTCCGCGGTATTGGTCGAGAACGCCGGCACGGTGATCCCGCCCACCGCCATGATGGCGAGGTCCGCCACCAGCCATTCCGGCCGGTTTTCCGAGACCAGGGCCACCCGGTCGCCCGGTTTCACCCCGAGCTCGATCAGCCCGGCCGCCACCGACAGCACCTGGCCGGCCACCGTGGCATAGTCGAGCGCGGTCCAGCCGCCCGCAGCCTTGCTCCACAGGAACGGCTGCTTGCCGAGTTTTGCGGCCTGATCGAAGAACAGGCGCGGCAGGCTGGGAACGGCATCGTAATTCATTGCACCTACCCGTTAATTCGACCCGAACGGCCCGCCGGCCTCGGGTCTGGAGCTTGGCGAAGTCCCCCGCATTCCCATATAAGGGGCGCGCGCAATCTGCAAGGAGCATCCCCATCCCATGACCGCCGACTCCGCCAAGCTGGGCCAGCTCCCGACCTGGGACCTGACCGACCTCTATGCCAGTCCCGATGCGCCGGAGATCGAGCGCGATCTGAAGACCGCCGCCGCCCAGGCCGCGGAATTCCGCCGGTCCTATGAAGGCAAGCTGAAGGATCTGGACGGGGCGGGGCTGCTGCAGGCGATCCTGGCCTACGAGGTGCTGCAGGAACTGCTCGGCAAGCTGATGAGCTACGCCCAGCTGTCCTATGCCGGCAACATGGCGGATCCGGAGCTGGCGCGCTTCCAGCAGAACCTGAACGAGCGGGTCAGCGACATCTCGGTCGGCACCCTGTTCTTCACCCTCGAGCTCAACAAGCTCGACGACGGCAACCTGCGCAGCAAGCTGACCCATGGGGCGCTGCAGCGGTTCCGGCCCTGGCTGGACGCCGTGCGCCTGTTCCGGCCGCACCAGCTCTCCGACGAGATCGAGCGCCTGCTGCACGAGAAATACGTCGTCGGCCGCGCCGCCTGGCAGCGGATGTTCGACGAGACCGTGGCCGAGATGCGCTTCGAGGTCGACGGCGCCAGCCTGACCAGCAACGAGGCGCTGAACCTGCTCACCGACCGCGAAGGCGGCAAGAGGAAATCCGCCGCCGCCGCCCTGGCCACCGGCTTCAAGGCGGAGCAGCGGCTCTTCGCCCTGGTCACCAACACGCTCGCCAAGGACAAGGAGATCGAGGACAAGTGGCGCGGCTTCGCCCGGCCGGTCTCCTCGCGCAACCTCGCCAACCAAGTCGAGGACCAGGTGGTCGACGCCCTGGTCGATGCGGTGAAGGCGAGCTATCCCCGCCTGTCGCACCGCTACTACCGGCTGAAGGCCAAGTGGATGGGCCAGGAGGCGCTCGACTTCTGGGACCGCAATGCGCCGCTGCCCTCCGACAACGACAGCCTGATCCCGTGGAACGAGGCGACCCGGCTGGTGCTCGATGCCTACAACGCCTTCTCGCCGGATCTGGCCGATGTCGGCCGCCGCTTCTTCGAGAAGAACTGGATCGACGCCCCGGTCCGCGCCGGCAAGGCGCCGGGCGCCTTCGCCCATCCGACGGTGCCGAGCGCGCATCCCTATCTGCTGCTGAACTATCACGGCCGCACCCGCGACGTGATGACCCTCGCCCACGAGCTCGGCCATGGCGTGCATCAGGTCCTGGCCGGACCGCAGGGTCAGCTGCTCTCCGACACGCCGCTGACCCTGGCCGAAACCGCCTCGGTGTTCGGCGAGATGCTGACCTTCCAGGCGCTGCTGAAGCGCGAGACCGACAAGGAGAAGCGCCGGATCCTGCTCGCGGGCAAGGTCGAGGACATGCTGAACACGGTGGTGCGGCAGATCGCGATGCACGAATTCGAGCGCAAGCTGCATGACGCTCGCCGCGGCGGCGAGCTGATGCCGGAGCAGATCGGCGCCATCTGGCTGGAGACGCAGCGCGAGGCCCTGGGCCCGGCGATCCGCCTCGACGACAAGTCCGATTACGGCATCTTCTGGGCCTATATCCCGCATTTCATCCACGTGCCGTTCTACGTCTATGCCTATGCCTTCGGCGACTGCCTGGTGAACTCGCTCTACGCCGTCTACCAGAACGCCCAGGACGGTTTTGCCCGGAAGTACCTCGACATGCTGAAGGCCGGCGGCAGCAAGCGGCACCAGGAGCTGCTGGCGCCGTTCGGGCTCGATGCCAGCGATCCCGGCTTCTGGTCGAGGGGCCTCGGCGTGGTCAGCGGCTTCATCGACGAGCTGGAGAGGCTGTGAGCGACGACAGCGAGGGCAATTCCCTTTCCGGCCGGGTCAGGCGCTATGCCCGGGTCGGGCGGGCGGTGGGCGGCCTGGCGGCGCGGGTCGCTGGCCAGCGCTATCTCGGGCTGAAGATCGACCGGGCCGAGGACGCCGCCGACCTGAAGGCGGCCCTGGGCGGCCTCAAGGGCCCGCTGATGAAAGTGGCACAGATCATGGCCACCATTCCCGATGCGCTGCCCAAGGAATATGTCCGCGAGCTGCAGGAGCTGCAGGCGAATGCGCCGCCGATGGGCTGGGTCTTCGTCAAGCGGCGGATGGCGGCGGAGCTCGGCGCCGGCTGGCAGGCGAAGTTCAAGGCCTTCGAGCACACCGCGGCGGCGGCGGCCTCGCTGGGCCAGGTGCACCGCGCGGTCGCTCTGGACGGCCGGCATCTCGCCTGCAAGCTGCAGTATCCGGACATGAATTCCGCGGTCGAGGCGGATCTGAAGCAGCTGAAGCTGATCTTCCGCATCTACGAGCGCTACGACCGGGCGATCGCCACCGGCCAGATCCACGGCGAGATCGCCGACCGCCTGCGCGAGGAGCTGGACTACCAGCTGGAGGCGCGGCACATGGCGCTCTACCGCCACATGCTGGACCGGGAGCCGCATGTGCATCTCCCCGAGCCCCTGGCCGGTCTCACCACCAAGCGCCTCCTCACCATGACCTGGATCGAGGGCGAGCCGCTGATGCGGTTTCTCGCCGGCAAGCCCGCCATCGCGCTGCGCAACAAGGTGGCGCTCAACATGTTCCGCGCCTGGTACGTGCCGTTCTACGAGTTCGGCGTCATCCACGGTGACCCGCATCTCGGCAACTACACGGTGCGCCGGAACGGCGACGTCAACCTGCTGGACTTCGGCTGCATCCGCATCTTCGAGCCGAAATTCGTCAAGGGCGTCATCGACCTCTATTTCGCCCTGCTGAACGACGACCGCGAGCTCGCCGTCCAGGCCTATGAGAGCTGGGGCTTCAAGGGCCTCAACCGCGAGGTGATCGACGTCCTCAACCGCTGGGCCCATTTCGTCTACGGGCCGTTGCTGGAGGACCGGGCGCGGAAGATCCAGGAATCCGAGAGCGGCATCTACGGCCGCGAAGTCGCCGAAGGCGTGCATGCCGATCTCCGGCGCCTCGGCCCGGTGATGCCGCCGAAGGAGTTCGTCTTCATGGACCGCGCCGCAATCGGCCTCGGCTCGGTGTTCCTGCACCTGAAGGCGGAGATCAACTGGTACGAGCTGTTCCACGACCTGATCCGCGACTTCGACATCAAGGCGCTGGAGAAGCGGCAGAAGGCCGCCCTGAAGGCGGCCGGCGTCCACCGCCAGTGCTGAGCCGCGGCGTCCCCGATCCGTCGGCCGGAAATCCCGCGCCGCGCGCCCGAACACCCCACTTGTTCGCACCTGCAAAAACAGGCAAAGTACCGGCCGCCGGGAAAGGCCCCGCTTGAGGGTCCAGCCCGGGGGAAAGCGAACAGCAACCCAGTTGAAGGGTCGGGGACCGCATGAAAATCGGCATCGTCAAGGAGCGGCGCGCCCATGAGCAGCGCTGTGCCGTCTCGCCGGATACCGTCAAGAAATACGTGGGCTTAGGCGCCAGGGTGGTGATCGAGACCGGGGCCGGCGAAGGTGCCGCGATCACCGACGCCGCCTTCCAGGCCGCCGGGGCCGAGATCGTCGCCGATGCCGCCGCGGCCCTCGCCGATGCCGATCTGGTGCTGAAGGTCCAGCGCCCCCTGACCGCCGCCGAGGGCGGCCCGGACGAGCTGGCCGGGATGAAGCGCGGCGCCGTCCTCATCGCCATCCTCAATCCCCATGGCGCCAAGGAGGCGATCGCCGACTATGCCGCGCACGGCATCGATGCCATGGCCATGGAGCTCATCCCGCGGATCAGCCGCGCCCAGTCGATGGACGTGCTCTCCTCGCAGGCCAATCTCGCCGGCTACCGGGCGGTGATCGACGCCGCCGCCGAGTTCGGCCGGGCCTTCCCGATGATGATGACCGCCGCCGGCACCGTGGCGCCGGCCCGGGTCCTGGTGATGGGCGCCGGCGTCGCCGGCCTGCAGGCGATCGCCACCGCCCGGCGGCTCGGCGCCATCGTCAGCGCCACCGACGTGCGGCCCGCCGCCAAGGAGCAGGTGAACAGCCTCGGCGCCACCTTCGTCGCGGTCGAGGACGAGGAGTTCAAGCAGGCGGAGACCGCCGCCGGCTATGCCAAGGCGATGAGCCCGGAATACCAGGCCAAGCAGGCGGCGCTGATCGCCGAGACCATCAAGAAGCAGGACGTGGTGATCACCACAGCCCTCATTCCCGGCCGCAAGGCGCCGGTGCTGGTCACCGAGGAGATGGTGCAGTCGATGAAACCCGGTTCGGTGATCGTCGATCTCGCGGTCGAGCAGGGCGGCAACTGCCCGATCGCCGAGCTCGGCCAGGTCGTGGTCAAGCACGGGGTGAAGATCGTCGGCCATGCAAATGTGCCGAGCCGCATCGCGGTGGACACCACCAGCCTCTACGCCAAGAACCTGCTGAACTTCATCCAGCTCCTGATCGACAAGGAGACCAAGGCGCTGAAGATCAACTGGGAGGACGAGATCGTCAAAGGCGTGGCGTTGACCCGCGACGGCCAGGTGATCCACCCCAATTTCAAGCCGCAATCCTAAGAGCGCAGGTGAGGCCGTCATGAATCCCGACCAACTCTCGCAGCAGGCGATCGATCTCGCCAATGGCGCCCAGAACCTGGCCGCCCAGGCCGGCAAGCTCTCCCAGGACCTCGCCTCGATGGTGGCCCAGGTGGCGGCCGAGCAGGCGGGCCATACGCCCTTCGTCCAGCTCTTCACCGTCTTCGTCCTGGCCTGCTTCGTCGGCTACTACGTCGTCTGGCGGGTGACGCCGGCCCTGCACTCGCCGCTGATGGCGGTGACCAATGCCATTTCCTCGGTGATCATCGTCGGCGCGCTGATCGCCGCCGGCACCGCGGCCGGCGGCTCGGTCTTCGGCTTCAGCCAGGGCATGGGCCTGGTGGCGGTGGCCCTGGCCGCCGTCAACATCGCCGGCGGTTTCCTGGTGACCCATCGCATGCTGTCGATGTTCAAGAAAAAAGACTCCGCCAAGGGAGGCAAGTGACGTGAGCCCCAATCTCGCCGCCTTCCTCTACCTGATCGCGTCGGTCTGCTTCATCATGTCGTTGCGCGGGCTCTCCAGCCCGGTGACGTCGCAAGGCGGCCTGCGCTTCGGCATCGCCGGCATGGCGATCGCCATCGTCACCACCCTGCTGCTGCCGAGCGTCGCCGGCACCAGCTATATCGGCATCCTGGTGGCTCTCGCCGTCGGCGGCGGGGTCGGGGCGGTGATCGCCCAGCGCATCCAGATGACCGCCCTGCCGCAGCTGGTCGCCGCCTTCCACAGCCTGGTCGGCTTGGCCGCGGTGGCGGTCGCCGCCGCCGCCTTCTATGCGCCGGAAGCCTTCCATATCGGCGCCGCGACCGACATCGAGACCGGCAGCCTCATCGAGATGGGGCTCGGCGTCGCAGTGGGCGCCGTCACCTTCACCGGCTCGATCGTTGCCTTCGCCAAGCTCCAGGGCCTGGTCTCCGGCGCGCCGCTGGTCTTCCCGGGCCAGCATGTGCTGAACGCCGCCCTCGGGGTCGCCATCGTCGCCCTCATCGTGCTGCTGATCACCACCGAGGCGCCGCTGATGTTCTGGGGCTTGGTCGCGGTCTCGATGGCGCTCGGCTTCCTGCTGATCCTGCCGATCGGCGGCGCCGACATGCCGGTCGTCGTCTCGATGCTGAACAGCTATTCCGGCTGGGCGGCCTGCGGCATCGGCTTCACCCTGTCCAACCCGCTGCTCATCGTCACCGGCGCCCTGGTCGGTTCCTCCGGCGCCATCCTCAGCTACATCATGTGCAAGGGCATGAACCGCTCGATCTTCAACGTCATCCTGGGCGGGTTCGGCACCGATTCCGGCGCTGCCGCGGGCGGCGCCAAGGCCGCCGACCGGCCGGTGAAGTCGGGCAGCGCGGAAGACGCCGCCTTCATCATGAAGAACGCCAGCTCCGTGATCATCGTCCCCGGCTACGGCATGGCGGTCGCCCAGGCGCAGCATGCGCTGCGCGAGATGTCGGACCTGCTGAAGAAGGAAGGCGTCAAGATCTCCTATGCCATCCATCCGGTGGCCGGGCGCATGCCGGGCCACATGAACGTGCTGCTGGCCGAGGCCAACGTCCCCTATGACGAGGTCTTCGAGCTCGAGGACATCAACCGCGAGTTCAACCAGGCCGACGTCGCCTTCGTGATCGGCGCCAACGACGTCACCAACCCGGCGGCGAAGACCGATCCCAAGAGCCCGATCTACGGCATGCCGATCCTCGACGTCGAGGCGGCAAAGACCGTGCTGTTCATCAAGCGGTCGATGGCCTCGGGCTATGCCGGCGTCGACAACGAGCTGTTCTTCCGCGACAACACCATGATGCTGTTCGGCGATGCCAAGAAGGTCACCGAGGAGATCGTGAAGACGCTGGGGCATTGAGGCGCGCGCCGCGATGCACCGCAGCCAGCTGGGCGGCCTCATCATCGACTGCCGGACCGAGGACCTCGACGCCGCGGCGGACTTCTGGAGCGCCGCCCTCGGCATGCCGCGCATCAAGGCGCCGCGGGACGAGCCGGAGCCCGAGAAATACGTGCACCTGAAGCACCGCGCCAACGATCTCGATGTCGAGGTGCAGAAGGTCGACCATCCGAGCCGCGTCCATCTCGACATCGAGACCGACGACATCAAGGCCGAGGTCGCGCGCCTGGTGAAGCTCGGCGCCAAGAAGGTGAAGAAGATCGGCACCTGGTGGGTGCTGGAGGCCCCGACCGGCCAGCGCTTCTGCGTGGTCGGCGCCAAGCGCGCGCGGTTCAAGCAGCAGGCCAACGTCTGGAAGTAGCCGCTGGACCATCTCCTGGTCATGCCCGGGCTCGGCCCGGTCACCCACGCGTTTCCCGACGGTCGGTTTCCGTCCTCGGCCTCAGTTCCGCCGCCAGCGCGACGCCGGGAAGGCGACCGCGGCCACGGTGCCCTTGCCGGGCTCGCTGAACAGGCTGAAGGCACCGCCATGGAGATTGGCCAGGGCGCTGACGATCGGCAGGCCGAGGCCCGACCCCTCGTAGTGCCGGGCCCAGTCGATCTCCACCTGCTCGAAGGGCTGCATGATGCGGGCGAGGTCGTCCTGGGCGATGCCGATGCCGGTATCTGATACGGTGAAGACCAGGCCGCCGTCGCTGCCGGAACGCTGCGCCGACAGGGTGACCGTGCCGCCGGCCGGGGTGAATTTCACCGCGTTGGACAGCAGGTTGCTCAGGATCTGCGTGACCATGCGCTGATCGGCGAGCAGCTCCGGCAGGTCCGGCGCGATCTCGGATCGGAGGTGGATTCCGCCTTTCGCCGCGCGATTCCGGACCAGGTCCAGGGCGGCGGCGGCGACCTCGGCCGGGACGAAGGGGATCTCCTTCAGGGCCATCTTGCCGGCCTCGATCTGCGACAGGTCGAGGATGTCGTTGATGATCGACAGCAGGTGATGCCCGCTGGTGAAGATGTCGCCGGCATAGTCGCGGTAGACCGGGTTGCCGACCGGCCCCAGCGTCTCCTCCTTCATCGTCTCGGAAAAGCCGAGAATGGCGTTCAGCGGCGTCCGCAGTTCGTGGCTCATGTTGGCGAGGAACCGGCTCTTGCTGCGGCTGGCCTCGCCGGCCATGTCGCGGGCGACGATCAGTTCCTGCTCGCGGCGCTTGATCTCGGAGATGTCGGTGAGCACCGTGACCGTGCCGCCATCCGCCAGGCGGTGGTCGCTGCCGCGCACCCAGCGCCCGCCCGACAGGCGCTCGAAGAAGTCCTGGCCCGGGCCGCGGAATTCCCGCAGCCGCTGCGCGGTCCGGTCGGCCGCCGCCGCGGGATCCAGGGTGGTCCCGTAGAAGGCCGCCATGATGCCGGCGAAGGGCGTGCCCGGCGCGAAGGCCGGGGCCGCCGCGGCATAGAATTCCCGCATCCGGCTGTTGCACAGCACCAGCCGCTCGTCGGCGTCGAAGAGCGCAAAGCCTTCGCTGATGCTCTCGACCGCGTCGTGCAGGCGCCGGCCCAGGGTCTCGGCGGTGCGCTCGGCGCGGCGCTGGGCGCTCAGGTCGCGGACCAGGACGACGTACCCCTGGTCCGCGTCGCCGGCGAGGCGGCTGACGGCGATGTCGCCGGCGAAGGTCGAGCCGTCCTGGCGCAATCCCTCGATTTCCCGGTTCCGGCCGAGCGCCGCCAGCGCCTCCAGGGTCGCGGCCGCCTCGCCGCCGTCGGCGAAGAACCGGCCGGGCGGTTTCCCCAGCGCTTCGCCTTCCGGCCGGCCGAACATGCGCTGTGCCGCCGGATTGAGCGAACCCAGCCGGCCGGCGCCGTCGAAGATCATCAGCCCGTCGAAAGTGCTTTCGGCGAACAGGCGAAGCTGGGTCTCCTTGCGGCGCAGGTTGCGGGCATGGGCGCTGACCAGGAGGTCGAGCCCCTCGACTCGCTCGAGGAGCGTCGCCAGGAAGGCCGCGATCACCGCGAGCTGCAGCGGCACGGCATCGAGCAGCAGCGGCGCCGCCGCCTGCAGGGCGGTCGCCGCGCCGAAGCCGGCCGGGCAGAGGACCAGGGTTGCCGCCAGGCCAAGGCGCCAGTCGAGCCGCAGCATCAGCCAGCGGCAGGCAAGCAGCAGCAGCGCCGCGAGGCCAAGCGTGGGACCTTCGGGGATGCGGGTGAGGTCGCGGCCGAGGAGCAGGGACTGCGCCGCCAGGGCCTCGACGATGACGCCGGGCGCGGTGTCGAGCACCGGCACGGGGACAAGGCCGCCGAGCTCGACCGCGGTGGCGCCGACGAGGACGGTCTTCCCCGCGACCAGGCTCGGGTCGAAGGTGCCGGAGAGCACGTCGAGATACCTGAGGACGGTCGGGGCCGCCGGCCGGATGCCGAAATCGATGAAGAACGGCGCGTCCTTGTCGCCCAAAGCCTGGTCGGCCAGCAGCACCGGCAGCGACGGCACCGTCTGGTCCCGCCAGGCCGAGCGCCGTTCCGCCTGGCGGACCAGCCCATCGGGCGCGATGCGCAGATTGACCGAGCCGACCCGCGCCTGGGCGATCAGCTCGGGCAGCGGCGCGCTGGAGACGAAGCCGCCGGGTCGGCTGGCCGCCGGCTGCTGGAAGACGGTGAGGATGGCGCGCGGACCCAGGGCGGCGAGGGACCGGGCGAAGGCGGCATCCTCCGCGGCCTCCGACCGGGCGCTGAAATCGATGTCGAAGGCGATGCGCGCGGCACCGGCCTGGGCCAGATTGTCGACCAGCTGGGCATGCCAGGAGCGCGGCCAGGGCCAGGTGGCGAGCTGCTGAAGGCTGTCGCCGTCGATGGCGACGATGACGATCGCGGGGTCCGGCGCGCGCTTGGCGATGCGGAAGCGCGCCTCCATCTGCGAAAATTCGAGGGCATCGAGCAGGCCGCTCGCATAGATCCCGGCGACCAGCAGGAAGGCCAGCAGGGTGACGACGTGCCGGCGCATTCAGCCTCGCCCCGCTGGGATCGGCCCGCCTGCGCGCCGGAGGCCGGGCACGGCAGGTGGCTGCGTCCGATGTCCGGGCCTAGGAACGGGGATCTCCCGCAGGCCGGTCGGGATCGCCCTTTGCCGGTTCGTGGGCGCCGCCGGTGGGTCCGGCATTGTCGTGATTGCCGCCGGTCGGCGGTGCCGGCGGGCCCGACGGGGCCGGGGGCGCTGCCGGGGCGCCGGCCGGCTCGCCGCTGTCGGGCAGCGGCTCGCCGAGCCGCAGGATGATGCCGGGATGCGCCTTGTAGACGATCGCGGTCTCGCCGATCCCGAGGTCGAGGCCCTTGGTGTCGTCGAGCTGCCGGCCGACGACCGGCGCGGCGCGGACGGTGCCTTCTTCGACGGCGGCGGCCACCTGATCGGCCTCGATGCGCACCGCATAGATCGTGCCCTTCACCGTGGCCGCGAGGTAGTCGGTCCTGATCTGGAAGGAATCCTGCGGCGGGTCCGGCCGGTGGCGGACCTTGGCCTGGACCGCGCCCTTGCGGAGGATGACGGTGGTTCCGGCGCCGGCCGGCGTCGGGGCGACCTCGATCTCGCTGTCGGCGCCCAGGTGCAGGACGTCGCCGTCGCTGGCGAGTACCGCGCTGCCGCTGGACGTCACCAGGAGGTCGGCGGCATCGAGCGCGCTGCCGACCCCGGCCGGCACCGTCGCGCCGTCGCCGGCGCGGACGATCCGCACGTCACCGGTTTTCGCCACGACGATCCAGTAGGGATGGGTTTCCTGCGCCTCAACGCCTGCGATCCAGGGCAGCAATGCCAGGGCGAGACTCGCCAGGAACCGCGCGGCGCACCGCACGGCCGGGGAGGTTGCGCACCGCGGCACCGCTGCCGCCGCATCCAGGCGCCTGACGCTCCAGCCCAAGGCAGCCCCTCCGCTCCTATACACGCAGGAATGATTGTCGCCGTGCCAGTCTTACCACTATCATATATCGTGGTTAACGGGCCGTTAAGTCAGGGCTTTCAGGTCGCAGGATGACCTCGGGAGGACCGGAAATGCCAACGGCCCGCCGGGTCTCCCGCGGCGGGCCGTTGAAACTCGATTTTGATCCCGTTCGGGGCGAACGGGGCCGGGCCTAGTAGCCCTCGCGCTCCATGCGCTTCCGGAGCAGCTTCCGGTGACGGCGGACCGCCTCGGCCTTCTCCCGCGCCTTGCGCTCGGAGGGCTTCTCGTAGTTGCGGCGCATCTTCATCTCGCGGAAGATCCCCTCGCGCTGCATCTTCTTCTTGAGCGCGCGGAGGGCCTGATCGACATTGTTGTCACGGACGAGCACTTGCACGGTTGACTACGGCTCCTTCGCCGATAGGGGTTGTGTTGGAAACAAGAAAACCAGTCGGGCGGCCAAGGCCTACCCGTTCGAGCGGTTGAGTAACACAACTCGATGGGCTTGTGAAGCCCCGCGCTGCACCGGTATATCTTTCTAAGCCGCTGATTTCCGGCCATATTCAAGAAAAGCTGCGAGACTGGACCATGGCCATCCTGAAAATCGCCCGCATGGGCCACCCCGTCCTGAAAGCCCGCGCGGCCGAGGTCGACGACCCGGGCAGCCCGGAAATCGCCAATCTTATCAACGATATGATCGAGACCATGGCGGATATCGGCGGGGCCGGTCTGGCGGCGCCGCAGGTGCATGTGCCGCTGCGGGTGGTGATCTTCCAGGTGCCGGCGCGGCGACTCCAGGCCGAGGACGGCAATCCGGAAGCCGTGGGAATACCGCTCACCGCGCTGATTAACCCGGTGATCGAGCCGCTGTCGCCGGAGGAAAACCAGGGAATCGAGGCGTGTTTGTCGGTGCCGGGCCTCGCCGGCATGGTGCCGCGCTGGAGCCATATCCGCTATTCTGCGGTGGCGCCGACCGGCGAGAGGATTGAAACCGAGGCCAAGGGGTTCCATGCGCGGGTGGTGCAGCACGAATGCGACCATCTCGACGGCATCCTCTATCCGATGCGGATGCGCGACCTGTCCAGCCTGGCCTTCGTCGAGGAATTGCGGCGTTATGCCGGCGGCGATGCCGAGGACTGAGGCGATGACGATGACCCTGACGGGAAGGACCTGGCCATGACCGGAAGTTATGACCGCGACGCCGACCGCGCGGCCCTGCTGGCGGCCGTCCTCGCCCACGTACCCTTTGACGGATGGAGCGAATCCGCCTTCAAGATCGGCGCCGTCGATGCCGGGATCCCGCTGGAGCGGGCGCTGAACGCATTCCCCGGCGGCATGGCCGAGGTGCTTGCTTTCTATCACGAGAGCGCCGATCGCTGGATGATCGAGGCGCTGCAGCGGGAGCCGCTGGCCGACATGAAGATCCGCGACCGCATCGCCACGGCGGTCCGCCTCCGCCTGGAGCAGAACCGCGCCCATCGCGAGGCAGTGCGCTTCGGCTGCAGCTTCCTGATGCTGCCGCAGCACGCGCCGCTGGCGGCGAGGCTGCTCTACCGCACGGTGGACGCGATCTGGTACGCGATCGGCGACCGCTCGACGGATTTCAACTTCTACACCAAGCGCGGCCTCCTCGCCGCGGTCTACGGCTCCACCGTGCTCTACTGGCTGAACGACAAGTCGCCGGACTGCGCCGCCACCTGGACCTTCCTCGACCGCCGGATCCAGGACGTGATGCTGGTCCCCAAGGCCATCGCCGGCCTCGGCAAGCTCGCCGAGCGCCTCCCCGACCCCGCCAAGCTGTTCCGCCGCCGCTTCCGTCCGCGCCAGGCGCGGGGCCGCAGCGCCTAGGCCGAGCGCGGGCTGAGGCGGGTGGTGTGGCCCATTTTGCGGCCGGGGCGGGGCTCGGCCTTGCCGTAGAGGTGCAGCTTCAAGGCGGGATCCCGGAGCAGGTCCGCCCAGGCGTCGATGTCGGCGCCGATCAGGTTCTTCATCACCGCGTCGGAATGGCGCTCGGTCGAGCCTAAAGGCAGGCCGCAGACGGCGCGGACGAACTGCTCGAACTGGCTGGTGAGGCAGGCATCGATGGTCCAGTGGCCGGAATTGTGCGGCCGGGGCGCGAGCTCGTTCACCAGCACCTCGCCGGACCGGGTGACGAACATCTCGACGCCGAGGATGCCGACCAGATCGATCTCCTGGGCGATATGCCGGGCGATGGCCTCCGCCCGCGCGATCACCGCGGCATCGACCCGCGCCGGCGCCAGGGTGACGTCGAGGATGTGGTGCCGGTGCTGGTTCTCCACCGGCACGTAGAGGGCGACGGCACCGTCCGGGCCCCGCGCCACCATCACCGAGATCTCCTTGGCGAAATCGACGAAGCCCTCGAGGATGCCGAGATCGCCGCCCATCTTCCGCCAGGCCTCGGCGAGGTCGGTATCGGCATCGATGCGCACCTGGCCCTTGCCGTCATAGCCGAAGCGGGCGGATTTCAGGATCGACGGCCGGCCCAGCGCCTGCACCGCCTGGGGCAGGGCCTCGGGCCGGGCGACTTCCAGGAACCTGGTGGTGGGCACGTTGATCGAGGCGAGGAAATGCTTCTCCCGCAGGCGCTCCTGGGTGAGGTAGAGCACCCGGGGCCGCGGGCGGGTCGGCTTCAACTCGGCCAGGAGCTCGGTGGTCTCGGCGGGAATGTTCTCGAATTCGAAGGTGACGACGTCGACCGAATCCGCGAAGGCGCGCAGGGCCGCGTGGTCGTCATAGGCGGCGACCGTGGTCTTCCAGGAGACCTGCGAGGCCGGGCCGTCATGGTCCGGGCAGTAGGTATGGACCCGGTAGCCGAGCCGTGCCGCCGCCATCGCCGTCATCCGCCCGAGCTGCCCGCCGCCGAGGATGCCGATGACGCCGCCGGGGGCGATCAGCTGTTTGCGGTCGGCGCTCATGCGTCCTGTGTCGGTTCGTCGGCGACCGCGTCGGTCTGGCGCTTGCGGTAGGCGGCGAGGCGGGCGGCGAGGGCGTCGTCCATCAGGGCCAGCACGCTGGCCGCGAGGAGCCCGGCATTGAGGGCGCCGGGTTTGCCGATGGCAAGGGTGCCCACCGGCACGCCGCCCGGCATCTGCACGATCGAGAGCAGGCTGTCCTGGCCCTTCAGCGCCGCCGATTCCACCGGCACGCCGAAGACCGGGAGCTCGGTGATCGAGGCGGTCATGCCCGGCAGATGCGCCGCGCCGCCGGCGCCGGCGACGATCACCTTGAGGCCGCGGGATTTCGCCTTCTCGGCGTATTTCACCATGCGGTGCGGGGTGCGGTGGGCGGAGACGATCTTCACCTCATGCGGGATCCTGAGCTCGGTCAGGACCTCGGCGGCATGGCGCATGGTCTGCCAGTCCGACTGGCTGCCCATGATGATCCCGACCAGCGGCGGCCCGGCTGCTGCTTTTTTCCGCAAAATCCCGTTTCCCCAACCAGATATCGTCAAAATGCCGCGCGATTATAGGGACCGAAGGCGCCAGCGCAAGCAATCGACGGGCGGCGGGCCCGATCCCCGGCGGCGGCCTAAGCGGTTGTGCGGCGACGGGAATTCACCTCGCCTTAACCGGGAGTTAACCACGCCGCCCTAAGATCCGCTGCAGGGATCCGCGGATCGGGCGAAACCTGTTGCGGATCATGAGCTTGACCGGCAAGATTCCAGCCCACCCCGCAACGAGGCGGCGAGATGAAGGTTCGTGACAAGGTCGTTTCGGGGTCGGGCCAGGTTGCCGGCCCGCGCGCCGTCGCCAAGGCCGGACGGACCACGGCCGCCGCCGCCGCCGCCAAGGTCGAGGATGCGTCCCTCGCCCGGCCGGTCGACCAGACCTCCTTCCTCGGCCTCTCGGAAACCGAGCTCTCGCCCAATGTCCGCTACGCCCTGCAGACCCTGCTCGAGGAGGTCGCCAAGCTGCGCGACGAACTCGATCGGACCCGCAAGCGCATCGCCCATCTCGAGCGCCTGGCCGACGAGGATGCGATGCTGCCGATCGCCAACCGCCGGGCCTTCGTGCGCGAGCTCACCCGCCTGATCTCCTTCTCGGAACGCTACGGCTCGCCGGGATCGGTGCTGTATTTCGATCTCAACGGGATGAAGGTGATCAACGACCGCTACGGCCATCCGGCCGGCGACGCCACCCTGCAGCATTTCGCCACCGTGCTGGTCAACAACGTCCGCGATTCCGACGTGGTGGGACGCCTCGGCGGCGACGAGTTCGGGGTGATCCTCGCCCAGGCCGACATGGCCCAGGCGCAGGAGAAGGCCAACCAGCTGCTGGAGATCATCGGCAAGTCGCCGCTGATCTGGGAGGGACACCAGATCGATCTCTCCTGCGCCGTCGGCATCCACCAGTTCCTCAGCGAGCAATCCGCCGACGACGCGCTCTCCCAGGCCGATGCCTCGATGTACAAGGAAAAGCGCCGCCACTACGAGAAGAAGAAGGCGCCGCAGAACTAGGGGCGGGCGCGGCCGTCGGCCGTGGCGACCTCATTCCTCCGTGTCGATGCGCCGCAGGATCGCGCAGTAGTGTTTGAGGATGGCCGGGTCTTCGTAGAAGACCTCCCCTGCGACAATGCCGTCGAGCGTGATGCCGGGGAAGTCGGGATAGGATGATTTCAGTCTGGCGAGGGCCGCTTTGGCCTGCCTCGTTTCGCCCAGTTCGGCATGGCAGACGGTGAGGTAGACAAGCGACCACCTGGGTACGGCTGCCATCCTGGCGTAGCTGGCGATCGCCTCCCGATAGCGTCCGGCACCGGTCAGGATGATGCCGAGAAAATCCTCGAACCACCCCACCGCGAACGGATCCCGGCGTTGCGCCTGGTTCAGTTCGACAAGCGCCGCATCGAAGCGACCGACGAAGCTGAGCAGAAGGGCTCGAAAGCTGAGGATGAACGGATCATTCGGGTTCAACGCAACGGCGCGGTCAAGGTATGCCTCGGCCTCCCGGTACCGGCGCATGTACATGAGGGCAAGACCGCCGGCAAGATGCCCATAGGCCTCCTCGGAATCGAGCTGCAGCGCCGCTTTCGCCATCCGCAGCCCGGACTCCAGACGTGCGGGTTCGTTTGACCAGTAGAACTTGATCGACTCCACGAAACTGAGCATGGCGCGCGCACCGGCAAATCCAGGATCCAGTTCGACGGCCTGTCGCAGGTATGGCTCCGCCTGGATCACCGTGTCGTAGGTCCCCGCCAACTGCAGCGCGCGAAGATAGCCTTCATAGGCGGACATGTTTCCCGTCGGGCGACCCCTGGCACGCGAGGCGATCGCGGTCCTTGCCTGCCGCGCCAGCCGCGCCGCGATCATCTGGGTGATTTCATCCTGGATGGCGAAGATGTCGTCGACCTCGCGGTCGTAGTGCTCGGCCCAGACATGGGCCGTCGAGGCAGCGTCGATCAGCTGAGCGCTGACCCGGATCCGGTTTCCGATCTTCCGCACGCTGCCTTCGACGATGTACTGGACGCCGAGCTTCTCGGCCACCTCGGCCAGATCATTCGCCTTGCCGCGGAACCGGAAGGAGGAGTTCCGGGCAATGACCAGGAAATCCCTGAACTTGCTGAGCTCGGCAATGATGTCTTCGGTAATGCCGTCGCTGAAATAGCCCTGTTCCGGGTCGCCGCTCATGTTGTCGAAGGGGAGAACGGCGATCGATGGCCTGCGCTTGTCCTGGGGGTCTGCCGCGGCGACGGACGGCTTGGGGCCGGCATACTTGTAGCCCCGGCCGTGCACCGTCACGATCAATCCAGGGGGAAGCGCCTTGCGCAGCGCGGAGATGTGAACCTGGAGGGTGTTTTCCTCCACCACCAGGCCGGGCCAGACCGCGTCGAACAGACTTTCCTTGCCGACCACCTCGTCCGGCTTGGCGAGAAGGGCGGCGAGAATGTCGAATGATCGTGCCGAAAGCTCCACCGGTCCCTCGGGTCCGATGAGCAGCCTTTCGGCGCGCCTCAGCCGATAGTTCCCAAACTCCAAGTCCATTCGACGGGACCCCTCCCTCGCAGGATGAAGAATAGTCCAAAGCAGCCCCGAAGGCGAACTTCAGGAGGATTCAGGTCTTTTCAGGTCCGAACCAAGGACCCGATGGGAAGCGGGGGTTATCCTCGACGCTGCCGGAGGACCCCATGACCGCCATCTTCGGCGCGACACGATCGGGCCAGGGTCGGTCCGTGGCATCGGCGACTTTGCCGGAGCGGTGCAATGGCCGTCTCCGGGCGTTTGCCCAGACGACGGGCCGATCGAACGACACCAGGAGGGAAGAGCATGACTGAGTCTCCGGTCAAGGTCGGTTCAAGGTCCGACGAATCCAACATCATGAATGTCATCGGAATGTCGTTCATTGCCGATCCCCTTCTCCGCTGGATCTATCCCGATCTTCAGCGGTTCGTCGCATATTTGCCGCAACTCACGAAGGCCTACGGGGGAAGGGCGATCGACCACCGTTCTGCCTACTATGTTGACGGCTATCCCGGGGCGGCACTTTGGCTTCCGCCAGGCATAGGTTCCGACGACGAGACCTTCGTCATGCTGCTTGACCGAAGCGTCGGCGATCAAAAAAATGACGCGGTTGCAACATTCGAGCGGATGGCCGAATTTCACCCGGCTGAGCCGCATTGGTTTCTTGCGGTGATGGGCGTGGATCCGCTTCACCAGGGCAAAGGCATCGGCTCCGCCCTGATCAAGCGCGGATTGGTCCCGTGCGACCGAGACCACCTGCCGGCCTACCTCGAAGCCTCGAGCCCGAAAAATGTTCCGTTCTACGAGCGGCACGGTTTTGAAGTACTTGGCACCGTTCAGCTGTCGGGATGCCCGCCCGTCTTTCCGATGTTGCGCAAACCCCGATAGCTCGGTACGGCGGGCGATTGATTGGCGGCGCCTACGGAAGTAACGTCGGCGAAACTCCAAAGAAGGAGCATGCGATGAGCGAAAGCACCGAGAGAGCCGTCCTCGCCGGGGGTTGCTTCTGGATCCTGCAGCAGCTGCTTCGCGGCCGTGACGGGGTCGTCTCCACCCGCGTTGGCTGGATCGGCGGGGAGAACGAGAATCCGACCGAGAAGAAAAACGTCGGTCATGCCGAGGCGGTCGAGGTCACCTTCGATCCGGACCGGCTCTCCTACCGCGCGCTGCTCGAGTACTTCTTCATGGTCCACCGCCCCGATCTCGGCGCGGACGTCGTCGGGTCCGGTTATCGCTCGGAGATATTCTATTTGAACGAGGCGCAGCGTGCGACTGCCGCGGAGACCATCCGCGACGTCGATGCTGCCGGCCATTGGCCCGGCAAGGTGGTGACCCGCATCAGCCCGGCCGGGCGTTTCTGGGAAGAAGCCCCCGAGGCGCAGGATTTCCTGCATCGCTTTCCGGTCGGCTGCCCGCCGCCCTTCCCGCGTAAGGCGAGTTCGCACGCAGCCTGATATCGAGGGCTCCTGAAGCCCGGGAGCAGTGCGGCGCCGGCGGGAACCCGGCGCCTGCGCTGCGTTCTAGATCGCTTTCACCACCGCATGCCGCTTCTTGCCCGAAGAGAGCTTGATCACGCCGTCGGGGTTGAGATCGGCGAGGGTGATCTTGCGGTTCTCATCGGCGATGGTCTCGTCGTTCAGCCGGGCGCCGGCGCCCTTGATCAGGCGGCGGGCCTCGCCGTTCGAGGCGGCCAGGCCGGCACGGCGGAGGAGATCGAAGGCGGCGATGCCGGCGGCGAGCTCGGCCTTCGGCAGGTCGATCGAGGGGAGATCGCCGCCGAGGCCGCCATCGACGAAGGTCTTCTGCGCCGTCGCGGCGGCGGCGGCGGTGGCCTCGTCGCCGCGGCACATCCGCGTCGCCTCGTTGGCGAGGACGATCTTCGCCTGGTTAATCTCGGCGCCCTGCAGTTGCTCCAGCCGCGCGATCTCGTCCAGCGGCAGATCGGTGAACAGGCGCAGGAAGCGGCCGACATCGGCATCCTCGGTGTTGCGCCAGAACTGCCAGTAGTCATAGGCCGGCAGCTTCTCCTCGTTCAGCCAGACGGCGCCGGCCGCGGTCTTGCCCATCTTCGCCCCGGAGGCGAGCGTGATCAGCGGCGTGGTCATGCCGAAGAGCTCGCGGTCCTCGACGCGGCGGCCGAGCTCGACGCCGTTGACGATGTTGCCCCACTGGTCGGAGCCGCCCATCTGCAGGCGGCAGTCGTGGCGCCGCGCCAGCTCCAGGAAGTCATAGGCCTGGAGGATCATGTAGTTGAATTCCAGGAAGGTCAGCGGCTGCTCGCGCTCGAGGCGCAGCTTCACGGAATCGAAGGAGAGCATGCGGTTGACCGAGAAGTGGCGGCCGTAGTCGCGCAGGAAGTCGATGTAGTTCAGCTGCTGCAGCCAGTCGGCGTTGTTCACCATCACCGCATCGGTCGGGCCGTCGCCGAAGGTCAGGAACTGGGAGAACACCTTCCTGATGCCGGCGATGTTGCGGGCGATGTCGGCGTCGGTGAGCAGCTTGCGGCTCTCGTCGCGGCCGGTGGGATCGCCGACCTTGGTCGTCCCGCCGCCCATCAGCACGATCGGCTTGCCGCCGTTCTTCTGCAGCTGGCGCAAGATCATGATCTGGACCAGCGAGCCGACATGCAGCGAATCCGCGGTGGCGTCGAAGCCGATATAGGCGGTCAGCACGCGGCTCTGGGCGAGGCGGTCGAGGTCCTCGATGCCGGTGCATTGATGCAGGAAGCCCCGGGCCAGGAAGCTCCGCAGGAACGGGGACTTGGCTTGAAACGTCATGGCACTCGACCGCAGGTCTGGTAATAATGGGGGCGAGGTTTAACACATCGATTGCGGCGCAGCAATTCGCGGCGGAACGGGCGGAAAATGGCGGAATTCCAGGCGGTCTGGACCATCGGGCTGATGAGCGGGACGAGCTGCGACGGGATCGACGCAGCGCTGCTGAAGACCGACGGCGAGACGGTCGCCGCCTTCGGCCCGACCCTGACCGTTGCCTATGACGATGCCTTCCGCGCCCGGCTGCGGAGCTGCCTCGGCGGCGGCGGGCCGATCGCCGCGGTGGAGCGCGACCTCACCGAGCGCCATGCGGCGGCGGTGCGGCAGCTGCTGGAGGCGGCCGGCATGCAGCCGCGGGAGATCGCCTATCTCGGCTTCCACGGCCAGACCGTCCTGCATGCGCCGGACCAGCGCCGCACCTGGCAGATCGGCGAGGGACCGCTGCTGGCAGAACTCACCGGGATCCCGGTAGTGAACGATTTCCGCACCGCCGACGTGGCGGCGGGCGGGCAGGGGGCACCCTTCGTGCCGGCCTTCCATCGCGCCTTGGCCGAGGGCCTGGAGAAGCCCCTGGCGGTGCTCAATATCGGCGGCGTCGCCAACGTCACCTGGATCGGCAGCGGGGCGGACCAGATCCTTGCCTTCGATACCGGGCCGGGCAATGCGATGATCGACGACTGGGTGCTGCAGCATACCGGGCGCCCGGTCGATCTCGACGGCGCCCTGGCAAAGTCCGGGCGGGTCGATGCGGCGGCGGTGGCGCGGTTCCTCGAGCACCGGTATTTCGACCTGCCGGCGCCGAAATCGCTCGACCGCGACGATTTCCGCGCCTTCGCCCTGGCCGGGATGACTGCCGCCGACGGCGCGGCGACGCTGACCGCGATCACCGCCGCCGCCGTCGCCGCGGCGCGCCGGCATTTCCCTGAGCCCGCCCGGCGCTGGCTGGTGACGGGGGGCGGCAGGCTCAACCCGACGCTGATGGCGGCCCTCCGGCAGCGGCTGGCGGCGCCGGTCGATCCGGTCGAGGCGGTGGGCTGGAACGGCGATGCGCTGGAGGCCCAGGCCTTCGCCTATCTCGCGGTGCGCTCGGTGCGCGGCCTGCCGCTCAGCTTCCCCACCACCACCGGCGTCCCCCGGCCGATGACCGGCGGAAAACTCCACCGGCCGGCGGCATAGAAAACTGCAAGCGATCGTGTTTTCCCTCTCCCCCTTGATGGGGGAGAGCAGGAGAGGGGGTGGGAGGCCCGTCTCGCTCTTTCATCGGTCGTCACCCCCCTCTCTAACTCTCCCCCGCAAGGGGGGAGAGAACAGGGGAGCAGCAACCGGATGAAGTTGCGCTAGCGCGAGGCGCGAATCTTGGCGGCGGCTTCGGGGATGGCGTCGACCAGGTAGGTGTCGATGATGGCGCCCAGCTGATCCAGGTGCTCGTTGAAGAAATGCGTGGCGCCGGGGATCGTCTTGTAGTCGATCTTGATGCCGCGCTGGTGGCTGAGCTTCTGCACCAGCTTGGTGACCGATTCCTGCGGCACCACGGTGTCCTGGTCGCCCTGCACCACCAGGCCCGAGGAGGGACAGGGGGCGAGGAAGCTGAAATCGTAGATGTTGGCCGGCGGCGCCACCGAGATGAAGCCGCTGATCTCCGGACGGCGCATCAGCAGCTGCATGCCGATCCAGGCGCCGAAGGAGAAGCCGGCGATCCAGCACTGGGTGGCGTTCTGGTTCCAGGACTGCAGCCAGTCGAGCGCCGCCGCGGCATCGCTCAATTCCCCCTCGCCGCGGTCGAATTTTCCCTGGGAGCGGCCGACGCCGCGGAAGTTGAAGCGCAGGACCGAGAAGCCCTGGCGCTGAAACGCCTGGTACAGGGTGTAGACCACCTTGTTGTTCATGGTTCCGCCGTGCTGCGGATGCGGATGCAGGAGCAGGGCGATCGGCGCATTGGTCCCGCTGGCCTGCTGGTAGCGGCCTTCCAGGCGGCCCTCAGGGCCGTTCATGATCACTTCGGGCATGACATCAGCGTTTTTTTATTATGTTTCAAAGAGTTGATCCGATCCAGGGTGGCCTGAGGGGAAACGAATACCTGACTTCCATACGGGGGTGTCATGCGCCTTTGTTTAGTCTGCTTATGGCGGTAATACTTGACCGTGCTAGTCGGGGATACTATATCACCGATGAGGGTGACGGAGCGCCTCTACCCCGGTCAAGAGTCTGAGAAATCAGGTCAACTTTTGGTCCCGTCCGCGGCGCGCTAGTAAACACGATGGCGGTCATGATTTTCAAGCGCCTTGGCGAAGAACTGGATGCAATGATCGCCCGCGACCCGGCGGCCCGCTCCCGCCTGATGGTTGTTCTAACCTATCCGTGCTTCCATGCCATGGTCTTCCACCTTTTGGCGAAACCGGTGCACGAGGCCGGATTCCCGACCCTGGCGCGGATGATTTCGCAATTCGCCCGCTTCACCACCGGCATCGAGATCCATCCCGGCGCCAGGATCGGCCGCCGCCTGTTCATCGACCACGGCATGGGGGTGGTGATCGGCGAGACGGCGGTGCTCGGCGACGACGTGACCCTCTACCAGGACGTGACTCTGGGCGGCATCTCGCCTTCGGTGGATTCCGCCGCGCAGGTCAACGTGAAGCGCCATCCCACCCTCGAGGACGGGGTCATCGTCGGCGCCGGCGCGCAGATCCTCGGCGACATCACCGTCGGCCGCGGGGCGCGGATCGGCGCCAATGCGGTGGTGCTGAAGGACGTGCCGCCGGGCGTCGCCGTGGTCGGCATTCCCGGCCGCGTGGTGATGCCGAAGGACGGCTGCAGCGAGTTCGCCGCCTACGGCATCCCGACCAACGACCTGCCGGATCCGGTCGCCCGGGCGATCGACGGGCTGCTGGACCAGATTTCCCGGCTGCAGGCCCGCGTCTCCGTCCTCGAATCCGAGGTGGAGAACGGGAGCGCGGTGAACGGGCATAACGGCACGACCGAAGGCGGGGACGAAATCACTCTCGGCGCGGAGCGCCTGGAACCGGCGCACGAGCCGCAGCGGGCCGACAACCCGCTGTCGCAGAGCCGCTGTTGAAGGAGAAAAACCGTGAGACTGAGCACTAAAGGACGTTACGCCGTGATGGCCCTGGTCGATCTCGCCAGCCACAGCAACGGCCGGCCGGTGGCCCTGGCCGACATTTCCGGGCGGCAGGAGATCTCGCTGTCCTACCTCGAGCAGCTGTTCGCCAAGCTGCGCCGCGCCGGGCTGGTGAAGTCGGTGCGCGGCCCGGGCGGCGGCTACCTGCTGGCGCGCAGCGCCGAGGACACCCGGATCTCCGATGCCATCCTGGCGGTCGACGAGCCGATCCGCGCCACCCGCTGCAAGCCGAATTCCGGCACCGGCTGCCACAGCGACAAGAGCCGCTGCCTGACCCACGACCTCTGGGAAGAGCTGTCGCACCAGATCCACCTGTTCCTGAACTCGGTGTCGCTGGCCGACGTCTGCGAGCGCCGGGTGCTGGGCGCGGCGGCCGGGGCCCACAAGGCGGAAGGTGCTGCGCCCAACGGCAGCAACGCGCCGGCGGCCCGGCCAGCCGAGGCGACGCCGGTCGCGGCGGAATAGGCCGGACGGCGAAAGGCGATCCCGCGAGATGCAGCGCATGACCTACCTGGACTACAACGCGACGGCGCCGCTGAAGCCGGCGGCCTTGCGTGCGATGTCCGCGGCGCTGCAGGAGGCGGGCAATCCCTCGTCGGTGCATGCCTATGGGCGCCTCGCCCGACGCATCGTCGATCAGGCGCGCCAAGAGGTGGCGGCGCTGGTCGGGGCGCGGGTCGAGGACGTGATCTTCACCTCCGGCGGTACCGAGGCCAACAACCTGGCCCTGGCGAGCCGCGGCGACCGGCGGCTGATCGTCTCGGCGATCGAGCACGATTCGGTCCTGAAGCGGGCGCGGATCGAGGGTGCCGAACTGATCCGGGCGCAGCGCAACGGCGAGATCGATCTCGACCACCTGCGCCATTTGCTGCGCAAGGACGAGCGCCCGGCCTTCGTTTCGCTGATGCTGGCGAACAACGAGACCGGCGTCGTCCAGCCGGTGGTCGAGGCGGCGCACCTCGCCCATGAACACGGCGCGCTGCTGCATTGCGACGCGGTGCAGGCGGCGGGCAAGGTCGGTTTCGATCTGGCGACGCTGGGCGCCGACATGGTGAGCCTGTCGGCGCACAAGCTCGGCGGGCCGCAGGGCATCGGCGCCCTGGTGCTGCACGGCGAGCGCACGGTGATGCCGGCGCTGCTCGGCGGCGGGCAGGAACGCTTCCGCCGCGCCGGCACCGAGAACGTGGCGGCGATTGCCGGCTTCGGCGCGGCCGCGGCCCAGGCGGGCGACCGGCAGGAAGCGGCGGCGGTCGGCGCCCTGCGCGACGCCCTGGAGGACCGGCTGGCGGCCCTTGGCCAGCCGATGACGGTTTTCGGCCGCACGGCCAGGCGGCTGCCCAATACCAGCTGCTTCGCCTGCGGCACCAGGACCAGCGAAACCCTGGTGATGGCGCTCGATCTGGCCGGTGTCGCGGTGAGCGCGGGATCGGCCTGCTCGTCAGGCAAGGTGCGGCCGAGCCACGTGATCTCGGCGATGGGATTCGATGCCGCGACCTCCGGCACGGCGATCCGGGTCAGCTTCGGCTGGGCCAGCACGCCGGCCGATGTCGACGCCTTCGTCGCGGCCTGGAGCCAGATCCGGCGGCGCGAGGCGGCGGCGGGCGCAGAAGCAGTTTCCACCGGCAGCGTGCAGCCGGCGGCGTGAAGAGCAGATAGGGAATAGATGATGAGCAGTGTCACCAGCCTCGCCAAGACGGATGACGGCAAGAACCGCCCGAAGATGCCGATCTATCTCGACTACCAGGCGACGACGCCCTGCGATCCTCGGGTGGTCCAGGCGATGCTGCCATATTTCACCGAGCATTTCGGCAACCCGCATTCGCGCAATCACGCTTATGGCTGGAAGGCGGAGGAGGCGGTCGAGAAGGCGCGGGCCCAGGTGGCGGCGCTGATCGGCGCCGACGAGAAGGAGATCGTCTTCACCTCGGGCGCCACCGAATCCAACAA
Source organism: uncultured Rhodospirillaceae bacterium (assembly GCA_964551505.1). Lineage (GTDB taxonomy): Bacteria > Pseudomonadota > Alphaproteobacteria > Dongiales > Dongiaceae > Dongia. Next base: position 69,272 of record CAZKDH010000086.1, read on the forward strand.
CCTGGCGCTGAAGGGCGTCGCGCATTTCCACAAGGACCGCAAGAACCACCTGATCACCGTGGTGACCGAGCACAAATGCGTGCTGGATTCCTGCCGGCACCTGGAGCTCGAGGGCTTCAACGTCACCTACCTGCCGGTGAAGCAGAACGGGCTGATCGACCTCGACCAGCTGCGCGCCGCGATCACCGACAAGACGGCGATCGTCTCGGTGATGGCGGTCAACAACGAGATCGGCGTGATCCAGCCGCTGGCGGAGAT
>CAZKDH010000087.1:0-1644 GCA_964551505.1 uncultured Rhodospirillaceae bacterium
TCCATCCGGCAGTCCACCTCGTGGTCGCCGCTGCCGACCAGGCGGATGCTCTTCACCTTGGTGCCCATCTTCAGCGTGATCGACGAACCCTTCACCTTCAGGTCCTTGATCAGCACCACCGCATCGCCGTCGGCCAGCACGTTGCCGTTGGCGTCGCGCACCACCGACGCCGCATCCTCGTCTGCGCCCGCCGCCGCCACCATCGGCCACTCATGGCCGCAATCGGCGCAGACATAGTTGGCGCCGTCCTGATAGACGTTCTCCATGGCGCATTGGGGGCAGGGCGGAGTGGTGGGCATGGTCGTGTCCTGATCAGGTTCGTCGGGGACTGCAAGGGTAGCCGGCCGAAGATCGTCATCAGAAACGAAACCGATGCCGATGTCGGCGCAATCGCCGCGCGCTTATTCGTCCCTGCGCCTTGCGGACGAGCCGCCCGTGTTCGCGGGTTCCAGCGTCCTCGGCTGCCTGACCGCAGGCTGCTCGGGCCTGATCGGGGGCGGCGGCGGCCTGTGCGTGGCGGCGCGGGGCCGGGTGAGGATCACGGGCTGGCCGGTGCCGGCGCTCGTGTCGGCCGGCGCCTCCATTCCGCAGGCTTCGTACATCAGGTGCTTCATCTTCTCGATGGCCTCGGGGGAGCGCGACTCGTTCTCGTAGTTGCGCCGCGCGTCACGGCATTCCTGGCTGGCGCTTTTCTCGGCGCGCAGGTCGGCCTGGGTCCGGCCCGTGACGGGCTGGGTCTGCTGGTTTTGCTCGGCTTCCGCTATCCACTCCCAATGCTGCGCGGTGACGGCCAGTCCCTTGGCGCGCGGCAGGTCGCGGCCGGCGATGGCCGCCTTGACCGCCGCGTCGAGCTGGCGCATGACCGGCGAGGAGGCGCTGTCGGCCGGCGCCGGGCTCGCCGCGCCGCTCCGGGGCGCCTCCGGCGTGCCGACGGCCGGCGCCTGGCCGCAGGGGAAATCCTGGTAGGTGATCTTGCCCTTGGCGTCCACGCACTTGTGGAACTGTCCCTGTGCGAAAACCGGCGCTGCGGACAGGATCGCCATGAACGCGAGCGCGAGGCGGATGGGGTGCGGGATCATGCGGGTTCGTCTGGTGAATGCGGTCGGCAGAAGACTACACCGGGCCTGCACGGCGGGCAATCCGGTCTGCGGGTGGGCTCATGCCTTTGCCGGACGGAGATGCTTCTCAAACCACCGCGCCGCGTGCTCCGCCGCCAGTTCCAGCGTACCCGGCTCCTCGAAGAGGTGGGTCGCGCCCGGCACGATCTCCAGTTGCTTCTCGCAGCGCAGCAGATCGTAGGCCTGCCGGTTGAGGTCGATCACGCCGTCGTCCCAGCCGCCGACGATGAGCAGGGTCGGCGCGCGGACCAGAGTCAGTGCCTGCGGGCCGGCGAGGTCGGGGCGGCCGCCGCGGGAAACCACCGCGGCGATGCCCGGATGCTTCGCCGCCGCCTGCAGGGCCGCGGCGGCGCCGGTGCTGGCGCCGAAGCAGCCGAGCTTCATGCCCTTCGTGTCCCGGTTGTCCTCCAGCCAGGCGAGGGCGGCGAGCAGGCGTTCGGTGAGCAGTTCGATATTGAAGCGCGTGGCATAGGTCTGGTCTTCGTGCGGCGTGAGCAGGTCGAAGAGCAGGGTGGCGATGCGGTGT
>CAZKDH010000088.1:0-4367 GCA_964551505.1 uncultured Rhodospirillaceae bacterium
CTGATCCGGCGGTTGAGCTCGGGTATCATCCACACCGTCGGGGCGATGGGGTAGGGCGGGACGTCCGACCCGCCGCCGCGGCCCCTTGGAAACCGAACGCTGCCCAAGCGGCGCGAGAGGATGTGGCGTGAGCAGCGACAACAGACCGGCCCCCGTGGGCCGGATTCCGACCGACTGGGTGGCCTGGCTCTTCGTCCTCGTCGGCTTCGTCACCCTGTCGGTATCGTTCTCGGCCCGGGCGGTCCTCGGCCTTGCGATGCCGGAAATCGAGAAGGAACTCGGCTGGACCCGGACCCTGGTTTCGGACGGCGGGGCCTGGGCCCTGGTCGTGATGGCCCTGATGGCGCCGGTCGCCGGCAACCTGGTCGACCGCTTCGGCGCCCGGCTGCTGCTCAGCGCCGGGCTGGCCGCGGTCGGGATCGGCATGTTCGTCACCGCCGGCATGTACGAGACCTGGCAGTTCTACCTGGCCTATAGCGGGCTGGCGGCGGTCGGCTTCGGCATGGCGGCCAATCACGTGGTCAGCACCGTGGTCAGCCACCGGTTCGAGGCCCATCGCGGGCTTGCGGTCGGCATCGCCACCTCCGGCTCGACCGCCGGCCAGCTGCTGGTGGTGCCCCTGGTCGCCGATCTCATGGAAACCACCAGCTGGCGGGCGAGCTATATCGGGCTCGCCATCGCCTGCATGGTGCTGGTGCCGACCGTCCTGGTGCTGCTGCGCGGCGGCCGCGGCGGCGGTCGCAGCCGGCAGCGCGCCAGCGACAGCCTGGCGGTGCGGCTGCAGCACGTCGTGGGCAGCCGGGTGTTCCACGCCCTGTTCTGGAGCTTCTTCATCTGCGGCTTCACCACCTCGGGAGTGATCGAGACGCATCTGCTGCCCTATGCGGCGCTCTGCGGCTTCCCGCCGCTGGCCAGCGCCACGGCCTATGGCGTGCTGTCCGCGGTCAATCTCGGCGGGATGATCCTGTCCGGCTGGCTGACCGACCGGATGAACCGGCCCCTGCTGCTGGCGATCATCTACATCGCCCGCGGGCTCACCTTCATTCTGCTCGCCTATGTCGGCCAGGACATCAACCTGCTGATGATCTTTGCCGTGGTCTTCGGCCTGTTCGACTACTCCACGGTGCCGCCGACGGCGAGCCTGGTGGCGAGCCACCTGGGGCTCCGGGTCATGGGTCTGACCATGGGACTGCTGTCGGCCGGCCATTCGCTGGGCGGGGCGGCCGGCGTCTTCCTGGCCGGGCGGCTCTTCGACATGTTCGGGCGCTACGACTGGATCTGGTTTGCGTCGCTGGGATTGGCTATGGTCGCTGGCTTCCTGGCTCTGTCGATCCGGGAGAACCGCGACGGGAACCTGGTGCCTGCCGCGGCGCATTAGCGCCGGATCGCCCGGCCGAGAGGGGATTTATGCAGGTGGATTTCCGGCCGAAGCACGATTCGGCCATGCAGGTCGTGGTTGTCACCGTCGTCGCGGGCGGCGGGTTCTCGGGTCGGGCGGCGGAACTGGATGCCCGCCTGAAGGGCGCCCTGTCCCGGGCCCTGAAGACACCGCATTTCACCGCCAAACGCGAGCAGATCCTCGACGTCCTGGCGCCGGGCGCCGGGGGGCCGCGCCGGGTGCTGATCGCCGGACTCGGCGCCGCCAAGGAGATCTCCCCCCAGCATCTGCGCGAAATCGGCGGCGCCATCGCCGCGCACCTGATGGCGGCGAAGGAGCCGGCGGCAGAGGTGCTGGTCGACCTGCCGAAGGGGATCCGCCTCGACGAGGCGGCGCTGGCCGCGAATCTCGCTTTGGGTGCCAGGCTGCGGAACTACCAGTTCGGGAAGTACCACACCAAGGAGAAGCCGGACCGGCCGAAGCTGGTGCGGCGGCTCGGCCTGGTCACCGGCGCGACGGCCGCCGCCGCGAAACTGATGCAGCGCTTCGGGGCGCTGGCCGACGGCATCCTGATGGCGCGCGATCTCACCAACGAGCCGCCGAACGAGCTCTATCCGGAAGTCTTCGCCGCCCGGGCCCGGGAACTCGGCAAGCTCGGCGTCAAGGTCGAGGCGCTGAACGAGGCGCAGATGGCGCGGCTCGGCATGGAAGCCATCCTGGCGGTCGGCGGCGGCTCGAACCGGCCGCCCCGGCTCCTGGTGCTGCAGTATCTCGGCGCCGGGCGCCGCGGCAAGAGCGAGGGGCCGATCGCGCTGGTCGGCAAGGGCGTCTGCTTCGATTCCGGCGGCCTCTGCCTGAAGCGCCCGAACCAGATGATCACCATGAAGGGCGACATGGCGGGCGGCGCGGCGGTCGTCGGCACGATCCGCGCCTTGGCCCAGCGCAAGGCCAAGATCGACGTCGTCGGCGTGGTCGGCCTGGTGGAGAACCTGCCGTCCTCCAGCGCCTACAAGCCGGGCGATATCATCCGCACGATGTCGGGCCAGACCATCGAGGTCATCGACACCGATGCCGAGGGGCGGGTGGTGCTGGTGGATGCGCTGTATTATGCCGCGACCAGGTTCAAGCCGCGTTGCATCATCGATCTCGCCACCCTGACCTATTCGGTGACGGCGGCCCTGGGCGGCGCCTATGCCGGGGTGTTCAGCACCCGCGACCGGCTGGCGCAGGATATCGTCGCCGCCGGCGAGGCGGTCGGCGAGCGCTTCTGGCGGCTGCCGATCGACGACTACTACGACCACAACCTGGAATCGCCGATCGCCGACTTCCGCCATCATGCGGCGGACGACGAATCCGCCGATGCGGCGCATGCCGCGGCGCTGATGAAGCATTTCGTCGACGGCCGCGACTGGGCGCATCTCGACATCGCCAACAAGGAATTCGCCCACAAGGACCGGGCGCTCTGCCCGGTCGGCGGCACCGGCTTCGGCGTGGCGCTGCTCGAGGAATTCGCGGCGAAGATCGAGGGCATCGCCTAGCGGGCGCAAACGATAAAGTGAAGGTCGCGCCGGTATACGACGCCGGCCTGCAGTCCTATATGTTACACTTTCGTGACGCTGTCCGAGAGATGTCGAGTCGCAGTCCAGCATGACCTTCCTGCTCAACCTGTTCGGCGCCGCGGCCCTGCTGCTCTGGGGCCTGCGCATGGTCAGAACCGGCGTGCTCCGGGCCTATGGTGCCTTCATCCGGCAGCGCCTGGGCCGGGCCATGGGCAACCGCTTCGCCGCCTTCTTCGCCGGCCTCGGGGTGACCTGCGTCCTGCAGTCCTCCAGCGCCACCGCTTTGGTGACCTCGTCCTTCGCCTCGCGCGGCCTGGTCAGCACGGCCTCGGCCCTGGCCATCATGCTGGGCGCCGATGTCGGCACCAGCCTGGTCGCCCAGGCCTATTCCTACCGGGTCGACTGGATCTCGCCGCTGCTGATCCTGGTCGGCTGGATCATGTTCAACAAGCTGACCAACACCCAGCTGAAGGATCTTGGGCGGGCGGTGGTCGGGCTCGGCATCGCGCTCCTCGGGCTGCACCTGATCACCGCCGCCGCCGATCCGGTGCGCAACGCGCCGCTGCTGCCGCAGATCCTGCAGGTGCTGAGCGACGCGCCGATCTTCGGCGTCATCGTCGGCGCCGTGCTGACCGTGCTCTCGACCTCGAGCCTCGCCATCGTGCTGCTGGTGGTCTCCTTCATGACGGCGCAGATGGTGCCGCTGGAACTCGGCCTCGCTTTGATCCTCGGCGCCAACCTGGGGAGCGCGGTGATGCCGATCCTGGCGACGATGACCGAGCCGCCGGATGCCCGCCGGGTGCCGCTCGGCAACCTGATCTTCCGGCTGGTCGGCGTCGCCGCGGTGCTGCCAGTGCTGCCGCTGCTGATGCCTTATGTCGCCCTGCTGCAGCCGGAACCCTGGCGCCAGACCCTCAACTTCCATGTCGGCTTCAACCTGGCGCTGGCGGTGGTCTTTATCGGCTTCGTCGGCCCGGTCGCCCGGCTGACGGCGAAGCTGCTGCCCGAGCAGCCGCAGGCCGACGATCCGGCGAAGCCGCGCTATCTCAACGCCAACGCCACGGAATCGCCGACGGTGGCGCTGGCCAATGCGGCGCGCGAGGCCCTGCGCATGGGCGACGTGGTCGGCCAGATGCTGCGGCAGTCGCTGCAGGCGCTGCGCTCGGACGACCGGCGGCTGATCAAGCAGGTCAGCGACCTCGACACCCAGGTCGACCGCCTGAACGACGCGATCAAGCTCTATCTCACCCGGGTCAGCCGCGAGATCATGGACCCCGCCGACCAGCGGCGGGTGATCGATCTCATCACCTTCACCACCAATCTCGAGCATATCGGCGACATCGTCGACAAAAGCCTGATGGACCTTGCCGCGAAGAAGGTCAAACACAGCCTGAAATTCTCGGCGGAGGGGTCGCAGGAACTAGACCTCA
>CAZKDH010000089.1:0-48676 GCA_964551505.1 uncultured Rhodospirillaceae bacterium
CGGCGTCGATGTCGGTGTAGCGCTGGGTGGTCGAGAGCGAGGCGTGGCCGAGCAGCTCCTGGATGGCGCGCAGATCGCCGCCGCCGGCCAGCAGATGCGTCGCGAAGGAATGGCGCAAGGCATGCGGCGTCGCGCTCTCCGGCAGGCCGAGCTGGGCCCGCAGCCGCTGCATCGCGCCCTGGACGATGCGGGCATTCAGCCGCTTGCCGCGGGCGCCGAGGAAGAGCGGCAGCTCCCGCCCGCCGAGATAGGGGCAGGCATTCAGGTAGTCGACGATGGCATCGGCGACCACCGGCAGCACCGGCACCCGGCGGGTCTTGTTGCCCTTGCCGGTGACGGCGAGCGTCATCACCGCATCCCTGCGGCGCAGGTCGAAGCCGGCGACGGCGCCGCGGTCGAGGCCGAGCGCCTCGGAAATGCGCAGGCCGCAGCCGTAGAGCAGCAGCAGCACCGCGAGATCGCGCTTGGCGATCCAGGGCTCGTCCTCCAGCGCGGCGATCGCCTCCAGCGTGTCCTCGGCCTCGGCCGCGGTCAGCGGCCGCGGCACGCCGCGCGGGATCTTCGGCGAGGCCACGGTGGCGATGGCGCCGTTGTTGCCGCGATGCCGCCGGGCGAGGAAGCGGAAGAAGCCGCGCACCGCGCTCATCGCCCGCGCCGTCGAGGCGGCGGCGAGGCCGCGGGCGAAGCGGTCCGCCATCCAGCCGCGGAAATCGCCGCGCTGGGCGTCGTTGAGCGCCGCCAGATCCGGCGTGCCGCCCTGGTGGCGCTCGATGAAGCCGAGGAAATCCGCGAGATCGCCGCGATAGGCGGTGCTGGTGTGGCGCGAGGCGCGGCGCTCGTCGGCGAGATAGCCCAGCCAGCCGTCGATCGCCGCCGCAAGGTCCGGCGCCGCGGCGAAGCGGAGGTCGCGGGTTTCCGCGCCGAGCTCGGCGGCGGCTAGGGTTTCGGCAGGTCCAGCCATGTCCGGATGCCGAACTCGATGACCCGGCCCATGAAGCTCATCAGTTCGGTGCCCTGGCCGGCATGGAAATAGCCGGGATGGCGGGTGCCGAAGGCGATCAGGCCGGCCGGCGCCTGGGCGCTGATGGTCAGGCGCAGCAGCGCATCCGAGCGCACTAAGTCGGCGGCGCCGCCGAAGATCTCGGGATCGCCGACGGATTCGTCGCGCAGCAGCACCTCGCGGCCCTTGCCCATCAGCCGGTCGACCGCGCCGCGATCGAGGAACTGGATGCCGTCGTGCTTCGGCTTCTTGCTGGTGATGTCGGTGAGCTCGACGCAGAGGCTGACCACGTCGACCTCGAGCAGCAAAGCGAGATCGCCGGTGATGATCTCGATGAACTGCTCGAAGGTCTCGGCCTCGAGCAGGGCGATCACCGCATTGTGGATGCGTTCCTGGGTGGTGAGGTTGTCGCGGCTATTGGCGATGATCTCGTCCTGGTCGGCGCGCAGCTTGGCGACGTCGGTCTTCAGGCGCTCCATCATGAACTGCTGCAGGTCGACGACGCCGTCCTCCTTGTGACGGCCGGTCGGCAGTTGCAGGTCCAGAAGTTCCGGGTGCCGGGCGAGGAAATCGGGATGACGGCGCAGATAGGCGACGACCTGGGCCGCGGTCACCGGATGGGCGGCGGCCTTCTCGGTCGATTTCTGCTGTGCGTCTTCGCCTCGGCTCGCCATCCCGTCCAGCTCCCTGGGTTAGAGAATCATTAGAGGATCGACTGCCCGGTCTTGGCCCAATCCGCGAGGAAGGCAGCGAGGCCCTTGTCGGTCAGCGGGTGGTTGAACATCTGCCGCAGCACGGCGGGCGGCAGGGTCGCGACGTCGGCGCCCATCTTCGCCGCCTCGATCACGTGGATCGGGTGCCGCACCGAGGCGACCAGGACCTCGGTGGTGATCGCATCGTAGGAGCGATAGATCTGGATGATATCGGAGATCAGGTCCATGCCGTCGCTGCCGACGTCGTCCAGGCGGCCGACGAAGGGCGAGATATAGGTGGCGCCGGCCTTCGCCGCCAGCAGCGCCTGGGCCGGCGAGAAGCACAGGGTGACGTTGACCTTGGTGCCGTTGCCACTCAGCGCCTTGCAGGTCTTCAGGCCGTCGACGGTCAGCGGCACCTTCACGCAGACGTTCTTCGCCAGCTTGGCGAGCTTCTTGCCCTCGGCCAGCATGGTCTTGAAATCCGTCGCCGCGACCTCGGCGCTGACCGGGCCGGGGACGATGGCGCAGATCTCCTTCACCACGTCGAGGAACTTGCGGCCCGACTTGGCGATCAGCGAAGGATTGGTGGTCACGCCGTCGACCAGGCCGGTGGCGGCCAGTTCCTTGATCTCGTTGACGTCCGCGGTATCGACAAAGAATTTCATGGCCTGTGACGGTCCCCCGTGGCTGGTCGGCAAGTCTGGTCCTATGAGCGCGGGCGCCGGCGGCTTAGAGTGCGCAGCAGCCGAATCACCCGATCGCACGCAGCCGATTCTAGACGATAACGATGACAACCGAAACAGCCCGTTCATCCCTTCCGGAACCGCCGGCCGACCGCCTCGGCGCGGCGCGGCGGGTGAGCGTGCTCATTCCCCTGGCGCTGTTCAGCGCCTATGATTATCTGGTGCCGCCCGAGCTCGCGCTGGCGCCGGGCGATTTCGTCGCAGTGCCGCTGGGCCGGCGCCAAGTCTCCGGCGTGGTCTGGGGGCCGGGCAGCGCCGAGATCGATGCCGCGCGGCTGAAGCCGGTGACGGCGCGGCTCGACCTGCCGCCGCTGCCGGAGATGTCGCGGCGCTTCATCGACTGGGTCGCCGGCTACAGCATGGCGCCGCTGGGCGCGGTCCTGCGCATGGCGATGAGCGTGCCCGAGGCGCTGGAGGCGGAGCGCGCGCTGAAGGCCTGGGCGATCGGCGCGCGGGAAGCCGGCAAGATGACGGCGGCGCGCGCCCGGGTGCTGGCGGCGCTGGAGGGCGGGCCGCCGCGCAGCACCGCCGATCTCGCCCGTGCCGCCGCCGTCAGCCCCGGCGTGATCACAGATATGGGGCGCCTCGGCCAGCTCAGCGCCGTCACCCTGCCGCTGCCCGCTCCCTACGGGCGGCCCGACGGCGATCTGGCCGGTCCCGCGCTGTCGCCCGACCAGCAGGCGGCGGCGGCGGCGCTGAGCCGGCTCGAGCCCGGCGTCACGCTCCTCGACGGCGTCACCGGCTCGGGCAAGACCGAGGTCTATTTCGAGGCGGTCGCCGCCTGCCTGCGCGCCGGCCGTCAGGCCCTGGTGCTGCTGCCGGAGATTGCCCTCAGCGCGCAATGGCTGGAGCGCTTCGCCGCGCGCTTCGGCGCCGGCCCGGCGCAGTGGCATTCGGAACTGACCGGGCTCGAGCGGCGGCTCACTTGGCGGGCGGTGCTGAACGGCGAGGCGCGGGTCGTGGTCGGCGCCCGCTCGGCGCTGTTCCTGCCCTTCGCCGATCTCGGTCTGATCGTCGTCGACGAGGAGCACGAGACCGCCTTCAAGCAGGAGGAGGGCGTCATCTACCAGGCGCGCGACATGGCGGTGGTGCGCGCGCATCTGGCCAGGATCCCGGTCGTGCTGGTCTCGGCGACGCCGTCGCTGGAGACCGTGGTCAACGTCCAGCAGGGTCGCTACCGCGCCCTCGATCTCCCCGACCGCCACGGCGGGGCGCAGCTGCCGGAGATCGCGCTGATCGATCTGCGGCGGGACAAGCCGGCCCGCGGCTCCTGGCTGTCGCCCGGGCTGAAGGCGGCGGTGGCGGAGACGCTCGCCGCCGGCGACCAGGCCCTGCTGTTCCTCAACCGGCGGGGCTATGCGCCGCTCACCCTCTGCCGCGACTGCGGCCACCGCATGCAATGCCCGAGCTGCACCGCCTGGCTGGTCGAGCATCGCTATTCCCAGCGCCTGCAATGCCATCACTGCGGCTACCAGACCCAGATGCCGCCGGCCTGTCCCGCCTGCGGGTCCCAGGGCAGCTTCGCCGCCTGCGGGCCGGGGGTGGAGCGGCTGGCGGAGGAGGCGGCGCAGCTCTTCCCCGAGGCCCGGCGCCTGGTGCTGACCAGCGACACGGTCTCCGGCCCGGCCAAGGCGGCGGAGCTCATCCGCATGGTGCGCGACCACGAGGTCGACCTCATCCTCGGCACCCAGATCATCGCCAAGGGCCACCACTTCCCCCATCTCACCCTGGTCGGGGTGGTCGATGCCGATCTCGGCCTGCACGGCGGCGACCTGCGGGCGACCGAGCGCACCTACCAGCTGCTGCACCAGGTCGCGGGCCGGGCCGGGCGGGCGGAGAAACCGGGCCGGGTGCTGGTGCAGACCTACAATTCCAGCCGGCCGGTGATGCAGGCCCTGCTGACCCACGACCGCGCCCGGCTGCTGGAGATCGAGGCGGAGGACCGGCGCCAGTCCGGCATGCCGCCCTTCGGCCGCCTCGCCGCCCTCATCGTCTCCGGCCGGGACGAGGCGGCGGTCGAGGCCCAGGTCCAGGCGATGGCCCGGGCGGCGCCCCGGATCGAGGGTGTCGCCATCCTCGGCCCGGCCCCGGCGCCGCTCGCCATGCTGCGCGGCCGGCACCGCCGCCGCTTCCTGCTGAAATGCCGCCGCGAGGTCCAGCTGCAGCCGGTGATCCGGGGCTGGATGACGGGCCTGAAATGGCCCGGCGACCTGCGCCTGCAGATCGATATCGATCCCTATAGTTTTCTATAATTATCAGCATGTTAGGCGTTTCGTCGCAGCCCGGCTCGGGTGCGGTTGATTAGCCGCATTCATTATGTTACACACCGCCCGCCTGTCGGGGCGGGGCTGCGACGGGCGGGGCTTGTGCTGACTGGAGTTGAGCGACGGTTTCGGGGCCGGCGGGACAACTCCCAAGATACTAGAACGACTGCAAATCCAGATAGGGACGGGGGGTCTATTCGTGGCGGCCCAGACATCGGAACAAGGCGGACTGGCGACGCGCTATGCGACGGCGCTGTTCGATCTGGCGGAGGGCAAGCATCAGCTCGATGCGGTTGCCGGCGATCTCGCGTCCCTGAAGAAGATGACGGAAGAGTCGGCCGACCTGCGCCGGCTGATCAATTCCCCGGTGCTCTCGCGCGCCGACCAGGCGAAGGCCATCGGCGCGGTGCTGCAGGCCGCCGGGATCGGCGAGATCACCCGCAAGTTCGTCGGCCTGGTCGCCCAGAACCGGCGCCTGTTCGCGGTGCCGGCGATGATCGAGGCGTTCCAGAAGCGCCTCTCGGCCAAGCGCGGCGAGATGACCGCCGAGGTCACCGCCGCCCATCCGCTGACCGCGGAACAGCAGGCCGCCGTCTCCGAGGCGATCAAGCGCGCCGCCAAGAGCCTGGGCGCCGGATCCAAGGTTTCGATCGACCTCAAGGTCGATCCCTCTCTGCTCGGCGGGCTGATCGTCAAGGTCGGCAGCCGCATGATCGATTCTTCGCTTAAATCCAAGCTGCAGAAACTGCAGCTCGCCATGAAAGGGGTTGGATGATGGAAATCCGCGCCGCCGAAATTTCCGCCATTCTCAAGCAACAGATTGAGAATTTCGGCAACGAGGCCGACGTCACCGAAATCGGTACGGTTCTCTCCGTCGGCGACGGTGTCGCCCGCGTGCACGGGCTGGACAACGTCCAGGCCGGCGAGATGGTCGAGTTCCCGGGCGGCATCCGCGGCATGGCCCTCAACCTCGAGACCGACAATGTCGGCGTCGTGATCTTCGGCGACGACCGCTCGATCAAGGAAGGCGACACCGTCAAGCGCACCGGCACCATCGTCGACGTTCCCGTCGGCAAGGGCCTGCTCGGGCGCGTGGTCGACGGCCTCGGCAACCCGATCGACGGCAAGGGCCCGCTGAAGGACGTCAGCCGCATGCGCGTCGAGGTGAAGGCGCCCGGCATCATCCCGAGGAAGTCGGTGCACGAGCCGATGCAGACCGGCCTGAAGGCGATCGACAGCCTGGTGCCGATCGGCCGCGGCCAGCGCGAGCTGATCATCGGCGACCGCCAGACCGGCAAGACTGCGGTGATCATCGACACCATCCTCAACCAGAAGGGGATCAACGCCGGCACCGACGAATCGAAGAAGCTGTATTGCGTCTACGTCGCGATCGGCCAGAAGCGCTCTACCGTCGCCCAGATCGTGAAGACCCTGGAGGATGCCGGCGCGATGGAATACACCATCGTCGTCGCCGCCACCGCCTCGGAGCCGGCGCCGCTGCAGTTCCTGGCGCCCTATACCGGCTGCACCATGGGCGAGTTCTTCCGCGACAACGGCATGCATGCCGTCATCTTCTATGACGATCTCTCCAAGCAGGCGGTCGCCTATCGCCAGATGTCGCTGCTGCTGCGCCGCCCGCCGGGCCGCGAAGCCTATCCGGGCGACGTCTTCTACCTGCACAGCCGCCTGCTCGAGCGCGCCGCGAAGATGAACGACAAGATGGGCGCCGGTTCGCTGACCGCATTGCCGGTCATCGAGACCCAGGCCGGCGACGTCTCGGCCTACATCCCGACCAACGTGATCTCGATCACCGACGGCCAGATCTTCCTGGAGACGGCGCTGTTCTACAAGGGCATCCGCCCCGCCATCAACGTCGGCCTGTCGGTGAGCCGCGTCGGCTCGGCCGCGCAGATCAAGGCGATGAAGCAGGTCGCCGGCCGCATCAAGCTGGAACTGGCGCAGTACCGCGAGATGGCGGCCTTCGCGCAGTTCGCCTCCGACCTCGACGCCAGCACCCAGAAGCTGCTGGCCCGCGGCTCGCGCCTGACCGAGCTCCTGAAGCAGGGGCAGTTCAAGCCGATGCCGGTCGAGGAGCAGGTGGTGTCGATCTTCGCCGGCGTCCGCGGCTACCTGGACGCGCTGAAGATCGAGGAGATCAACCGCTTCGAGGCCGCGCTGCTGGCCGAGATCCGCGCCAAGCACGCCGACATCCTGGACTCGATCCGCAAGGAGCGCGAGATCACCAAGCCGGTCGACGAGAAGCTGTCCGGGGTGGTTGCGGCCTTCGCGAAATCCTTCTCCTGAGCGGCCGGGCTTAGCGGCGGCGGGCGGCAGGCGAATCGGGCGACCGGAAAGAGCGAGCGATGGCGAACCTCAAGGATCTCAAGATCCGCATCAACAGCGTGAAGAACACGCAGAAGATCACCGCCGCCATGAAGATGGTGGCGGCGGCCAAGTTGCGGCGCGCCCAGGAGCAGGCCGAGGCCGCAAGGCCCTATGCCGAGCGCATGGAGCGGGTGCTGGGATCGCTGGCCGCGGCGATGGTCGGCAGGGACGGCGCGCCGGCCCTGCTCGCCGGCAACGGCAAGGACCAGGTCCACCTGGTGGTGGTGATGACCTCGGACCGCGGCCTCTGCGGCGGCTTCAATTCGACCATCGTGCGCGGCGCGCGGCGCCTGATCCGCGCGCTGAAGAACGACAACAAGACGGTGAAGATCCTCTGCGTCGGGCGCAAGGGCCGCGACCAGCTGAAGCGCGAATTCCCCGCCGACATCATCGGCACCGTCGAGGACATCGCCAAGCCGCGCCTGACCTTCGACGCGGCCAGCAAGGTCGCGGTGCGGATCCGCCAGATGTACCAGCACGGCGAGTTCGACGTCTGCACGGTGATCTACAACAAGTTCAAGTCGGCGATCACCCAGATCGTCACCGTGCAGCAGCTGATCCCCTTCGCGGTGAAGACGGCGAACGAGAACCAGCCGGCGCCGACCGCCAGCTACGAATACGAGCCGGACGAGGCCGAGATCCTGGCCGAGCTCCTGCCGCGCAACATCGGCATGCAGGTCTATCGCGCGCTGCTCGAGAACGGCGCCAGCGAACAGGGCTCGCGGATGACGGCGATGGACAACGCCACCCGCAATGCCGGCGACATGATCAACAAGCTGACCATCAATTACAACCGGACCCGCCAGGCCAACATCACCAAGGAGCTGATCGAGATCATCTCCGGTGCGGAAGCGGTCTAACCCGGCGTGCCGGATCGTTCATAGGAGCCAACAACCATGTCGAATAACATCGTCGGCAAAGTCACGCAGGTCACGGGCGCCGTCGTCGACGCGCAGTTCGAGGGCGACCTGCCCTACATCCTGAACGCGCTGCACGTGCAGAACAACGGCAAGCTGCTGGTCCTGGAAGTGGCGCAGCATCTCGGCGAGAAGACGGTCCGCGCCATCGCCATGGACTCGACCGATGGCCTGGTGCGCGGCGCCGAAGTCGTCGACACCGGCGCGCCGATCTCGATGCCGGTGGGCCCCGAGACGCTCGGCCGCATCATCAACGTGATCGGCGACCCGATCGACGAGCGCGGCCCGATCGGCCACAAGAAGACCCTGCCGATCCACCGCAGCGCGCCGGAATTCGCCGAGCAGTCGACCGAGGCGCAGATCCTGGTCACCGGCATCAAGGTCATCGACCTGCTGGCGCCCTACGCCAAGGGCGGCAAGATCGGCCTGTTCGGCGGCGCCGGCGTCGGCAAGACCGTCACCATCATGGAACTGATCAACAACGTCGCCAAGTCGCACGGCGGCTACTCGGTGTTCGCCGGCGTCGGCGAGCGCACCCGCGAGGGCAACGACCTCTATCACGAGATGATCGAATCCAAGGTCATCAACCTCGACGGCTCGCCGTCGAAATGCGCCCTGGTCTACGGCCAGATGAACGAGCCGCCGGGAGCCCGCGCCCGCGTCGCCCTGTCCGGCCTCACCGTCGCCGAATACTTCCGCGACGAGGAAGGCCAGGACGTGCTGTTCTTCGTCGACAACATCTTCCGCTTCACCCAGGCGGGCTCAGAAGTCTCGGCCATGCTCGGCCGCATCCCCTCGGCGGTGGGCTACCAGCCGACCCTGGCCACCGACATGGGCGCGCTGCAGGAGCGCATCACCTCGACCAAGAAGGGCTCGATCACCTCGGTGCAGGCGATCTACGTGCCCGCCGACGATCTGACCGATCCGGCGCCGGCGACCTCCTTCGCGCATTTGGACGCGACCACGGTGCTGTCGCGCCAGATCGCCGAGCTCGGCATCTTCCCGGCGGTGGATCCGCTCGACTCGACTTCGCGCATGCTCGACCCGCGCGTCGTCGGCGAGGAGCACTACAAGGTCGCGCGCCGCGTCCAGGAAGTGCTGCAGGGCTACAAGGCGCTGCAGGACATCATCGCCATCCTGGGCATGGACGAGCTGTCGGAAGAGGACAAGCTGACCGTCGCCCGCGCCCGCAAGATCCAGCGCTTCCTGTCGCAGCCGTTCAACGTCGCCGAGGTCTTCACCGGCACGCCGGGCGTCATCGTCAAGCTCGAGGACACCATCAAGGGGTTCAAGGGCATCGTCGACGGCAACTACGACGACCTGCCGGAATCGGCCTTCTACATGGTCGGCACGATCGAGGAAGCGGTCGCCAAGGCCCGCAAGATGGCGGAAGCCGCCTAGCGGTCGCGGAACCATCGGCGGCGGCGGACGTTGTCATGACGGGCGCCGCCGGAGCCGCGCCGGCCGGCTGGCCGGTCTCGGTCAAGGGGGTTCTCTTCATCGGCGCGGAGGTCGTTCTGCTGAAGAACGAGCGCGACGAATGGGAACTGCCCGGCGGCAGGCTCGAGGCCGGCGAGGAGCCGGCGCAGTGCCTGCGGCGGGAGATCGCCGAGGAGCTGGGCATCGGGACCGAGATCGGGACCCTGCTCGACTGCTGGCGCTATCCGGTGCTTCCGGGGCGCGAGGTGCTGATCGTGACGTTCGGCGTCAAGCCGCTGGCGGAGGCCAGGCTCAGCCTCAGCCACGAACACAAGGAGCTGGGGCGCTTCGGGTTGACCGACCTGGGCGGCCTGAAGATGCCGGAAGGATATCGCCGCTCGATCCGCGACTGGGCGTCGCGGGGCGGGATCGGCGGGTAAGGGAAACGAAGATGGCCGACCAGGTACTGTTCGAACTCGTCTCGCCGGAGAAGCTGCTGATCTCGGAACCGGTGGACCAGGTGATCGTCCCCGGCGCCGAAGGCGACTTCGGCGTCCTGCCCGGGCACAACAACCTGATTTCCACCATCCGTCCCGGCGTCATCTACGTGCTGAAGGACGGCAAGGTTTCCGACCGGATCTTCATCGAAGGCGGCTTCGCCGAGGTCACCGGCGAGACCTGCACGGTACTCGCCGAGAAGGCGCTGCCGGTGGGCGAGATCGATCGCTCGACCGCGGAACGCGCCATCGCCGACGCCCGCGAGGATGTCGCCGATGCCAAGGACGACGACGCGCGCAAGATCGCGGCGGCGGCGCTGAAGCTGGCCGAGGCGCGGCTGGCGGCGGCGGTCGAGCCGAGCGTCTATTAACGCCGCCGTTTCGGCCCGTTAACACATCGGCCTCGGTCCCGCGGTCGGCAGCGGCAAACCGGCTTTTTCTGCGGCTTGTCAGCCGAAGTGCCCTGCGATTAGTGTAGGTTCCGCCTGCGGGCCGGCGACTCGCCAGATGGTTCCAGGCGCGGTCGAAGACCGGCAAGGAACGCGGCAGCGACGGAACCGATCAACCAACCGGCGGCCATGAAGCACTGGACTCTCGAGCAAATTCCGTGGACCGCCTTCGACCCCGCCCGGGTCGATCCGGAGATCGTCAAGGTGATCAAGGCCGCCGCCGTGGTGGAATACAACGGCGCCGACTACGCAACCTATCTCTGCCGCGTGTTCAGCGACTCGCCTGAGTTCCAGGCGCTGATCCGGACCTGGGCCAGCGAGGAGATCCAGCACGGCGCCGCCCTGGCGCGCTGGGCCAAGCTGGCCGATCCGGATTTCGATTTCGATGCCAGCTTCAAGCGCTTCACCGACGGCTTCAAGGTGCCGGTGGAGGCCGAGGCCTCGGTGCGCGGCACCCGGGCCGGCGAACTGGTGGCGCGCTGCATCGTCGAGACCGGCACCTCCTCCTATTACGCGGCGCTGAACGAGGCCACCGAGGAGCCGGTGCTGAAGCAGATCTGCCGCAACATCGCCGCCGACGAGCTGCGGCACTACAAGCTGTTCTATGCGCATCTCGACCGCTACCTGGCGCGCGAGCGCCTGGGCGCCTGGGGCCGCCTCAAGGTGGCGGTGGCGCGGATCTTCGAATCCGAGGACGACGAGCTGGCCTTCGCCTATTTCGCCGCCAACCATCCCGGCGAGGACTATCAGCGGCGCAAGTATTCCCGCGCCTATGCGCGGCGCGCCTACAAGTTCTATCGTCGCCATCACGTCGAGCGGGGCATCGCCATGGTATTGAAAGTGGTCGGGCTGAGCCCGACCGGGCGGCTGAACCGCCTGCTCAGCGGGATCGCCTTCCGCTTCCTGGAAAGCCGTGCCAGGCGACTGGCGGCGGCCAATGCCTGAGGAACGCGAGACCGACTTCATCCTCTACGGCCATCCCGAATCCGGCAACGCCTGGAAGGCGGCGCTGATCTTCGCCCTGACCGACACGCCTTTCGACTTCGAGTTCGTCGACATCTTCAAGGGCGGCACCCGGACGCCGGAATACACCGCGATCAATCGCTTCCAGGAGATCCCGGTCCTGCGCCACGGCGAGAAGACCATCGTGCAGTCGAGCGTCATCCTCACCTACATGTCGGGGCTGACCGGGAAATTCGGGCCGCGCGACGCCGAGGAGCGGTGGCGCGTCGCGGAGTGGCTGGCCTGGGAGAACCAGCGGCTGCTGGCCGGGCCGGCGCTGGTGCGCTTCCTGCGCAAGTTCCAGCGCCCGCCGGTCGATCCGGCGGTGATGGATTTCCTGGTGCCGCGGGCCGAGCGCGCGATCGGGCAGTTCGCCACGGCCGTCGGCAGCCGGCCCTTCCTGCTGGGCGACCGCCCGACCATCGCCGACATCGCCTGCGCCGGCTACATTTTCCTGCTCGAGGAGGGCGAATTCGACGCCCGGCGCTGGCCGGCGATCGTCGACTGGCGGGCGCGCATGGCGGCGCTCAAGGGATGGAAATCCGCCGCCGAACTGATGCCGGCGCCGGCGGCCTGAGCCTCACAGCGGGTCGCCGCCGAAGATCTCCTGATAGGCCATGACCGCCGCCTGGCTCGGCGAACGCAGCTGGCGCCGCAGCAGGATCAGCGCCATCCCGGTGGTGGCGGCGATGAAGCACCAGGGATGGATCAGCCAGCCCAGCCAGGCGATGGCGAAGTAGAAGGCGCGGATGCCGCCGTTGAAGCTGGCCACGCCGAGCGAGAGTACCCGCGCCGCCTGATCCGCATAGGCGGTGCGTGCCGCGGGCGGTAGCGGCGGCAGCGGCGCCGCGCCGATCAGGGCGCAGGTGAAGTTGTACTGCCGCAGCGCCCAGGTGAACTTGTAGAAGGCGAGGATGAAGATGGCGACCAGGCCCAGCATCTTCAGCTGGAACAGGCCCTGGCTGGTGCGCACGGCGAAGCCCCAGGTGTCGATCACCCCCTGCGCATCGCCGATCTTGCCGAGCAGTCCCAGCAGGCCGGCGATGACGATCATCGAGGCCGAGGCGAAGAAGCCGATCGAATTGACGGTATGGCCGGTGAGCGAGGAATCGACGATGCGGTCGTGGCGATCCAGCATCCGGCGCATCCACACCCGCCGGATCTGGTGCATCGCCTCGTTGAGATGCCGCGGCCGCCGGTCGTCGGGCGGCAGCCGGTCGGCGAACCGGCCGTAGACCACCCAGACCACGACCAGCCAGAGGATCGCCGCCCCATCCGCGATCGAGAAATCCGCCGGCAGGAGGCCGTTCACGGCGGCGCCGCGCCGTCAGCCGCGCCGGCCGCTGAAGCGCTGGGAGAAGCAGCGTTCGAAGAAGTCGTAGATCGCGGTGCTCATCTGCTCGAAGCGGATCGCCAGATGCTTGCCGTCGGGATCGACGCGCACCACCCGGGCGGCAATGTTCATCCGGAAGTCGGCGGTGCCGTCTTTGATCTTGATGCTGATCTCGACCGGATCCTCGGGGCTGCGCGCGCCCGCATAGCCGGCGATCAGCAGGCCGCCCAGCGACCAGTTCACCGTCTCGCAGAGGGTGCCGTCGACCTTCACCGTGAAGATCGGCAGCGGCAGGCGCTTGTCCTTGCGGTGTTCCGGTCCGCGGACCTTGCGAAATCCCATGGTGAAAGACGACATCTGGCTCCCCCGGATTGCCCGGCTTCATTCTATACGACCCGGCAAATCCTGTCTTGGCGAGAAACCGGCGGCTAGAAGCTGGCGGCGAGCACGCGGCCCTGGCTTTCGACCACCGCGCTGGAGGGCCAGATCGCCACCCAGCGGTCGCGAGCGACGCCGCGGAAATAGGGCAGGCCGGGCAGCCGGATCGGGCTGCCGTCGAAATAGCTGACGACGGCACCCATTGGGTGGGAGCGGGCCCAGGCGAGCGCGACAGGCAGGGAGGGCAGGACGGCCGGCGTCCGGTCGAGGCGGCCGTAGAAGTCGAACTCGCCGCGATAGGGACCGTAGACCGCGATCTCCTGGCCGGCCTCCTGCAGATCCTTGAGCCGGCCGGCGGTGGGCGTGAGGTCGAAGAACTGCCGCAGGTTGACGGCGAATTCGATGTTGAGGCAGGTCACCAGCAGCGCCGGCAGGAAGGCGACCTGGATGGTGCGCGAGAGCTGCTGCGACGGCGAGAGCTGGGCCAGGACATAGCCGGAGACCAGCAGCACCAGGCCGGAGGCAAGGCCGCTGCCGCCCAGCCAGATCGGCAGCGGCGCGTCGAAGAACTGCCGCCAGACCGCATCCAGATGCGCCGTCGGGATCATGTTCATCAGGAAGAAGATCAGGCCGATGACCAGGGCGATGAAGCCGGGAACGACGGCATGGAAATCCTTCGGCTTGATCTCCTGGGTGGCCAGCAGGCGGGCGCCGAGCAGCGTCAGCGGCGGCACCACCGGCAGCAGCCCCTGCAGCTGCTCGCCGGCGACCAGGCTGGAGAGGATGGCGGCGCCGAAATAGATCAGGCACAGGCGAAAGCCGGGCCCGAGCTTGCCGCGCAGATGCCGATCGAGCGCCCGCCACAGCGTCTTCCAGCAGATCCAGGGATAGAGCAGGGCCGGCGCCAGCAGCAGCGACCAGGGCTCGCGCCGGGTGGCCTCGGTGGCCGGATCGATCCAGCCATTGCCGAAGGCGAAGAACGAGACGCCCTTCCCCGGCGCCGCGTGATCGAGCCAGAGCGCTGCGAGGCCGATCGCCGGCAGCGTCGCCAGGATCAGCGGCAGGTGCCAGCCGAGCGACAGGCCGCCGTCCCGGGGCGCGGTATCGGCGTCATGGGCGAGCGGCGCCGCTAGGCCGAGCACCGGCAGCAGCAGCAGGGCCGCCCAGCCGACCATGAACAGGTTGGCGACCAGCGCCGCCGCAAAGACCAGCCAGAGCAGCATCGTCATCGGCCAGGGCCGGCGCTGCTGCCAGAGCTTTGCCAGCGCCAGGACTCCGAGCAGCGTCGTCGGCAGCGCCAGGGTCTCCGGCTGCACCAGGGTCGCCGAGAGGATGAGCCCGGCGACGCCGATCAGCAGGATGCGGGCGAAGAGCGGCGTCGTCGAACGGTGCGGCCACAGCGCCTTGGCGATGGCGCCGGTGAGCGCGATCGACAGCAGGCTGGCGATCGCCGAGAGCAGGCGCGGCCACCATTCGTCGGCGCCGAACAGGCGCCAGCCGCCGATGATCAGCCAGTCCTGCAGTGGCGCGACCTGCGGCGTGGTCTCGCCGTTGCGCAGCGGCACCCAGCCGCCGGCCTGCGCCATGTGCCAGGCCGAGGCCAGGGTCTCGAGCTCGATCGGTGCGGTGGGCGGCCGGCCGGCGAGCGCGCCGGCGGTGACCAGCAGCCAGAGGCCGTAGGGGATGATGACGGCCGCGGCGGCGAGAGTCGCCGAGGGCTCCTGCGCGGCGTAGGTGGATCCGGCGGCCGTCTCGTCCGCTTCCGGAACGCCCGGGGCGGTCGCCGGGGAATCTCCCTGGAGGTCGCGGCGGATCATGCTTCCTGCAGGGCCTCGGTCTGCCAGGCCTGGTAATCCGGCAGTGCCTCGATCGCCTGCATGTAGGCGGCGCAGACCGCATCCACCGGCACGCCATAGGTGCGGAACCGGCTCACCACCGGCGCGAACATGGCGTCGGCATTGGTGAAGCTGCCATAGAGGAACGGCCCCGCCTGGCCGAAGGCCTGCCGGGCCTCGCGCCAGACGGCGCAGATCCGGTCGATCTCGTCCTGGACCAGGGCGGCCTTCGACTGGCCGCTGAGGTCGCGCCCGAGATCCATCGGCAGCAGCTCGCGCAGCCGTCCGAAGCCGGCATGCATCTCCGCCGAGATCGACCGGGCATGGGCGCGGGCGGCGTTGTCGCCCGGCCAGAGCCTCGCCGCACGGAAATTGTCGGCGAGATACTCGCAGATCGCCAGGCTGTCCCAGACGGTGATCGCGCCGTGCTTCAGCACCGGCACCCGCCCGCTGGGCGAGACCGCCGCCAGGCGCGCCGGGGTGTCGGGCTGGCGCAGGGGGATCAGCACCTCCGCGAAGGGCGTGCCGGTATGGCGCAGCGCCAGCCAGGGCCGCAGCGACCAGGAGGAGTATCGCTTCGTCCCGATATAGAGCGTCAGATTGGTCATCGCCGGCCTTCGATCAGGGGTGGGTTCCGCCATCGTCCGATCCCCAGTCCTAGCACGTCAGGCCGGGGTCCAACTATGCCTTGCGAAGCGATTTCCGCGATGATTTCCACCGCCTGCCCGGGGCTATGCCGGGGCGCGGCCGGGGGCTACAATCCCGGCCGCTTTCGAAGCTTTGGGGGAAAACGTGCTCGACCATCTGATCGCCCGCGCCGGCAAATCCATTCCCGTCCTGCCGCTGCACGAGAAGGCGCTCGCCGCCTGGCTGAAGGGCCAGCCGGCGGCCGTGCAGCAATGGATCCGGCTGGCGGAGTTCAAGGCCAAGCCCGCCAGCTTCTGCCTGGTGCCCGACGGCCGCGGCCTCCCCGCCCAGGTGCTGGTCGGCGTCGAGGAGGGGATCGACCGCTGGTCGCTGGGCAGCCTCCCCGGCGCCCTGCCCAGCGGCACCTACCGGCTGGACGACGATCTGCCGCCGCAGGAGGCCAGCGCCCATGCCTTCGCCTGGGCGATGGGCTGCTACCGCTTCGGCCGCTACAAGAGCGAAGCCAAGGAATTCGCCAAGCTAGTCTGGCCGAAGGCCGCCGACCGCCGGGCGGTTGAGATCGCCGCCCGCGCCATGGGCCTGGTGCGCGACCTGATCAACACTCCGGCGGACGACATGGGCCCGCCGGAGCTGGCCGCGGCGGTCCGCGCCGTCGCCGAGGCACACAAGGCGAAGCTGCGCGTCATCGTCGGCGACGATCTCCTGAAGCAGAACTATCCGACGATCCATGCGGTCGGCCGCGCCGCCGCCAAGGCGCCGCGGCTGATCGACCTGCGCTGGGGCAGCCGGGGACCGAAGCTGACCCTGGTCGGCAAGGGCGTGTGCTTCGACACCGGCGGCCTCGACCTCAAATCCGCCAGCTACATGAAGATGATGAAGAAGGACATGGGCGGCGGCGCGCTGATGCTGGGCCTGGCGCAGATGATCATGGCGGCGGGGCTGCCGGTGCAGCTGCGGCTGCTGATCCCCGCGGTGGAGAACAGCGTCTCCGGCAATGCCTTCCATCCCTGGGACGTGATCAAGACCCGCAAGGGCATCACCGTGGAGATTGGCGACACCGATGCCGAAGGCCGGCTGATCCTCTGCGACGCCCTGGCGGAGGCCGATGCCGAGAAGCCGGACCTCATCATCGACGTGGCGACGCTGACCGGCTCGGCGCGGGTCGCCCTGGGTCCGGACCTGCCGGCGCTCTTCGTCAACGACGACGACATCGCCGAGGCGGTGCTGAAGCACGGCCGGACGGAGGGCGATCCGTTCTGGCGCCTGCCGCTGTGGAAGCCCTATCTGCGGATGCTGGAAAGCAAGGTGGCGGACATCAACAACTGCTCGGAAAGCAACTTCGCCGGCGCGATCACCGCCGCGCTCTATCTCGGCGAATTCGTCTCCGCCCGCACCAAATGGATCCATATCGACACCATGGGCTGGACCCCGGGCAACCGGCCGGGCCGGCCGGAGGGCGGCGAGGCCCTGGGCCTGCGCGCGCTCTATGCCTTCGTCGCCGAATGGGCCAAGGCGACCAGCGGCCCGGTGGCGCGGATCATCACCAAGAAGCCGGCGCCGCGGCCGGGCCAGCGCCCGGCTGCGCGCAACGCCCGTGCCGGTCGCCGCCTGCGCCGCTGAGCCGACGACCTAGTATCCCCGGGCGCGGTCCGCGACATGCTCCAGCGGCAGGCCGGCCTGATGGCGGTCGATCTGGCGCCGAATCTCGACCGCCGCGGTCGCCGGATGGGTCAGGCTGGCGTTGTGCGGCGTCATGAAGATGCGCGGATGTCCCCAGAACGGATGGCCGGCCGGCAGCGGCTCGACGTGGAAGACGTCGAGCGTCGCCGCGACGATCCGCCCGGTCGCCAGCGCCGCCAGCAGGTCGGCCTCGTTGAGATGGCCGCCGCGCGCCGCATTGATCAGCGTGGCACCCATCGGCAGGTGCTGGAAGAGCCCGGCATTGAGGATGCCGTGGGTCTCGGGCGTCAGCGGCAGGAGACAGACCAGGATGTCGAGGCCGTCCAGGAACCGCGGCAGCTCCGCCCTGCCGGCGAAGCATTCCACCGAGTCGACCGACTTCCGCGTGCGGCTCCAGCCCCTGACCTTGAAACCGTAATCGGCCAGCAGCCGCGCCGCGGCGCTGCCCAGTTCGCCGAGTCCGAGGATGCCGATCCGGCGCTCCCAGGGGGCTGGATAGTACTGGTCCACCCAGCGCGCCGCGCGCTGCCCGGCCTCCAGTTCCCAGATCCGGCGGTGATGGAAGATCGTCTGCCACAGCACGTATTCGACCATGCCGCCGGTGAGGCCGGGCTCCACCATGCGGACGATCGGCACCCGGGCGGGGATGCTCGGATCCGCCAGCAGCCGCTCGACGCCGGCGCCCATGCCGAAGATCACCTCGAGATCGACCAGCTGCGAGATTACCGGCGCGTTGGGCCGCCAGATAATGGCGTAGCGGAAGCCGCCGAGATCCATGCCGTCCTGATGCACGACGAAGGGCACGTCCGGCGCCTTGGCGGCGAAGGCGGGGATCCAGGCATCGGCCCGCTCGCCGGCGCCGATGAACAGCAGGCGCCGGTCGCTTGCGCCGGCCGCCGCTGGCCCGCTCATTGCCGCACCGCGCCGCCAGGGGCGGCCTCGTGATGCAGGGCCGCCGCCAGCAGCGCCTTGGTATAGGGCGCTTCCGGCGCCTCGAAGATGCGCTCGACCGGCCCCTGTTCGACCGCCCGCCCGTCCTTCAGCACCAGCACCCTGTCGGCTAGGGCGCGCACCACCCGGAGGTCGTGGCTGATGAAGAGATAGGCCAGGCGATGCTTCTCCTGCAGCTCGCGCAGGAGGTCGACGATCTGCGCCTGGACCGACATGTCGAGGGCCGAGGTCGGCTCGTCGAGCACGATCAGCTTCGGTTTCAGGATCAGCGCCCGGGCGATGGCGATGCGCTGGCGCTGGCCGCCGGAGAACTCGTGCGGGTAGCGGTGGCGGGTCTCCGGGTCGAGGCCGACCTCGACCAGCGCCGCGATCACCGCCTGCTCGCGCGCCGCCTCGCCGGCGACGATGTCATGCACCTCCAGCCCCTCGGCCACGATCTCACCGATCGACAGCCGCGGCGACAGCGAACCGAAGGGATCCTGGAAGACGATCTGCATCTCGCGCCGCAACGGCCGCATCGCCTTGCGGTCGAAGCCGTCGATGCGCTGCGCGCCGAAGGTGATGGCGCCCTTGCTGTCGATCAGGCGCAGCACTGCCAGGCCGAGGGTGGTCTTGCCGGATCCCGACTCGCCCACCACCCCCAGGGTCTCGCCCTCCTTCAGGGCGATGGATACGTCCTCCACCGCATGCACATGGTCGACGACATGGCGGAAGATGCCGGCCTTGATCGGGAACCAGACCTTCAGCGCCTCGGCGCTCAGCAGCGGCCGGGCATCGGCGAGCGGCTTCGCCGCGCGGCCCTTCGGCTGCGCCGCGAGGAGGTGCCGGGTATAGGGATGCTCGGGGGCCTCGAACAGCGCCGCCGTCGCCTTGCTTTCGACGATCCTGCCCTGCTGCATCACGGCGACGCGGTCGGAGAATTTCCGCACCACGCCGAGATCGTGGGTGATCAGCAGGATGGCCAGGCCGAACTGCGCCTGCAGGTCGCGCATCAGCTTCAGGATCTGCGCCTGCACGGTGACGTCGAGCGCGGTGGTCGGCTCGTCGGCGATCAGCAGGTCCGGGTCGTTGGCCAGCGCCATGGCGATCATCACCCGCTGCCGCTGGCCGCCGGAGAGCTCGTGCGGGAAGGCCTTCAGCCGCTTCTCCGCATCCTGGATGCCGACCAGGTGCAGCAACTCGAGCGCGCGCTTGCGCGCCTCGGCGACGCTCATGTCTTTGTGCAGGCGCTGCACCTCGACGATCTGCCGGTCGATGCGGTGCAGCGGGTTCAAGGACAGGGTCGGTTCCTGGAAGATCATCGAGATCCGGTTGCCGCGCACCTGGCGCAGGGCCGCCTCGTCGCCGGTCAGGAGTTCCGCGCCCTTGAACCGGATCGAGCCGGACGGATGGCTGGCCAGGGGATAGGGCAGCAACTTCAGGATGGAGAGTGCCGTCACCGATTTCCCCGAGCCGGATTCACCGACCAGGGCCAGGGTCTCGCCCTTGGCGATCGACAAGGAGACCCGGTCGACCACAACGCGGGGGCCGAAGGCGACGCTGAGATCGCGGATGTCGAGAAGGGGTTCCGCCATCACCTGGTCTTCCTGGGGTCGAAGGCGTCGCGCACCGCTTCGCCGATGAAGATCAGCAGGGTCAGCAGCAGGCCGATGACGACGAAGCCGGTGATGCCGAGCCAGGGCGCCTGCAGGTTGTCCTTGCCCTGGCTGAGGAGCTCGCCCAGCGAGGGCGAGCCCGGTGGCAGGCCGAAGCCGAGGAAATCCAGCGAAGTCAGCACCGTCACCGAGCCGCTGAGGGTGAACGGCAGGTAGGTCAGCGTCGAGACCATGGCATTGGGAAGGATGTGCTTCACCATGATCCGCCAGTCGCCCATGCCCAGGGCCTTGGCGGCGCGCACGTACTCGAAGTTGCGGGTGCGCAGGAACTCGGCGCGGACCAGGCCCACCGGCCAGGTCCAGTTGGTGAGCAGCATGATGCCCATCAGCCACCAGAAGTTCGGCTCGATGATGCTGGAGAGGATCATCAGGATGTAGAGGAACGGCAGCCCGCCCCAGATCTCCAGGAAGCGCTGGAAGCCGAGATCCACCCAGCCGCCGAAATAGCCCTGCACCGCGCCCGCCAGGATGCCGATCAGCGTGGTGGCGACGGTGAGGATCAGGCCGAACAGGACCGAGATGCGGAAGCCGTAAATCGCCCGGGCGAAGACGTCGCGGGCCTGGTCGTCGGTGCCCAGCCAGTTGATGCCGTCCGGCGGGCTCGGCGCCGGTCCCGGCAGGTCGGTAATCACGGTGTCGTAGCCGAAGGGGATCAGCGGCCAGACCATCCAGCCGTTCTGCTCGATGCGCTCGCGGATGAACGGGTTGCGGTAGCGGGTCGCGGTCTGGAACGAGCCGCCGAAGGTGGTCTCGGGATAGTCCTTGAGGACCGGGAAGTAGACTTCGCCCTGATAGGCAACGACCAGCGGCCGGTCGTTGGCGATCAACTCGGCAAACAGGCTGAAGACGAACAAGGCGAGGAAGACGAGCAGCGAATAGTAGCCGCGGCCGTTGGTGCGGAAATTGTCCAGGCGCCTCGCCGTGAGCGGCGCGATGCGCCATCCCCAGAGGCGGCGGGCGGTCGGGGCGGAGTCGGCGAGGTTCATGTTTCCCGGGCCTCGAAATCGATGCGCGGGTCGACCAGCATGTAGGTGACGTCGCCGACCAGCTGGGTCACCAGGCCGACCAGGGTCAGGACATAGGTGGTGGCGAAGATCACCGGGTAGTCGCGGTTGATGACCGCCTCGTAGCCGAGCAGGCCGAGCCCGTCGAGCGAGAAGATGATCTCGATCAGCACCGCGCCGGTGAACAGGATGCCGATGAAGGCGCCGGGCAGGCCGGAGATCACGATCAGCATGGCGTTGCGGAACACGTGGCCATAAAGGATCTGCCGCTCGGTCAGGCCCTTGGCACGGGCGGTGGTGACGTATTGCAGGTTGATCTGGTCGAGGAACGAGTTCTTGGTCAGCATGGTGAGGCTGGCAAAGCTGCCGATCAGCAGGGAGATCAGCGGCAAAGCGAGGTGGTGGAAGTAGTCCAGGATCCGCTGCGGCCAGGACAGCTGCAGCCAGTTGTCCGAGGTCAGGCCGCGCAGCGGGAACCAGTCGAGATAGCTGCCGCCGGCAAAGACGACGATCAGCAGGATGGCGAAGAGGAATCCCGGGATGGCGGCGCCGGCGATGATCACCAGGCTGGTCCAGCCGTCGAAGGAGGTGCCGTCGCGCACCGCCTTGGCGATGCCGAGCGGGATCGACACCAGGTAGACCAGCAGGGTGGTCCACAGCCCCAGCGAGATCGAGATCGGCAGCTTCTCGATCACCAGGTCGACGACCTTGCGGCCGCTGAAATAGCTTTCGCCGAAGTCGAAGCGGAGGTAGTTGCCGATCATCATCGTGAAGCGCTCGTGCAGCGGCTTGTCGAAGCCGTACATGCGCTCCAGTTCCTTGATGAACTGCGGGTCGAGCCCCTGGGCACCGCGATAGGTGCGGCCGGAGTCCTGCTGCTGCAGCTGCGGCGTCTGCTTGTTGTCCTTCACCATGTCGCCGCCGGAGCCGCTGACCCGCAGGGTGGGATCGATGGCGGTGCCCTGGATCTTGGCGATCATCTGCTCGACCGGGCCGCCGGGCGCGATCTGCACGATGGCGAAATTGATCACCATGATCCCGAACAGGGTCGGGAGGATCAGCAGCAGGCGGCGGATGATATAAGCGAGCATTCTGCGCTCAGTGCTTCCGGGCTACTTCCGGCCCCGCCGGCCGAGGTAGAAGGCGGCGATGGCGACCGCGATGCCGCCCAGGATGTAGGGGATCGGCGTCGATCCCCGGTCGACTGCCGGCGTCGCCGGGGCCTGGGCCGTCGCCGCCGGGGCGGCGGCGGGCTGGGCCGGTGCCGTCGCCGCCGGCGGGTTGGCGGCGAGCTTGCTGGCGAGGGCCGCGTCCTTGGCGGGGTCGACCCACCAGGTATCCAGGGTCAGGCCGTATTTCGGCATCACCGCCGGGTGGCCGAGCTTGTTCCAATAGGCGACCCGGTCGAAGGGGGCATTCCAGTGCGGGATGTAGTAGAAGCCCCATTGCAGCACCCGGTCCAGGGCGCGCGTCGTGTAGATCAGCGACTCGCGGTCCTTGGCGCCGATGATCTTCTCCACCAGGTCGTCGACCACCGGGTCCTTGAGGCCCCCGAGGTTGCGGCCGCCGGTCTCGTCGGCGCCCTTCGATCCCCAGTATTCCCGCTGCTCGTTGCCGGGCGAGAGCGATTGCGAGACCAGATTCACGGTGACGTCGTAGTCGAACTGGTCGGTGCGCTTCTGGTATTGCGCGGTGTCGACCGTGCGCAGGCGCGCCTTCACGCCCAGCTGCTCCAGGTTCTGGATGACGGGAAGCGTCACCCGCTCGAAGGTCGGGTCGTCGAGCAGGAACTCGAAGTCCAGCTTGACGCCGTCCTTCTGCCGGACGCCATCCTTCAGGACCCATCCGGCCTCGGTCAGGATCTTGTCGGCGATCTGCAGGTTGGCGCGGGCGTCGCCCGATCCGTCGGTCTTCGGCGGATTGTACTCGGTGGTGAAGACCTCGTCGGGAATCCTGCCGCGATAGGGCTCGAGGATCTTCAGCTCCTCCGGCGAGGGCAGGCCGGTGGCCCCCAGCTCGGAGGGGCCGAAATAGCTGCGGATGCGCTGGTACTGGCCGTAGAACAGGGCCTTGTTCGACCATTCGAAGTCGAAGGCGTACTGCAGCGCCTCGCGCACCTTGCGGTCCTGGAACATCGGCTTGCGCAGGTTGAAGACGAAGCCCTGCATCAGGTTCCGGCCCTCGGTCGGGATCCGCTCCAGCTGGATGCGGCCGTCCTTGACCGCCGGGATGTCGTAGGCCGTCGCCCAGTTCTTGGCGCTGTTCTCGCGGCGGAAATCGAAGGCATGCGCCTTGAAGGCCTCGAGCGCCACCGTGCCGTCGCGGTAGTAGTCGTAGCGCAGGGTCGCGATGTTGTTCTGCCCGGCATTGATCGGCAGGTCCTTGCCCCAGTAGTCGTCGACGCGCTTCAGCGTGATCGATCGCCCCGGCTCGAAGCTGTCGAGCTTGTAGGGGCCGCTGCCGAGGGGGATGTCGAGCGACGGCTTGGTGATGTCGCGGTCCTTCCAGTAGTGCTCCGGCAGCACCGGCAGCTGTCCCATGATCAGCGGCAGTTCGCGGTTGTCGCCGGGCAGGAAGGTGAACTTCACCTTCCGCTCGCCGAGCTTTTCCGCCTTGGCGACGCTGGAGAAATACGACCGGTAGAACGGCGGCCCCTTCTCCTTCAGCAGGTTGAAGCTGAACACCACGTCGTCCGCGGTGATCGGCTGGCCGTCATGCCAGCGCGCCTGCGGCCGCAGGGTGAAGGCAACCCAGGAGCGGTCGGCCGGGGTCTCGATCGATTCGGCGATCAGGCCGTATTCGCTGAACGGCTCGTCCAGGGTCTGGGTGGTCAGGGTCTCGTTGCTGGCGCCCGGCCCGGGCGTGCCCTGCAGCGTATAGGGGTTGAAGCTGTCGAAGGTGCCGATGGCGGCGGTGACCAGGGTGCCGCCCTTCGGCGCGGCGGGATCGGCATAGTCGAGATGGGTGAAGTCCGGCCCGTATTTCGGCGTTCCGAGCATGGCAATGGCGTGCGCCGGTACCGCATCCTGCGCCGCGGCGGTCCCCGCCAGTATCGCCAGCGCCGTTGCGACGCCGCCCAGAATCCGTCTCATGCCGCTAAACCCTTTGAAATCCCGGGATTTGACCTGGAGGGCATCCTAGCGGAGGCAAGCGGGAAATGGGAAGCGGCGCCGCTGGCGGGAGGATCAGCCGTTCATCAGGGCGATGGTCTGGTCCAGCACGCGGCGGCTGCCGGCCGCGACCACCTCGCCGGTCGAGCCGGTGGTCAGGGCATGGCCCTGCCAGTCGGTGATGGCGCCGCCGGCGCCCGCGACGACGGGGACCAGTGCCATGTAGTCGTAGATCCCCAGGCCCTGCTCGATGACCAGGTCGAGAAAGCCGGTGGCGACCATGGCGTATTGATAGCAGTCGCCGCCATAGGTGGTGGATTTCGCGCGCTTGCGCACGGCCTCGAACTGGGCAAATCCCCGGGCCTCGAACAGCTGCGGCGAGATGGTGGAAAGGTAGGCCTCGCCGATGTCGCGGCAGGGCCGTGCGGCGACCGGCTTGCCGTTCAGCAGGGTCGGCCGGCCGATGGCGCCGATCCAGCAGTCGTCCAGTACCGGCATGTCGATGACGCCGACCAGCGGCCGGCCGCCGGAGGTCAGGGCGATCAGCGTGCCGAAGGTGGGACGGCCGGTGATGAAGGCGCGGGTGCCGTCCAGGGGATCGAGCACCCAGACGAATTCCGCGTCCGCGCGCTCGGCGCCGTATTCCTCGCCGATGATGCCGTGGTCCGGGAAGGCGGCGTTGATCGCCCGGCGGATCGCCGCCTCGCATTCCCGGTCGGCCTTGGTCACCGGGCTTTCGTCGGCCTTGTCGATGATGTCGAGCTTCTGCCGGTAGTAGCGGCGCAGGATCGGCCGGCTGATTGCGGTCAGCCGGCCGGCCAGTTCGACGAACTCGGGACGGACCTCGGGGCCCACGACCGCCCGTTGCCGCTTACTGCGGCAGCGGGATCGGGCTGTCGCTCTGGTCGCGCAGCCAGCGGATCAGGGCGGCGCGGTCCTCGGCCTTGGACAGGCCGGGGAAGGTCATCTTGTTGCCCGGCGCGAAGGTCTTCGGGCTGGTCAGCCATTTGTCGAGATTGGCGTAGTCCCAAGTCCCGTTCAGCCCCTTGATCGCGTCGGAATAGTTGAAGTCGTCCTTGTGCGCGGTCTTGCCGCCGACGACGCCCCAGAGGTTGGGGCCGACGCGGTTCGGGCCGCCGCTCTCGAAGCTGTGGCAGGCCTTGCACTTGCCCGCGACTTTCTCGCCCTTGGCGGGATCGGCGGCGGCGATCAGGGTCACCGCATCGACGGCTGCGGCCGGCGCTTCCGCCACCGCTTCGCCGGCGGGTGCCGCGGCGCCCTCGGCCGGCGCCCCGGCCGATTCCGCGCCCTCATGGCCGCCTTCCGGGCCGCCGTAGATGATGTTCGACACCAGGCCGACGCTCAGTGTGAGCATGCCGCCCACCAGGATGGCGGCGGCGATCTTGTTGGCTTCCAAAGACATGCGAGTTTTCCCTCGTGCGATACGCTGCCGGCCGGCGAGATCTCCGCCGCGGCCGACCCTCACTCCCGATCACGGCCCCCGTTAGGCTCCTGATTGGCGGCGGAATTTAGCCGCTTCCGCCGCAACTGTCCAATGGCCCTATGCCCGGAGGGTACCGATTCCTGGGCCGGCCCGGCCGGATCCCTGCGCGGTTTCGCGCCCAATCGCCGCGGGCGTTTCTGGGGGCTGGAAATCCGCGGTTTAGCGTCATAATGTCGCGCCCCGCCCTTAACACATCCGCAGAGGCGCGCTGCATGGCCATGCCGACTTCGCCGGTGGTGCTGATCCCGGCCCGAATGGGATCGACCCGCCTGCCCGACAAGCCCCTGGCCGACATCCACGGCCGGCCGATGATCGTGCATGTCTGGGAACGGGCCTGCGAGGCGGCGGTCGGCCCGGTTTTCGTGGCGGCCGGCGAGCCGGAGATCGTCGCCGCCGTGGTCGCGGCCGGCGGTGCGGCGCTGCTGACCCGGCCCGACCACCCCTCCGGCTCGGACCGGATCTTCGAGGCCCTGGGCCGGATCGATCCGCAGGGCCGGTTCGATGCTGTGGTCAACCTGCAGGGCGACCTGCCGACGATCGACCCGGCCCTGATCCGGCGCGCCCTGGACCCGCTGGCGGCGGCGGCGGTCGACATCGCCACCCTGGCGGTCGAGATCACCCGCGAGGAGGAGCGCACCAATCCCAACGTGGTGAAGGCCGTCGTCCCCTTCGTTCCGGCCGGCGGCGGGCGGATCGCCCGCGCCCTCTATTTCAGCCGCGCCACCGTGCCGGCGAATCCCGGGCCGCATTACCACCATGTCGGGCTCTATGCCTATCGCCGCGCGGCGCTGGAGCGCTTCGTCAAGGCGCCGCCCGGCATCCTCGAGCGGCGCGAAAAGCTTGAGCAGCTGCGGGCGCTCGAACTCGGCATGCGCATCGACGTGGCGCTCGTTGACACCCTTCCGCTCGGCGTCGATACTCCGGCCGAACTCGAGCGGGCCCGGCAGATCCTGGGCAGCCGCAAACCCAGCTAGACGGAATCATCGTGGCGCAGTCAGCGGACAACATCATCGCCTTCCAGGGCGTGCCGGGGGCCTATTCGAATCTCGCCTGCAAGGGGGCCTTCCCGCAGATGGAGCCGCTGCCCTGCGCCTCCTTCGAGGACATGTTCCTCGCCGTCCGCGACGGCCGGGCGCGGCTCGCCATGGTGCCGATCGAGAACTCGCTGGCCGGCCGGGTCGCCGACATCCATCACCTGATGCCGGAATCCGGCCTGCACATCATCGGCGAGCATTTCCAGCGGGTGAACCACAATCTGCTGGCGACCCGGGGCACCAGGCTCTCCGACCTGACCTCGGTGGCCAGCCACATCCAGGCGCTGTCGCAGTGCCGGGCGACGCTGCGCGCGCTCGGGCTGACGCCGGTGGTGCGCGCCGATACCGCCGGCGCCGCCGCGGAGATCGCCGAGAAGGGCGACCGGAAGATGGGCGCGATCGCCTCGTCCCTGGCGGCGGAGATCTACGGCCTCGACGTGCTGAAGACCGATGTCGAGGACGCTGAGCACAACACCACCCGGTTCATCGTCATGGCGCGCGACCCGATCGATCCCGACGCCAACAAGGGGCCCATCGTCACCAGCTTCGTCTTCCGGGTGCGCTCGGTGCCGGCGGCGCTCTACAAGGCGCTGGGCGGCTTCGCCACCAACGGCGTCAACATCACCAAGCTGGAAAGCTACATCCTCGACGGCAATTTCAACGTCGCCCAGTTCTATGCCGACATCGAGGGCCATCCCGACCAGCGCCCGGTGCGCCTCGCCCTGGAGGAGCTCTCGTTCTTCTCGCGCGAGGTTCGGATTCTCGGGGTCTATCCGGCCTCGCCCTTCCGCCAGGGCCAGGCCTGAGAGCGCCAGTCCCGGCGAGGCCCAGTTTCCCGTTTACTTAGATACCGTTCTCGATCCAGTCGGTGATCAGCTGGCGCGAGATCGAATCGCGCCGCGGCAGGCGGAAGGACTCGTCCTCGGGCGACCGCCGCAGCTCGTCGCGCGTCATCCAGCGCGCCGCCTCGATCTCGTTGCCGTCGACAGCGAGTTCGGTGCTGGCCGCCTCCGCGGCGAAACCCAGCATCAGCGACGAGGGAAAGGGCCAGGGCTGCGAGCCGAAATACCGGATGTCGGCGACGCGCAGCCCGACCTCCTCGAAGACCTCGCGGGCGACCGCGCCCTCCAGGGTCTCGCCGGGCTCGACGAAGCCGGCCAACACCGAATGCATTCCCGGCAGCCAGTTGGCCTGGCGGGCGAGCAGGATCCGGTCGCCATGGGTCACCCGCATGATGACGGCGGGATCGGTGCGCGGGAACTGCACGAGACCGCAGGCCGGGTTGATGCAGCGCCGCTGGTGCCCGGCCGCCCGCGGCTCGGTCGCCGCGCCGCAGGCCCCGCAATAGCGATGCCGCTGGTGCCAGTAGGCGAGGCCGCGCGCATAGGCGAGCAGGGCACCTTCGCGCTGCGGCAGCACCGCGCCGACGGCGCGCAGGTCGGTCGGCGCGCCGAAGCGGCTGATCGCGGCCTCCTCCAGGTGTGAAATATCGATGGCGAAATGCGCCCGCCCGTCCTCGACGCCGAGCAGCATGACGGTGGCGGCCTGCGCCAAGAGTTCCGCGCCGGCCCCAGCCAATAGTGTGACGGCCCGCGGCTGCTCCGCCTCGACGATCAGATTTTTTTGCTGCCAGACCGGGTGCAGGCGGGATTCGGGGTTGGCAAGCTGCGCCTGCAGCCATATCTCATCTTCGCGGCGTTCGACACAGCGGTCGAATTCGCCCGTGGCATAGAAATTGACTATCATCGGCTTTCGATCAATCATCTCGGGCCAAACGCTAACAGGACCGCATCATGCTGTCGAAACGATCGCTGCGGCAACTGGGTTATTCGATCCTCGGCCTCGGGCTGGCGCTTTTCGTGGCTTCCGCGGCGCGGAGCGCCGATGCCAATCCCGGCATTCCCGAGGGCACCTACATCTATGCCCTGTCCCGTAACGGCGACGTGATCGGCCAGCAGCGCATGGACTTCGTGCGCGATGGCAGCAAGCTGACGGTGATCAGCGACGTTCAACTGGATGTGAAGTTCCTCGGCTTCAACCTCTACGGCTTCCGCCAGCATGTCGAGGAGGTCTGGCAGGACGGCGCCCTGCTGTCGCTGAGTTCCGAGGCGGATGACGACGGTACGCCGAAGAAGGTGTCGATGGTCCGCCAGGGCGAACGCCTGATCGGCGACTACAACGGCAAGGCGCGCAACGTGAGCGCGGCGCTGCTGACCAGCACGTTCTGGAACCACGAGGCCGTGCGGCAGAAGGTCATCCTCGACTGCTTCAAGGGCAAGGCGCGCGACGTCACCGTCGAGGATCGCGGCGAGGCCTCGGTCACCCTGCCGACCGGGCCGGTCACCGCCCGCCACTTCGTCGTGGCCGGCGAGCTGACAAGGGAGCTCTGGTACGATGCCGACGGCATCCTGGTCTCCGGCCAGCTCGTCGCGAAGGACGGTTCGATCGTGCGCCAGGACCTGTTGAAGCGGCCCTAGATTGCCGGCACCCTCCGCGACCTCGAGCGATCCGCCGGCCTCCCGCCGGCCCGGCCTGCGCCTGCTGGCCGGACTCGTCCTCTGGCTGGGCAGCGCGATCGGCGGATGGGCGGAGGCCGGCTGGCCGGAACCCGGCGGCCCGACCCTCGATGGGCCGACGCTCGACGGGCGCTATGTCTACGTCATCAGCCGCAACGGCGACCCGATAGGGCAGCAGTCGATCGAGGTGCATCGCGACGGCCAGCTGCTCACCGCGCGCACCGAGACCCGGATCGCGGTCAAGTTCCTCGGCATGACGCTGTACAGCATGAACCAGCAGATCGCCGAAACCTATAGCGGGCGCGACCTGGTCCGCCTGGAATCCGAGACCGACGACGGCGGCGAGATCCGCAAGGTGGACCTGACCCGCGACGGCAAGATGCTGAAGGGCAGTTTCAACGGCGCCCCCCGGGAATTCTTCTGCGACTGCATGGCCAGCACCATGTGGCACGCCGAAAGCGTTGCCCGGCCGGCGATCGTCGAGGCGTCGCGGGCGCGCACGCGCCAGGTGACGGTGGCGGACCTGGGGCCGGAGTCGCTGACCCTGCCGGCTGGCACCGTCGAGGCCCGCCACCTGGTCGTCACCGGCGAGCTCGAACGCGAGGTCTGGTTCGACAAGGACGGGATGCTGGTGGCCAGCCTGCAGAAGGGCCGCGACGGCTCGCTTATCCGGCAGGAACTGCTGCAGCGACCCTGATCGGCTCAAAGCTGCCCTGGCGGATCATCTTCGCCGCCTCGTCGGCCGGCTTCGGGCGGCTGAAGATGAAGCCCTGGCCCATGTCGCAGTTCAGGGTCTTCAGCATCTCCAGCTGGTGCTGCTCCTCGATGCCCTCGGCGATCACCTCCAGGCGCAGCATGTGGCCGAGCTCGATGATGATCCGCGCCATGTCGACGTTGCGCACGCTGTCGAACATCGCCCGCACGAAACTCTGGTCGATCTTCAGGCTGTCGATCGGCAGGTTGTGCAGGTTGCTGAGCGAGGAGAAACCGGTGCCGAAGTCGTCGATCGAGAAGCGGCAGCCCAGGGCGCGTAGCTCGTCCACCACGCGGACCGCGGTCTCGGCGTTCTGCATGATGTTGCTCTCGGTGATCTCGATCTTGATCTGCGCCGGGTTGACGCCGGTCTCCTCGATGATCCAGGTGAATTCCGGCACCAGATGGCTGTAGGCGATCTGCAGCGGCGAGAGGTTGATCGACATGAAGAGGTGCGCCGCCTCCGGATACTGCTGCACCCAGGCGGTCATCTGCTGGCAGGCCCGGCGGAAGACGTAGGATCCCAGCGGCACGATCAGGCCGGCATGCTCGGCGACCGGCACGAATTCCAGCGGCGACAGGGCGCCGCGCGCCGGATGATTCCAGCGCGCCAGGGCCTCGAAGCCGGTCAGGCGGCGGTCCTCCAGCCGCACGATCGGCTGGTAGCAGAGCCAGACCTCGTCGCTGGACTGCAGCGCCTGCCGCAGATCGCCCTCGGTATCCTGACGCAGCACCAGCCGATGACGGATCTGCGGGTCGAAGAAGACCACCGGCTTCTCCGGGTCGCGGATCGCCTCGGCCACCGCCACCTCGGCATCGGCGATG
Organism: uncultured Rhodospirillaceae bacterium; assembly: GCA_964551505.1. Taxonomy (GTDB): domain Bacteria; phylum Pseudomonadota; class Alphaproteobacteria; order Dongiales; family Dongiaceae; genus Dongia. Next base: position 30,598 of record CAZKDH010000089.1, read on the forward strand.
AGCTCGGCCGGGCCGGTGCTGTCGGGACGCAGCGGCGCCACGCCGATCCGCGCCTGCAGGGCGACCTGGCGCTTGCCGCACTGGATGGGCTGTTCCATGGCGGTGCGGATGTTCTGCACGCAGTCGGTGACCTTGTAGGGATCGTCAGTCTCCAGCAGGAAGACGAAGGACCAGCTCTCCGCCCGGGCCAGCCAGTGCCCGGTGGCGGCGCCGAGCCGCGTCGCCATCGACATCAGGACCTGGTCGGCGACATCCTGGCCGAGGCTGTTGCGGATCGCGTCCTGGTTGATGCCGACGACCTGGATCAGGGTGACCGCGCGTGTGTTCTTGATGAGCTCGCCCAGCCGCTCGGTCAGCGCCGCCTGGTTCGGCAGTCCGGTCACCGGGTCGCGGAAGGCGAGCTGGCTCAGATGCTGCTCGAATTCCATCTTGCGCGTGGCGTCCCGCCAGAGGCAGAGGATGCCGCGCTGCAGCGGGCGCTGCTCCAGGGTGAGCCAGCCGCCGTCCGCCATCTGCACGACCACGTCGAAGGCGGGCTCGCCGCCGAAGGCGGCCGCGGAGAGCACCTTGACCGCATCCGCGGTCAGGGTCTGCATCACCGTCGCGAGGTGCTCCGGATAGCCGCGGCCGGCATGGCACTGGGCCGCGATCTTGGGAAAGAAGCGCTGATAGAGGGCGTTGGCATGGACGAAGCTCTCGTCGGCGTCGAACAGGGCATAGCCGATGCCGACGCTGGACAGCACGTCCTTGATGTCGAAGCTCTCCAGCTGCCGTTCGTGAACCGCGGTGACGTCCCGCCAGCTGCGCAGCCAGCCGCCCTCCGGCAAAGCGAGCACGGCGCTGCGCAGCCATTTCTGCCCCGGGCTGCCCAGGGTGAAGGGGGCGGGTACCTGGTTCCAGGCGACGTTCGCCGTGACGCAGGCCTCGCATTCGGCGGCGGACTGGCTGGGCATGTGGCGGCGGAAATGCCGGCGCAGCTGGTCGGCCATCGCCTCGCCGGCATGGACGAGGCCGGCATCCTCCGGGAAGAGCTCGAGATAGCGGCGGTTCCAGTCGCGGATCCGCAGCTGGGAATCGTAGGTGCAGACGGCGACTTCCTGGGCCTCGCAGAGCGCGCGGAGCAGCGCCCGGTCGCCGGTCGGCGGCGCCGGCCGGAGGCTGCCGGCGGCACTCTCGTTTCCCTCGGATCGGGCGGTTCCCACAGGGTTGCTCCGGACCTTTCGCCACAGCCATTACGGGCGCCGGCGCGGACGGCTAATCTATTGAAGTCGCGCGGAAAAATATGAAACTCTGGAATCCCAATCGGAGTCTTGCATAGCGGTGGTAAATGATTGGATAATGCCGCCGGGAGGTTGGCGATGGACGGGCGTCTCGCCAACCCGGTCAGATCCGGAAGGAAGCAGCCGTAACGAGTTTCCGCTCGGGTCGTTGTCCAGCCTCCCACCCGACCCGGTTTCCCCGTTTCGAGCCTTCGGTGCGCCGCGCTCGCGCCGCTGGCCGGGACGGTCCAAATACCCCGTTGGCGACATATCCCGTTGGCGCACGCCATTTGGAGTCGAGTTCAGCACCCTATGGCCCCAGCCGCCGATCATCCCCCCGAAGCCCAGGCAGCGCCGCATTCCGGGGGCGGCGACGCCCATTACCGGGTCCTCGCCCGCAAGTACCGCCCGAGCGATTTCGCCGGCCTGGTCGGCCAGGATGCCCTGGTCCGCACCCTGACCAATGCGATCGCCCAGGGCCGGCTGGCCCATGCCTTCATGCTGACCGGGGTGCGCGGGGTCGGCAAGACCACGACCGCCCGGATCCTCGCCCGGGCCTTCAATTGCGTCGGTCCGGACGGCAAGGGCGGGCCGACGGCGCAGCCCTGCGGGCAGTGCGAGCATTGCCAGGCCATCGCCGAGGACCGCCATGTCGACGTCATCGAGATGGATGCCGCCAGCCGCACCGGCGTCGGCGACATCCGCGAGCTGATCGAGGGCGTGCGCTATCGCCCGGTCAGCGCCCGCTACAAGATCTACATCATCGACGAAGTCCACATGCTCTCCAACAACGCCTTCAACGCGCTGCTGAAGACGCTGGAGGAGCCGCCGGAACACGTGAAGTTCATCTTCGCCACCACCGAGATCCGCAAGGTGCCGGTGACGGTGCTCTCGCGCTGCCAGCGCTTCGACCTGCGCCGGATCGACGCCGACGTCCTGGCCCGGCACTTCGCCGGCATCGCCGCCGCCGAGGGTGCGCGGATCTCGGCCAATGCCCTGGCGCTGATCGCCCGCGCCGCCGACGGATCGGCGCGCGACGGTCTCTCGCTCCTCGACCAGGCGATCGGCATGGGCGAGGGCGAGGTCACCGAGGCGCAGGTGCGCGACATGCTGGGCCTTGCTGACCGCACCCAGCTCTTCGACCTCTTCGAGGGGCTGATGCAGGGCGAGGCGGGATCGCTCGACCAGCTGAATGCCATGTACCAGTCGGGCGCCGATCCGGTCGTCGTGCTGCAGGACCTGCTCGATCTCACCCATTGGCTGACCCGGATCAAGCTCACCCCCGCGGTGCTCGATCAGCCGGCGACGCCCGAGGCGGAACGCAAGCGCGGCGGCGCCCTCGCCCGGCAGCTCTCCATGCCGGTGCTGGCGCGCTGCTGGCAGATGCTGCTGAAGGGCCTCGGCGAGGCGCAGATGGCTCCGCAGCCCCTGGCCGCCGCCGAGATGACGCTGATCCGCCTGATGCATGTCGCCGAGCTGCCGCCGCCGGGCGACCTGGTCCGCCGCCTCGCCGGCGACAGCGCCGCGGCGCCCGCCGGCATCGGCAACCCGGCGGCGCCGGCGGCACCGAAGACCATGGCCGGGGGCGGCAATCCGGGGGCCAATCCCGGCGGCGGCTCCGCCGGTGTTCCCCCGGGCACGCCGCGGCTGCAGACCACCTCGCAGATCCAGTCGCAGCCGCGCAATCTCCAGGCCCCAAATCCGGCACCGCAGGGCGCGACCCTCTCGCCGCAGCCGCAGAGCTTCGACCAGGTGGTTGCCCTGTTCAAGGCGCGCCGCGAGGGCATCCTGCACGCCCATCTGATGAACGATGCGCATCTGGTGCATTTCGAGACCGGGCGGATCGATTTCCGCCCGGGCCCGGCGGCGCCCAGCAATCTCGCCAACCGCATCGCGGCCTGCCTCAACGAATGGACCGGGTCGCGCTGGCTGGTCAGCCTCTCCGGCGATACCGGTGCCGCCACCCTGAAGGAACAGGCCGCCGCCCAGGTCGCCGCCCGCAAGCGCCAGGCGGCGGAGCATCCTTTGGTCAAGGCGGTGATGGCGGCCTTTCCCGGCGCGGTGATCGACGAAGTTCGCGACTTGACCGCGGCCGCCCTGCCGGATACCCCGATGCCGGAAGGACCGGCGGCCGAGTCCCCGGCGCCGGAGGGCGCGGGCGGCGACGGCGCCGCGCAAGAGGAAGAGTCATGAAGAATCTCGGCCAGATGATGAAGCAGGCGCAGCAGATGCAGGCCAAGATGGCCGAGATGCAGGCGGCGCTGGAGCAGGCGGAAGTCACCGGGCAGTCCGGCGGCGGCATGGTCAAGATCACCATGACCGCGAAGGGCGACCCGCGCCGGGTGCAGATCGATCCGACCCTTGCCGTACCGGCGGAGATCGAGGTGCTCGAGGACCTGATCGCCGCTGCGCTGAAGGATGCCCGCGGCAAGGCCGAGGCCTATGTCGCCGCGGAAATGGAGAAGGTGACCGGCGGCCTGCAGCTGCCCGCCGGATTCAAGCTGCCGTTCTGAGCCGCCGTCCCAGCCGCTGACACCCGATGGCACTTTCCGACATCGATCGCCTGATCCAGCTGCTCTCCCGCCTGCCCGGCCTCGGTCCGCGCTCGGGCCGCCGCGCCGCCCTGCACCTGCTGAAGCGGCGCGAGGCGCTGATGCTGCCGCTGATCGACAGCCTGCAGGCGGTGGCCGAGGGCATCAAGACCTGTGCCGTCTGCGGCAATTTCGACGTGCAGGATCCCTGCGCCATCTGCCGCGACGACCGGCGCGATGCGGCCCTGCTCTGCGTGGTCGAGGATGTCGCCGATCTCTGGGCGCTGGAGCGCACCGCCGCCTTCAAGGGCCGCTACCACATCCTCGGCGGCGTGCTCTCGGCGCTGGACGGGGTCGGCCCCGAGCAGCTGAACATCGCCGGCCTCATCCGCCGGGTCGAGGCCGGCGGCATCGGCGAGGTCATCCTGGCGCTTGGCGCCACGGTCGACGGCCAGACCACGGCGCACTACCTCACCGATCGCCTGCAGCCCTGCGCGGTCTCGATCTCGCGTCTCGCCCATGGCGTGCCGGTCGGCGGCGAGCTCGACTATCTCGACGACGGCACGCTGATCCAGGCCCTAAAAGCGCGCCAGCGCCTTTAGCTGCATCGCGCCGTCCGATAACCGTCATGTGATCGGCGCGGCCTTGTCGCCGCCAGGCTTCCGCCATAGTCTCGCCTTGATTGCGCGGCAGGCTTGCCGCGAATTCCCCTTACAGTAGACGGAAGGTCCGAAATGATTCGCACATCCCTCGCGGCCGGCACTGCGATTGCCGCTCTTCTCACCCTCGCGCCGTTCGGCATCGCCCCGGCCCGGGCCGAGGTCGAAGTGACCACCGAGCAGCAGACCGGCATCGCCGTCACCATCTACAACCAGGACCTCGCCCTGATCCGCGACTCGCGCAAGGTCGCCGTCGCCAAGGGCGAGAACGACATCGCCTTCATCGACGTCTCGGCCGCGATCCGGCCCGAGACCGCGCTGCTGAAATCCGGCGGCAACGCGCTCGGCGTCATCGAGCAGAATTTCGATTTCGACCTGCTGACCCCGGAGAAGCTGCTGGAGAAGTCGCTGGGCCAGACCATCCGCGTCATCCGCACCAACCCGACGACCGGCGAGGACAGCACCGAGGAGGCCAAGGTGCTCTCGGTCGCCGGCGGCGTCGCCGTGCTGCAGATCGGCGACCGGATCGAGACCGCGATCCCCGGCCGCTTCGTCTACAGCGCCGTGCCGGCCAATCTGCGCGCCCGGCCGACCCTGGTGATCAAGGTCGCCAGCGAGAAGGAAGGCGAGGTGCCGGTCGACCTCTCCTACCTCTCGCGCGGCCTCAGCTGGCAGGCGGACTACGTCGCCGAGCTGGCGCCGGACGAGAAGACGGTCAATCTCAACGGCTGGGTCACCCTCACCAACCAGAGCGGCGTCACCTACAAGGATGCCAAGCTGCAGCTGGTCGCCGGCGAGGTCAACCAGGTGCAGGAGATGCTGCGCCGCGAGGTGGCCGCACCGATGGGCGCGGCGATGGACATGGTGCAGGCGCCGAAGATGGTGGAGCAGGCGGCCTTCGAGTACCACCTCTACAGTCTGGACCGCCCGACCACGCTGAAGGAGAACCAGACCAAGCAGGTGGCGATGCTGGCCGCCGCCGGCATTCCGGTCACCAAGCAGTACCTGATCACCAATGCCGCCAATGTCTGGAACTACTATTCCAGCAACTTCGGCGAGGCCGACCGGGTGAACGCGACGGTCAAGCTGAAGTTCGAGAACGACGAGAAGTCGAAGCTCGGCATGCCGCTGCCCAAGGGCGTCATCCGCGTCTACAAGGCGGACGCCACCGGCAACGGGCTGTTCGTCGGCGAGGATTCGATCCAGCACACGCCGAAGAACGAGCATGTCGACCTGACCCTGGGCCAGGCCTTCGACATCACCGCCCGGGCGAAGCAGACGAACTACGAGAAGATCTCCGACCAGGTCTTCGAGGACGAATACGAGATCGAGATCAAGAACGCGAAGAAGGAGGCGGTCACCGTCGACCTGCGCGAGGCCATTCCCGGTGACTGGAAGATCCTCGAGGAATCCGCCGCGCACAAGAAGCTCGATGCCGCGACCGCCGGCTGGCAGATCGAGGTCCCGGCCGAGGGCAGCGCCAAGCTCACCTACAGGGTGCGGGTGGAGTTCTAGGCGCCCCCGCATCCATCCTTCCCACCGCGGCCAGTCTGCGGCGGGCCTGCGGCTTCGAGGAGGCTGGACTTCGGCCCGCCAAGTTGGGCAAGGTGAGGCCTCACGGCGGCAAAGATCCCGATGGCGGCGAAACCCGAGCACTGCGAAATCCTCATCGTCGGCGGCGGCATGGTCGGCATGAGCCTGGCCGCCGCCACCGCCGGCGGCGGCATCCGCACCACCCTGGTCGAGGCCGAGCCCCTGCCGGCCCTGGACCAGCCGCTGTTCGACGGCCGCTCCTCGGCAATCGCCTATGGCTCGCAGCAGGTCCTGGCCGGCATCGACGCCTGGCAGTACATCGAGGCCGAGGCGTCGCCGATTCTCACCATCCGGGTCTCCGACGGCGGCTGGCAGGTCGACGGCGAGAGCCCGTTCTTCGTGCATTACAGCAACCGCGATCTGCCGCCGGGCTCCATCGACCGGCCCGGCACCACCGACCGTTCCGCCGCCGGCAAGCGCGACGACCAGCCGCCCTTCGGCTGGATCGTCGAGAACCGCGCGATCCGGCGCGGCCTGCTGCGGCGTCTTGCCGGCTGTCCCCATCTCACCCACCTGGCGCCGGCCAGGGTGACCGACATCCGGTTCGGGACCGGCCGCGCGGTGGCGCGCCTGGACGACGGCAGCGAGATCCGCACAAGGCTGGTGGTCGCCGCCGACGGCCGGCATTCCCTGGTCCGGCGCATGGCCGGGATCGGCTATCGCGAGCTCGACTACCGGCAGACGGCGATCGTCTGCACCGTCGCCCACGAGAAGCCGCATCGCGGCGTGGCGCACGAGCATTTCCTGCCGGTCGGGCCCTTCGCCATGCTGCCCATGGTCGACGACGTCGATGCCGCCGGCGTGCCGCGCCATCGCTCCTCCATCGTCTGGACCGAGGATCCACGCCTTGCGCCGATGCTGCTGGCGCTCGACGACGACGCCCTCGCCGCCGAGATCCTGCGCCGCTTCGGCGACACCCTGGGCGCCGTCCGGCCGATCGGGCCGCGCTTCTCCTATCCGCTGAAGCTGCTGCTCGCCGATGCCTATGTGAAGGACGGCCTCGCCCTGGTCGGCGATGCCGCCCATGCGATCCATCCGATCGCCGGCCAGGGCTTCAATCTCGGCGTGCGCGACGTCGCCGCCCTCGCCGAGATCCTGGTCGATGCGCATCGCCTCGGCCTCGACCTGGGTTCGCTGGCCGTGCTGGAAGGCTATGCGCGCTGGCGCCGCTTCGACAACCTGCTGCTCGCCGGCGTCACCGACGGGCTGACGCGGCTGTTCTCCAACGACCTGCCGCCGGTGCGCCTGGCGCGCGATCTCGGCTTCTTCCTGTTCAACAAGGCCAAGCCGCTGAAGCGCCTCGCCATGCGCCACGCCATGGGCGTCATCGGCGACCTGCCGCGCCTGGTGCGCGGCCTGCCGCTCTAGGCGGGCGGCCGATGGCGCCGCCGCCCGACCTCGTCATCTTCGACTGCGACGGCGTGCTGATCGACAGCGAGTTCCTCGACTGCCGGTCGGAATCCGAGGTGCTCACCGCTTACGGCTTTCCGCTGACGCCGGAGGAGATCCGCGACAACTTCCTCGGTCTCAGCTTCGCCCGCGAGATGCAGCTCATCGCCGAGCGGTTCGGCCGCAGCCCCTCGGCCGAGGTGGTGGCGGCGATGCATGCCCGCAGCCGGGAGAATTTCGCCGCCTTCCTGCAGCCCATTCCCGGCATCCACGCCCTGCTCGACCGCCTCGCCCTGCCGCATTGCGTCGCCTCCTCCAGCAGCCTGGAGCGGCTGGACTTCACCCTCGGCCTCACCGGCCTCTACGACCGGCTGCAGCCGCACATCTTCAGCGCCAGCATGGTGCAGAACGGCAAGCCGGCACCCGATCTCTTCCTGCATGCGGCGGCCGCGATGGCGGCGGCGCCGGGGCGCTGCCTGGTGGTCGAGGATAGCGCCGCCGGCGTCCAGGCGGGCAAGGCCGCCGGCATGACCGTGCTCGGCTTCACCGGCGGCAGCCACTGCCCCGCCGGACACGATGCGCGCCTGCGCGCGGCCGGCGCCGACCGGATCATCGCCGACATCCTCGACGTCGCCGCCTTCGTTTCTGCCTAAATTTCCCGCCGCCGAAGCTTGCGGTTTCCTGACGGCGGCTGGCTGTCGCCGGTGTCAGCTGGCTGTCAGACGGAGCCGTTACTGACAATCCGTCGAAAACCACTTCCAGAGGATTGATCATGACCCTACTCAAGTCGCTGAGCGTGACGGCCGTGGCTGGTTTGCTGTTCCTCGCCGCGGAAGGTTCCGCGCTTGCCGGCACCACCGGCACGAAAATCGACGTCTCCCTGTGGGACAACGGCACCTCCGCCGAGATGAAGACCGATATGGGCGTCGGCATGACCGGCGACCACAGCAAGGCCAACATGGGCCTGAAGCTGTCGACCGACCAGGCCAAGGCCGGCGACGTGACCTTCGACGTGACCAACTCCTCCAAGGAAACGGTTCATGAGATGGTGGTCATTCCCTTCCCGGCGGACGGCAAGGTGCCGTACAGCGACAAGGACGCGAAGTTCGACGAGGATGCCGCCGGCCATCTCGGCGAGGTCTCCGAGCTCGAGCCGGGCAAGACCGGATCGCTGACGCTGAACCTGAAGCCGGGCAAGTACATCCTGTCCTGCAACATCCCGAACCACTATGCCAACGGCATGTGGGCGATCATCACCGTCTCCGAATGACGTCCGGGCGCCGTCGGCGCCGCGTCATCGCAACGAACAAGGCCCGGGAGCATTTCCCGGGCCTTTTCTCTGCCACCCGCCGCCCGGTTCAGGGCTCGCGGCTCAGGCCCTTGGCGGCCAGGGCCTTGAGATAGGCCTGCCACAGCGCCTCCTGGTTCTCGCCCAGCTCGTAGAGATAGCGCCAGGAGAAGATCCCGGTGTCGTGCAGGTCGTCGAACTTGATGCGGATCGCATAATTGCCGACCGGCTCCAGCCCCATGATGCCGACATGGCGGCGCCCGGCGACGGTGGTCTTCTGGCTCGGCCCGTGGCCCTGCACCTCGGCGGAGGGGCTCTCGACCCGCAGGAACTCGGCGGGGAAGCGGAAGGTGACGCCGTTGTCGAAGGCGACCTCGAGGACCTTCTCGGCCTTGCCGAGGCGGATCTCCAGCGGCCAGTGCGCGGTGCCCTCGGCCTCCGGCGTCACTTCTTCATCTCGTCGTCGCTCAGCGGCCGCGCCTCGTCGACCAGCATGATCGGGATGCCGTCGCGGATCGGATAGGCGAGGCCCGCCTGCCGGCTCAGCAGCTCCTGCTTCGCGGCGTCATAGCTGAGCGGCCCCTTGGTCAGCGGGCAGACCAGAATCTCCAGCAGCTTCGGGTCGACGGCGTTATGGGCTTCCGGCATCGGGCGTCATCCTTGCTGCGGCGGCCGCAGGATCAGTGCAGCGGCCTTTGGTCGTCGGACTGGTGGCGCAACGTCACCTCGAACAGAGCTTGCAGCATCGCGCCCATTTCGTCGAGGTCGGCGCATTCCAGCAGGCTCTGCTTCTCCAGCGGGGTGAAGGGGCAGAGCATGCCGAGCGAGACCACCAGCCGGTCGTCCGGCGTGTCGTCCACCGCCTTCCAGTCGATGGTGGCGTTCTGCCCGGCGAAATAGGACTTCAGCGTCGCCAGGAAATGCCCGCGGTCGGCGAGCTCGAAATCGCGTTCCGCCATGTCGCCGCGGAAGGGGGCGAAATCCGGCTCCACCTGGCGGAAGCCGGCGGCGGCCAGCGGCAGCTCGCGCTGGATGCGGAAGCGGATGAGCCCGGAGAGCGAGAGCAGGTAGCGCCCGTCCTCGGTCTCCTCGAAGCCGACGATGCGCCCGGCGCAGCCGATGCGGTTCACCTTCGGCACCACCGCCGGGTCCATCTCCCGGTCGGCATTGGCCTCGCGCGGCTGCACCATGCCGATCAGCCGGTCGGGCTGCATCAGCGCATGCCGGCTCATCGCCAGATAGCGCGGCTCGAAGATGTTGAGCGGCAGGCGCCCGCCCGGCAGCAGCAGGGCGCTGGTCAGCGGGAAGATCGGCAGCACCCGGGGCAGCTCGGCGAAGCTCGGATCGAACGGGCCCAGCGAGGTCGGTCCGGCGCGCAACGGGGCCGCCCGCGTCCCTAGGCGAAGAGCAGCGACGAGAGGCGCCGCCGTCCGGCCAGGGTGAGGGGATCGGTCGGTCCCATCGCCTCAAAGAACTTCACCAGCTGCTTGCGCGCCGCCTCATCGTTCCAGGCGCGGTTCGCCCGCACGATCTCCAGCAGGTGGTCGATGGCGGCCTCGCGGTCGCCGCCCGCGAACAGCGCCACCGCCAGATCGTGGCGCGCCTCGAAATCCTTGGGATTGGCATCGACCCTGGCCTGCAGCTGCTGCGACTGGCCGGAGGCCTTCTGGCCCTCTTCCGCCACTTCCAGCAGGGCCTTGCCGGCGCCGATTGCCGGGTCCTTGGCCAGTTCCGGGGTCAGGCTGGCGAGGAAGTCCCGCGCCTGGCCGAGCTCGCCGCTCTTCACCAGGCAGCGGATCATGCCGCCCACCGCCTTGGCATTGTCGGATTCGTGCTCCAGCACCTGGCTGAAGATCGCCATCGCGGCATTGACGTCGCCGGCCTGGAACGCCGCCTCGGCCTGCTCCAGCGCCTCGTCGATCGGCGAGGGGCCCAGCGCCTCGGCGCCCAGCTTCGCCAGGCGCTGCACGAACTGCTTGATCTGCCCCGCCGTCTGGTCGCCGACGAAGCCGTCGACCGGGCGGCCCTGGAAGAAGGCATAGACCGCCGGGATCGACTGGATGCGCATCTGCGCCGCCAGCTCCTGGGACTGGTCGACGTTGATCTTCACCAGCTTCACCGCGCCCTTGGCCTCGGTCACCGCCTTCTCGATGTTCGGCCCCAGCGACTTGCAGGGACCGCACCAGGGGGCCCAGAAATCGACGATCACCGGGATCTGCATCGAGGCGTCGATGACGTCGGCCCGGAAGCTCTGCTGGGTGCCGTCCTTGATGAGGTCCTTCGCCGGGGTGGTGCCGGCGCCGATCAGCTGGTCCATGAAATGCGAACTCCGAGAAACCGATGCACGAGGGGGTGGAACTTGACCCTATAGATGGCGCTTTCGGGCGCCTGGATCAAGTGCTGGAAACCGCAGCGAAATCCAGCATTTGCGGGGGATGGCCGGCGGCCTCCAGGAACTTCACCAGGTCCCGGGGCGCGATCGCCGTCGACTTGAAGTTGACCAGGGGATGGGCATGGATCGGGTCGCGCGCCAGGAGGTCGCGGTCCAGCACCATCTTCACCGCGCCGGCCGGGTCGTTGATCACCGCGAAGGGCGTCACCGCGCCGGGGATGACGCCGAGATACTTCATCAGCCGGTCGGCGCTGCCGAAGGAGAGCTTGCCGGCGCCCAGCTTCTCGCCCAGGGCCTTGAGGTCGACGCGCTTGTTCTCCTCGACCGTGACCAGCCACATCTCCTCCTTCTTGTTGCGGAGGAACAAGTTCTTGATATGCCCGCCGGGCAGCTCGCCGCGCAGCTGCTGCGATTCCTCGACGGTGAAGACCGGCGCGTGATCGACCGTATGGGTGGCGATGCCGAGCGCCTCCAGCCGCACCAGCAGCTGCGCCGGGCTGGTCGGCAGGTTGGCCTGGAGGGCGATGGGGTCGGGCGTCGTCGGTTCGGGCGTGGTGGATTCACTCATGGCGGCGGGTCGCGTCTTTCCGGTCTCGGGGCCGGCAACCTATCCGCCGGAACCCGAACGCGCAACCGCCAGCCCCCCAACCCGGTCCCGCCCCGGTTCTGGGGGCGGGGCGGGAAGGCCGGCCCCTATCAGCCTCGGTCAGATTACCTTCAGCCGGACGTCGATGTTGTTCCGGGTGGCGTTGGAATAGGGGCAGACCTGGTGCGCCTTGGCGACCAGGGCCTCGGCCTCGGCCTTGGGCACGCCGGGCAGCGAGACGTCGAGGCCGATATCCAGGCCGAATCCGCCTTCCGAGCGCGGGCCGATGCCGACATTGGCGGTGACCTTGGCATCCGCCGGCACCTTGGCGGTGCCGCCCTGGCTGGCGACGAACTTCATCGCGCCGATGAAGCAGGCGGCATAGCCGGCGGCGAAGAGCTGCTCGGGGTTGTTGCCGGGGCCGCCGCCGCCGCCCAGCTCCTTCGGGGTCGAGAGCTTCACGCTGAAGCTGCCGTCGGCGGTGGCGGACTGGCCGTCGCGGCCGCCGGTCGCGGTGGCGCTGGTCTTGTAGAGCACTTGGGTCGGCATGGTGGGGTCCTTTCCTCGGGGTTGCACGGGATATTAAATAGCGCACAATGGAATTGTATGCAATATATTTGCGATGCCGGCGGCGCGCCCCCGCCATGCGCAATTCGATGGCCTGCAATTGACTTGTGCGCTACCTATGTGACGGGTATGGGTGCCCGGCCATAAACGCCCGCAGTGGAGAGGAGTTCCCGATGACCGCAGCGCAAGGCCTCCGCGAGGACGACCCGATGCTGCAGCTCAACAACCAGCTGTGCTTTGCGGTCTATTCCACCGCCCATGCCTTCAACCGCATCTACAAGCCGCTGCTGGAGCCCCTGGGCCTCACTTATCCGCAATACCTGGTGATGCTGGTGCTCTGGGAGAAGGACGGCGCCACGGTGAAGGAGCTTGGCGAGCGCCTGCACCTCGATTCCGGCACCCTCACCCCACTGCTGAAGCGCCTGGAGGCGGCCGGAAACCTCACCCGCACCCGCGACGCCGCCGACGAGCGCCTGGTCCGCATCGCGCTCACCCCCGCCGGGCGGCAGCTGAAGCAGGCGGCCATGGCGGTTCCCGGCCGGATCCTGGCCGCCTCGGGCCGCGGCGCGGCCGATCTCCAGGCCCTGAAGGCCGACGTCGCCCGCCTCCGGGAAAGCCTGAACGCCGCCCCGCAATAGCCGGGAAGCGTCGGATTTCCCTGGAAAATTGCCGTGCTTGCAAATGGACTGCCGATGGGTATGATGCGCGCCGCTGACCGGCCGGCCCGTTCCCGCGTGAACGCAGCCCGCCCGATCGGCGACCTACCGCACGGGAGCGCGGGCGTAGCTCAGGGGTAGAGCACAACCTTGCCAAGGTTGGGGTCGAGGGTTCGAATCCCTTCGCCCGCTCCAAATTTCAGACATTGAAACTTGAGCGGTCTTCACACGTCGCCGCCTTGCCGCGCCGTTCCCCTCGGCCAACATCCGGATGACGGCCATTCGCGTGCCACCCTCGACTCGAACCCGCCGACCGCAGAATTCCCGCTCGAGCGTTATGCCATTTGGTCGAATCCCCGGGCGTCATGTCACGGGGCGTCATGCCAAGGCTTGGCCTTGGCATCCACGAATTGCTTTGCAGCAGACAAACGCGTGGACTCCAAGGCCAAGCCTTGGGGTGACGAATACCCCCACAACGAATGAACCTGAACGCAACTTGCTCTAGAGGCTGAAATCTCCGTCGACGAAGGTCTTGATCCCGACGACCTTGATCGAGAAGTCCGCCGCGCCGTCGCCATTGACGTCGCCTTGGATGATCGTGTCGCCGGCCTCCTGGACCCAGCGGAGGCCGCCCGGCGTCGCGCCGAAGGCGGAGTTCAGGCCGAGCAGCGTGAAGGCCTGGTCGCCGGCCGTCTTGGTGTCGGCATCGATCTTGGAGAGATCGATGACGTCGCCGCCGGCCACGCCGGCGCCGTTCATGTTGTGGATTGTATCGCGCGTCGCCTTGGTATTTCCGCTGTCGGTGATCGCGAGATAGACGAAGCGGTCGTTGCCAATGTAGCCGTTAAGCTCGTCGGCGCCCTTGCCGCCGTAGAGCGTGTCGTCTCCTTCTGCGCCGTTGAGGCTGTTGTTCCCGCTGTTGCCCGCGAGAATGTCATTGCCGGTGCCCCCCAAGGCCATGATGATGTTCTCGAATCCTTTCACTGTGGCGGTGCCCTGCGTCGCGACGGCAGAAGATGCCTGCAACAGATGCTGATTCAGGTCCTGTCCCAGGAGCGTCAAGGCCTTGCTGTCGATGTTGACGAACACCGAATCGCTTGCATTGAAAATGAAGTCATCCTTGGCTCCAGCGCCGCCATCCACCGTGTCATTGCCGAGCCCACTCCATACGAAATGGTCGTCACCGCCGCCGAGGCTGTAGCTGTCGTTTCCCTGATCATCGTACACGCTATCGCTATTGTTGCCGCCGACGAACTTGTCGTTTCCCGCGCCGAGTAGGAAAGTCCCGGCGGGTCCGGTGTTGGTGACAATGTCGTTGCCGCTGCCGAGCGTGACCGACCCGCCGATATAGCCGCTGTTCTTCACGGTGTTGCCGCCGTCGCCGAATGTGACATTGTCGGCGATGTCGCCTGTATTGATCAGCTTTGCCACGCTGGTGCCGAAGTCGACCTCGCCGTCGATCGTCCCGGAATTGGTGAGCTGGCTGGTCCCCGCAGTGAATCGTATGACGTCGTCCATGATACCGCTATTGGTGATCTTGTTGTTGCCGTCGGAGAGGAAGACGGGGCCGCTGATAAGGCCGGAGTTGGTCACCGTATCGTTGCCGGCGCCGCCATTGATAATGCCGCCGATCAAGCCGCTGTTGATGAGGGTGTCGTTGCCGCCGGCAAGATCGATGTCGCTGCCTATGAATCCGGAATTCTTGAGCATGTCGTCGCCGGCACGGAGTTGGACGGAAGACTCGATGGTCCCGGTATTCGTGATCGTCGTCTTGTGGGTGTCGCCGGAGCCGAGATCGTACAGGAAACCGAGATGGCCGCTATTGGTGATGGTGGCGCCGGCCTGCCAGTAGACTCCGTCGATGGTGCCCTGGTTCTTCAAAACGAGATCGTGGTTCACGTCGTCGACCCGGATGCCCGCCAAGGCGCCATGGATTTCGCCGCCGAGATTGTTGGTGACGCTGACTGCCGTGCTCGACGAGTTCCCCATGGCATTGAACAGGATACCGAAACTCGTGCCCTCGATCAGGCCGGTATTGATGACATCCAGCCCTTGCGCGCTGGCGATGCCGCTGAACCCCGCACCGGTGTTGATGATCATGCCCTCGGCGCCGACGGTTATCTTGGAGTTCGCGGTCGCCTTGGTGAGGCCGGTGTCGTAGATCGCGATGCCATTGAAATTGCTCTGGACATAGCCGTCGACCTTGATCGTCCAGGGTCCGTCATAGACCTCGATTCCGTTGTCGCCGGTGGCGAAAATGAAGGCGTCCTGCTGGACGGTGACGGAACCGCCGCCTTTCACGTCCTCGGCGCCGTAGAAGTGGTTCTGCTGGTAGATCTTGGTCGTGGCCATGGGGAATCCCTCCGCGCGTTAGTGGGCGTTGAATGTCCCCTTGCCGGGGATGTTCGATGTCAAATGTCCACCGCCAGCCCACTTGAGGCACGATGGGCTGTGATTCATCGGAGATGGTGCTCGCAGTCGCCAAATCTAATCAGCGCCATTCTGGCATTGCAAGCGCCCTTGGACGGCGGTATCGCGCCCGGTCCAGGGCATCGGGAACCGCGAAACCGGGCCCTGCGGGATCGCGGTCGCGACAAGTTCCTCCGGACCTGAAACCCGGCTTTTCGCGGTTGCGAAGCCAATATCCCCTATCAATCGGGTGCATCTATTGAGGATGCCGTATGCCCACGGCTACAGAATCTCGATCGACGCTCAAGCCGCACGGGTTGAGCCGAGAAACCCAGAGTGAATTCATCGATTTAGGTTGAATGGCGGCCCGCCATGCCGCCCGTCCACCATCACCGGAACTTTCCAGCTATCCGTGGCCTGGAATGCGGGAAGCAGGTCAGTCTCTGCCTTCCATCGCAGGGAGGTCCTGCGCTCTTCGAACCTCTCCGCCGATCAGCCCCCTTAAATTCCTTCGCCCAGCAGCGCATAGGTGCAGGCGGCGTTGTAGCGGGTGATGTTGTCGTCGGGGTCGATCTCCAGAGCGCGGGTGATCCAGGCGATCGCCTTCTCGCGCTCGCCCAGGGCGACCAAGGCCGGGGCGCCCAGCTCCAGCGGCAGGTTGGAGTCGGGATGCCGGCGGATCGCCTCCTCGGCGCGGGCCAAGCCGATGCGGGCGAATTTCTCCGTCTCTGCCTCCCGCCCCCGGCGACGGTGATCGCGCAAATTGCAATCTTCAAAATGAGGTCGGCGTCGAACGACCGATGGGCGTGCTCGTGCCATGTATCGTCCCGAATACGTCCAACGATGCAAGCAATCCTTGTGCAAAAACGCACCCGTATCGTGGCCGGTCGGGAACTTTTCGCGCCGGGAACGATTTCTCCCACACCCGCCATCGTAGTTCCGCACAGCAGGACGGGCTGCGGATGAGTCTTTGATGGAGTCGGGATCGGCTCCTGAGCGAGCGCCGTGCGACTGATCGCGGCGCCGCGTCGAGGCCCTCGATCCTGCAGGATTAAAGTCTTCTAAGTAGATTCCGAACGTTTTGCCGTCTCTTTGCCACCGGTATCTATTCAATGCCGATTTCGAATCTTCACATATTGAGGAGAGAATTATGATCCAGAAGATTCTATCCGCTGCTGCGTTCGTGCTGGCGACCACATTAGGGTCGCTTTCCAGCATGGCGGCGACAATCGAATTCGACCAGACCAACCAGAGTCCCTACCTCGAAGACGGCTACAAATTCGATAACCCCACCATCGTCAGCGGCAACTGTTTTGCCGCGCCGTGCCTGTCGCTTAGTGCCGATAATATCACCACCATGTCGGCGCAGAACGGCAGCGCGTTTTCGGTGACGTCATTCTGGTTTCAACTGCTCGGCACCACGTCGGAACTGACGGTAACGGCATTTCAGGACGCCAACATCGTCGACATGATCGTCCTGACCCAAAGCGACTTCGCACACAACAACGGCGGCCAGTTCTTTACGCATCTGTTCGCCGATATCACATCGCTCGACTTCGGCAATGCCGGCACCGGCGGTATTCGAATCGACAATGTCAGTGCCGTCCCGATTCCCGCGGCTTTGCCGCTGTTCGGCTCTGCTCTGGCCGGCCTTGGCTTTATCGCCAGGCGCCGCAAATCCAAACGGGCAATGGCAACATAACCAGTCCTGATCTGGGAATCGCAGGTAGCGACGCGAAGAGTCGGGTGATGGGTCCATCCTTGAATCGACCCATCACCCGGACGCCTTCTGCCCCTCACCGTACCAACACTCACTTCCCTTCCTCCTTCGGCCGCAGCAGCGCCTGATACCTCGCCTCCTCCTTGATGCCGTCGAAATCGGGGTCGTTCTTGAACCACAGGATCTCGTCCGCGCCGGCGAGGCGGATCCAGTGTTCCAATACGTCGAGCGCCCGCGCGGCTTCGCCCAGCAGCGCATAGGTGCAGGCGGCGTTGTAGCGGGTGATGTTGTCGTCGGGGTCGATCTCGAGGGCGCGGGTGATCCAGTCGATCGCCCGGTCGCGCTCGCCCAGGGCGGCCAAGGCCGGGGCGCCGAGCTCCAGCGGCAGGTTGGAATCGGGATGCCGGCGGATCGCCTCCTCGGCGCGGGCGAGGCCGATGCGGGCGAATTTCTCCGCCTCGGCCTCCCGCCCCAGCGACTGGTGGATCATCTGCAGCGCGAAGGGGGCGCGATAGTCCTCGGGCTGGAACGCCATCATCCGCAGGTAGAGCGCCGCCGCCGTCTCGAAATCGCCGTCCTGGAAATGGAACTCGGCCAGGAACTCGCAGGCCTCGAAGCAGTCGGGGTCGAGGGCGAGGGCGCGGCCGAAGGCGGCCAGGGCCTCGTCGCGCCGCCCCTGCGTCTTCAGCGCAAAGCCGCGCGCGGCATGGGCCTCGGCCAGCTTGGGGTCGAGCTCGATCGACCGCTCCGCCGTCGCCAGGATTGCCTCCGCCGAGGTCGCCACGCCGAACTTCGAATAGAGCTTGGCATCGCAGACCGCGAGCCCCGCATAGGCGCGCGCATAGAGCGGGTCGAGCTCGATCGCCCGCGCATACATCTGGCGCGCCACCCGGTAGGAGGAGCGCGTGCGCAGATGCAGGAACTCGCGGCCGCGGAGATAGAAGGTATAGGCCTCGACGTTTTCCGTCGGCACCCGCGCAAGAGCCCGCGCCTCCTCCGGCAGCAGCTTCACCTTGAGCTGGGCGACGAC